>JABSRA010000025.1 GCA_013215445.1 Oceanospirillaceae bacterium
TGACTGAGTAAAAAACTGCTTCATTTTCATTACCTCTAACTAATAATTAGAGGCGACAACTAGTCTGACACAGGGGGCAAATGGATAATATAAGATTAATCTCTGATACCAAATAAAATTGGGGTAGCGAGTTTTCAAGACGGCTACTTCTGCTCCTCCTTCAGAGACACCACGAGGAAAATAATCGCAGCGACCAGCGTTTAATTGCTTGAAAATATTATCAAAAATCGGATTTCGGATCACCTGCAATCCAGCATTTTCCAGTATATCAGAATCGGGCCAGTGGGCTCCTTGGCAGGCCTTGAAGAGCTTCAAATCTTGCAGGGTATTTATTTTTGAGAACATGCTGAGCTTGGACTTATCAATAATAAACTGGCGATAGCCTAACAACCCTTTTAACAGTGGGATCCTAATAGCTCTTAGCGTTCGCTCCCTCTCAATAGATGTACCTGCCCAATACACATCAATGCGCCTATTGTATTTCAACTCTACCAGGGCTCGTCCCTGCTGCAGCGGCCGACTAAACTTTAGCGTAAAAGGACCGTACTGGTCACGCGTTTTTTCCAATGCCAGCGTTAACAAACCGATATAATAACCGTGACTGCCGTCAGATTTTGCTTGTGGGGGGATGGTTCTAACTTGTTCAACAGCCATGATGGAGCTAGAAAACATCAGCAGCACAATATACTTTTTAATATGTCTCATCGACCACCCCATCTAGCCAGATATGTATTCGAGAACTAACCATCAATTAAACATAACATACATAATAATTGAGAAAAGATAAACCTATGCGAGACGACAAAACACTGGCCTACACAAGCTGGGATTATTCATAGCCTATGGTATTTATTTCTAGAAAAAAAGTACTTACCTTTGAGGGGTATCGACAATAATTAAGGCAGATTTTGATGATCTGGCGCGACGCGAAGCAGCTATTAAGCAACCTCAAAGCGCAGTTGATTAGCCATCCCACTAGCTTAAGCCCCATGTCGAGAGCGCTGATATCTGACCTTAATAGTGCGTAGTGTCCATTTAATGCCAACCACTGCTGATGACTGCCCTGCACCGGCGCCCATCAGCACTAGCTTATCGCATTTTCCCTGAAGCTAGCTTTATGCCGCTGGTCGAGAACACTGATACCTGACCTTAATAGTGCCTAGTGTCCGTTTAATGCCAACCACTGCTGATGACTGCTCTGCTCAATAATGGCACCGGCAGCACTCAGCAAGATATGATCGGCACCTTCCCTGGCTTTTATTTAAGCCGCTTGTCGAGAGCCCTGATATCTGACTTAATAGTGCGTAGTGTCCGTTTTTTTTGCGAACAACGGCTGATGACTGCCCGGTTCTATAATGACACGCGTCCATCAGCACTAGCGTTATGCCGCTTGTCGAGAGCGCTGATACCTCACTAGCTGTGCGTAGTGTCCGTTTAGCGCCAACAACTGCTGATGACTGCCCTGCTCAATAATGGTACCGGCGTCCATCAACACGATCTTATCGGCATCTTCAATGCTGGCCAGGCGATGCGCAATCACTAAGGTGGTGCGGTGCTTCATCAACTGTTGTAGCGCCCGGTGTACTGCCGCCTCGCTTATCGAGTCCAAGTGGGAAGTGGCCTCATCTAAAATAAGAATCGGCGCATCGCGTAGAAAAGCCCTGGCGATAGATAGGCGCTGACGCTGACCACCGGATAAGGCAAAACCGCGCTCGCCGATTAAGGTCTCCAGCCCCGAGCTCTGTCTGCCAATAAAATCAGCTAACTGGGCCATTTCGATCGCCGCTAACAGTTCAGACTCGGTGGCATCGGGTTTAGCCATCAGTAAGTTATCGCGAATGCTGGCATTAAACAGATAGGTATCTTGGGCCACGATAGCCACGCAATGTCTAAAATGATCGAGCGGCATGTCTTTTATATCAACGCCTTCAATACTAATCATGCCCTGTTGAGGGTCCCAAAAGCGCATCAACAGATGCGCCAAGGTACTTTTACCCGCCCCTGAAGCTCCGACTAATGCGACTTTAGTACCCGCTTCAATGACTAAATCAACCTGCGATAATACCTGAGGTGACTCGCAGTGATAATTGAACGATAAACCTTTGAACTCCACCTGCAGTGCCTTGCTAGTATTTAAGGCAAAGGCAGGGGTTAATTTACCGGTATCTGCCACGACCGGTTCTGTTTCTTCTACCTGCATTAGCCTGCTAGTCGCCGCTAAGGTTTCTGACAGCTGTCTGCCGACATCGGCCACTTCAATAATCGGTAAAAAAGCCGCCACCGAGGCCAGTGCGATTAGCGGCAGGTAACCTGCGTCAAACACTCCGGCGCTCGCCAATGGCGTGGCAATCACCAACATCAATAGCGCCGCCGTTAGTGTGATAAATTCGACACTGACACTCTGTAGTGCGCTGATCTTAAAAAAGCGATAGCGATGCACTTGGTGCTCGGCGATCAAGCCGGCAAAGGCAGCTCGGCGTTGCTCACTGGCCTGATAGTTAATTAACTGAGCGAGACCCTGCAGCGACTCCACGGTGTGCGCAGATAAACTGCCTAACATAACGCGTGCTCTGCCCGCGGCGCTGTCTAAGCCCTGGCGAAATAGCACTGGCATCAAAAACACCAACAATATAAAAGGCAACAGGGCTGCTGCTAATACCCACGAGAAGTTAGCCAGTAGTAACAACACCGAGCTAGGTACTAAAATAGCGACGAATACCGGGGTGATAGTATGGGCAAAAAAGTATTCGACCATTTCTACGTCGTGGGTGGCCAGATTGATTAAATCGCCACTGCGGTGCCTGATCATAAAGGCCGGCGCCAAGCGTTCTAACTGAACAAACAACTTGATGCGCATCTGCGCTAGCATTCTAAAGGCCATGTCATGGGCTAACCAAGACTCAAGCCAGTGTAAGAGCGCCGCTAATACGGCGCTGGAAATCAACAGCGCTAGCCAATGCTGGTAATCCTGCCCGTTTTTTACCGCAAACGCTGCCAGCGCGGAGAAGACACTCACCCCGATATAACTAAAGACCCGACACACCCCCAGCAAAAAGGTCGTGACTAAGCGGCCTTTCCAGTCGACAGCGAAAGATAACAACATGCCGATCACCTGTCGCCAGCTGTGTTTATCCCCCTGAATAATGTTGCTTTGCGCATCAGCAGTCGACGCTTTGATGGATTTTACGCTCACCTCTTCGGACACTGCAAACTGGGGTTCATCCAGCGAGGGGGCAGTATCTAAGCTCTGCTGTTGTGCCAAATGCTGCGCCGACATTAACTGCGCATACTTACCCTTGGTCGCAAGTAACTCAGTATGACTGCCCATTTCGGCCACACGGCCTTTATCGAGTAACATGATTTGATCACAATCAATGATACTGGCGAGCCGATGCGCCAGTATCAGACAAGTGCGTCCACGCATCAGAGTATTGAGCGCCTGTTGAATCTGCGCCTCATTTTTGGCATCCACCGAGGAGAGCGCCTCGTCTAAAATAAGGATAGGCGCATCGCGAAGTAGTGCTCTGGCAATTGATAATCGCTGCTGTTGTCCGCCCGATAACAACATTCCGCGCTCACCAATCACCGTGTCATAACCCTGATCAAGTTTAGTGATAAAAGTATCGGCATTGGCCGCCTTAGCCGCTGCTATCAGCGCTGCATCAGATACATGCTCGCAGCCCAAGGTTAAGTTGTCGCGGATAGAGCCATGGAATAAATAATTATCTTGTGATACGACCGAAAACTGCGCGCGCAGTTGCTCGAGTGGCATTTTTTGAATATCGACACCACCGATGCGAATCACTCCCCCCTGCGGGTCGTAATAGCGCAACAGTAAATTTACGATCGTGGTTTTTCCGCCGCCGCTGCTGCCCACCACTCCGATACGCTGCCCCGACTTAATCGTAAAGCTCAAGTTATCGTGCACTAGTGGCGCACATTCAACCAAAGCTGCTGTGGTTTTGCGCTGATAACTAAAGCTAACCTGTTCAAAGCTAATCGAGAGATCATCGCGGCTGAGCGCCTGAAACTCGCTCGCCCGATCGATTATCGTCGTTTTAGATTCCAGCACCGAAAATACTTGTGCCGCTGCCGCTTGGGCCAACATCCCCGCATGCATCAAAGAGCGCAATTCGCGCAGCGGCCTAAACACTTCGACACCGAGCAATAAGACTAATAACAATGCTTCAAATGACATCAGTCCGGCATCGACCCGATAGGCAGATAGCGCCAGTGCACTGGCTGCCCCCAAGGTAATACCAATATCGGTAATACCGCGGGCCAGCGCATTGGTGGCCATCACCCACATGGTGCTTTGAAACAGATGATGGGCTTTTTCGGCCAGTTTAGAGGCACGCGCCTGGCTCTGACCAAAGGCTTTTAACGTGACCAAGCCCTGCAGCGAATCGAGAAATTCTGAGGCAAAGGCCTTATACGCCGTCGCTCGGTGCATCGACCTCTCGCTGTCAAAACGCTGGAAAACACTCGGGGCAAACAAGGTGAACAGCGCCGCCACCAATAACACCGTCGCCACTGGCAGATCTATTTGTGCCACCACTAAAAAGATCATCAGCGGAGTAATAGCCGCCACAAACAACTGCGGTAAGTAGCGCCCGAAGTATATCTCTAACTGCTCAACACCCTCCACTGCCGCATTGCTCATCTCACCACTGCGCTGCTGAGAAAAAAATGCCGGCCCCAAATCAATCATTTTATCAAACAGCGCGGTGCGCAATTTATGCTGTACTTTGGCGGCGGTGCGATGCGTTAACATCAATCGTTGATACTCCCAGAGCGAGTAACAAAGTAATACCGCCAAAGTCGCCAACACTAGAGGCATTGTCTCTGCCAAACTGGCGCCGTTAATGACTTTTGCAATCAGCAAACCCAGCAGTAATAGCCTGCCTATACCCAACATCGACCCCACCAGCCCCATCAATACGGATGCCAATATTTTAGGTCGCACTTGTTTGGTCAACGACCACAACTTCTGATTAAAATACATTGCTACTCCTAGCCGCTCTTTTAGAGCATGAGTGATTAAATTTGATACAACTACTGGCTGGGAACAGTGCCCTTGATTTTCTTGCCCGAATATTACCGACCCACACTCGCGCTTGAATAACTGACACCCCTGGCTGGGAATTTGTAGCTGAAGTATACAGGTCTGAGTTAATACTGCTTTGCTCAGCACTAAATCTAGCTTATAGTAAAAATATATGTATAGCGCTAAAGTATTATTAATAGCAGCCATACAAAATTGCATAAGCCACAGGGAGGCATTTGATGAATTTTGCTTGGGACGATTTAAAAATATTTTTATCTATCTTCGAGGCAGGTACCTTATCGGCGGCCTCCAGAGCATTAAATATCAGCCAACCTACTGTTGGTAGGCGTTTGAAATCTTTAGAGCACAGCTTAGATACTCAACTTTTTGACCGCCTCCCCGATGGTTTAGTACTCACCACCCACGGTGAGCAATTATTACCATTGGCGCAAAACATGCAGCGCGCTGCCAGTGCTGTCATTCGCCAGCAGGCAAGTTTTAGCACTCCGGTTAAAGGCAGTGTACGCATTTCAATGTACGAGCAAATTGCCCAGTTTGTGGTGCCTCATTTACCACAATTGCGACAAAAATGCCCCAACATTGAAATCGAAATATCCATCGCGCATACCGCCGCTAACCTGTCGCGGCGCGAGGCCGACATAATGATTCGAAAATGCGTCCCAGATCTACCAGATATCATCGCCAAACCACTAGGGCACTACCACTACGCAATTTATTCCGGTCGTGACTATCTACGCCAAAACCCAGCGGCAGCCACAGAGCGCAGATATCGTGAATGTGACTGGATTGGCTTTGACGATGAGCACGTCTATTTCAGCAGCCAGCGGTGGCTGCGTCAAAAACTGCAAGACAAATTACCGGTGATTCGCACCAATAACGGCGTCACTATTTTAGATGCCATGGTGCAAAATTGCGGTTTGGGGATATTACCCTGCTTTGTCGGCGATAGAGAACCACGCCTTGAAAAACTACAGACTATTGAAGATGAAAGCGCTAGTCTCTACCTACTGATTCACCAAGACTTGCGAAAATCAGCCCTAGTGCGAATGATGATGAACGCGCTTATTGAAATGTTTCACGATCACCAAGAGTTATTCCACGGTCAGTCACACCAGTAGTCATGGCTCTGCAACTCTGTACAGCTAAGATCAAGCCCTTCGTGAGTGCTGCTGGCTCTCTCAATAATTTCAGGCGCTTAGCAGCAATTTCTGCGTAACCCTTAACAGCATGATGAGTAGTTCAGCTAAGCCACCAAATCATTCGTAATAGCATCACTCTCGCTATTAACTTACACTGCCCTTAATAGTATAGTGTCTGAAAATTAAGCCTTTGGTATCAGACGGCTATTCGTACCTCCACTGTAGAATGAGATCCTCTTGTCAAATCAAATTAAATTTATGCTGTTATTGGGCAGTATTTTATCGCTTGGCTTTATAGCCACCAGCATGGTCGGTTATTTTGTCGCCCGAGATTCACTCACGCAACAGATCAGTACCGATACCTTGCCGCTGATTGGCGATAATATTTATTCTGAAATTCAGCGGGACCTGCTAAAACCTATTCTTATCTCCTCATTGATGGCCAACGATACCTTTTTAAAGGATTGGATCACTGCTGGTGAAGAGTCCCCCACTAAAATAAGAAAGTATTTAGAAAACATCCAGTCGAGCTACGATACCGTCACTAGTTTTTTTATCTCTGACAAAACCTTGAATTATTATCACCCCAGTGGGATTTTAAAAACCATCGATAACAACTCGACGACAGATAGATGGTATTTTCAAGCAAAAGAGATGAGTGTCAGTCATCAACTGAATGTTGATTTCGACGCCTCTGCCGACAATTCTCTAACCGTCTTTATCAATTATAAAGTTATTGATGATAAAGGTGATTTTTTAGGTATTACCGGTGTCGGACTATCACTGTCGAAAGTGCAGGCAATTATTGAAGATTACCAGCAAAGGTACGACAGTGAGATTTTTTTCATCGATTTAAAGGGTGAGGTTACCCTGCGCGGACCGGCGTCGAGCAAATCGCTTAATCTCGAGCAGGTCATCGACGGTAGCAGCATAAAGCAGCACATACTCAGTCAAAAAAGCGCCTCTTTCAGCTACCGAAAAGACCTGCATAAAATCATGTTCGACAGCCGTTATGTAGAGGAGCTCCACTGGTACTTGATCATCAAAAGAAGCGATCAAAACCTCAATAACAGCCTCTTTGACTCCCTGTTGATCAATCTGCTGATATCACTGTTAATTACTGTAGCGGTACTGGTTATTAGCTGGTTCACTTTGGGGGGCTACCAAAAGCGCTTGGAGATAATGGCCACTACCGACAAACTCACCGGCCTCAACAACCGGCAAATGTTCGACCCTATTTTTGAGCAACTGTTTAATTACGCCACTCGCAACAATACTGATTTAGCCGCAGTGATTATCGACATCGATAATTTTAAAGAGGTCAATGACCAATACGGCCACCCCTTCGGTGATAAAGTATTAATTGAAGTTGCCAGGCTAATGCAGCAGGCCAGCAGGAAGTCGGATGTACTGTGCCGTTGGGGTGGAGAGGAGTTTGTCATTTTAATGCCCAACTGTAATAGCGTCGAAGCGCTGGTTTTCACCCAGCAGCTACAGAAAAAATTTGCCGAGCACTGCTTCGACATTGAACAGCATTCGATCAAGATCCAACTCAGCATGGGCCTCTCTCACAAAACCGCTGCTGACCAGCCCAGTAAATTAATTTTCCGTGCCGATCAGGCGCTTTTATCCGCCAAAAAATCGGGCAAGAACCGGATAGTCATTGGCTAGTATGCCCCTTGGCAAAATTTAAAGCCCTCTTGATCTAGCACCCCACATAATGCCCCATTGCCCACTGTCTCGTTGCAGCTTAAAACAGGGGCATAGGCACTTATAGCACTATACTGTTGGCTCATCCATTTCATCTTCAAGCGTTTGAATTTGATGAATTATGGCGATGAACTTTTCGCCATAATCAGTAAAACTATACTCCACCCTCGGAGGAATTTCTGCAAACGAATGTTTCTTTAAAATCCCAAACTTAACATTCGTTTTTAAGCAGTCATTCAACACCTTGGTGCTCAAACCATCTACCTTTCTGACCATTTCACCAGGTCGGTTGATTTGATTAGAAATCAGTTCAAATACTGTCAGCGACCATTTACAACGAAAAATGGTTTCAATTAATCCCCCCGTTCTCCCCGCTGAATATATTTTTATAACGCTCGTCTCAGGGCTCATCATAATTGTTACCTTAAAGTGCCTACCATACAAAAAAGTACCTACTTTTCAAATAGGTAGCTACTTAGTAAATTGTTGTTACCAGACAGAGCAAGGACTGTATTGCTCTTTATTTCTATATTAATCTATAACCTCTTGGAGTCATATCATGACACAGAAAAATAATGAAGTTGCATATATTGTTGGTGGTAGTAGCGGCATAGGCATGGCAACAGCGCAACTACTTTTAGAAAAGGGCATAAACGTCTGTATCATCGGTCGCTCACCAGCCCATTTAGCCTCAGCAGAACATCAGCTTAAACATTTAGGAAACCTAGAAGTTTATCGAGCAGACTTATACCAAATTGATGATATGAAAGTGTTAGAGCAGAAAATTGAGCGAGAACCCCGCCACATCAAATACTTGGTGAATGCCGCGGGCTGTTTTATGCCCAAGGCATTCCTTGAGCATAACCATGCAGACTTTGATGTCTATCACGATTTAAATAAAGCATTATTCTTTATTACTCAAGCCGTGATTAAAAACATGCAGAAAAACAATTCGGGTTCAGTGGTAAACATTGGCTCTATGTGGGCAAAGCAAGCGATCAAAGCGACGCCTTCTTCCGCATATTCTATGGCAAAAGCAGGCATGCACGCCCTGACCCAACATCTTGCGATCGAGCTTGCCGATAGTAATATCCGGGTCAATGCAGTCTCGCCTGCCGTGGTGCGCACCCCCGTTTATGAGAGTTTTATTGCTAAAGATCAGATTGATGCGACGCTGCGCACCTTTAATGCAATGCACCCATCAGGACGCATTGGCGAACCTTTAGATGTCGCTAACGTCATTTCATTTTTATTATCGCAGCAGAGCGCTTGGGTGACCGGTGCAATTTGGGATGTGGACGGCGGTGTAATGGCTGGCAGAACTTAACCATGCCCATCGCTGTGGGAAAAAACATAACATAAACCTGCCCCATTGATTAAATCACCCTAAATACGGGGACTGTATTAATCAGAGGGGCAACTAACCATTAACTTATATCTCTATATTCATTCATCATGAACCGATGAGTTACATCTCACTCTGCCCTTTTGCGGTTAAACGATAAACTCCCCTTACCACGCGCTCGAACCAACCGTAATGATTTTTTTGCAATATCGCCGCCGCGTTGGTCACCGCGCTTTGCTCACGTATTTCTTTGACCGACATCGTTTCACACTTTAACAGCAACTGAGCGCATTTCAGCGCTGCCTGACGATAGGCCGTGACAATTTTTATATTATTGACCCCGCCCACATTAGGATCTCCCACTCTGCTGTTAAACTCTTTTAACAGTTTAGCCTGTCTGCCTTTATTTTTTCGTGGGGAGTAAGGCGCTGGATCTAGTAGTATTTGTACCTGTTGATGGTCAGCATTGGCCCGCACCAACATTAAGCCCAGCCCTAAACGACGACACAGCTTTTGACAAGCCGACTGTTTGTTTCGCCAATTACGTCGCTTTAATGCCGTCTCCCCGACAGCAATAGCCAGATAAACATCATCACTGAGCGCTTGGCGAGCCACACCTTGCAGTACTAACTCCAGTGAAAAGGTCAATTTAAGCTCGACTATCAAGGGGGCACAATCCGCTTTCACCGCCAGTAAATCGCAATTTTTCACCTCGCCCTTCACCTCAAACCCAAGCTTCTGTAAAAATTCTTTTACCGGTCTATATAAATCCGCTTCTTTCACCATCTACCTACAACCAAATAAGTCATGCTTGAAACCATTGTGCCAATCTAACCGACAGCACTCTGGCAGCAGAGCCAGTGGGTTCACTGTTGCGCAACAATGCCGACCAATCCAGATCCAAGCCGCTGGCACTCACTTTCATCACCGCCACTTTATTACTGTTAATGGCTGATTGTACAGCCCACTGCGACAGAATACTCACCCCGAATCCCGAGGCAATTAACTCTACAATCGCATCGGTCACTTCAACCACAGTCACCAAGTGCGGGACGATTCCAGAGGGGCGAATAAATCGCTCATACTCAAATCCAGGCTGTGCTGTTTTGCTATAACTTAAATAATCTTCACCGGCTAAATCTTCAGCTTCAATAAACTTTTTGCCTGCCAGCTTATGTTTAACCTCTGTTACTAATACTAACTCATCTTGAAAGACAGCAATTGCCTCCAACCCCGGCACCGCCAAATACCCGGGAGCCAACACCACATCCACAGTGCCCTCTTGAAGATTGCGCAGTGGGTTTTGGGTGGCAGAGGCAACCAACTCCAGCTGAATACCCGGCTCGACCTCAGACATGTTAGCTAAAAAAGCAGGTAACCAGTGATAACAACTATAGGCGGCAACCCCAAATCGCACCACTGTAATCTCATTGTCAGCCGCCTGTGAGAAATCCAGTTCAGCGCGCTGGAGCGTGGGGATAATCTGATTAGCAGTTTGGGTCATGGCGCGCCCAGCCGATGTCTGGCGCAACCTGCGGCCCTCTCGCTCAAACAGCAGACCGCCTAAGCGCCGCTCTGCTTCTGCGAGTCGATGGCTCAAGGCAGATTGGGTGATGCCCAACGTGAAAGCGGCCTGCCTTAAAGTACCGGTATCACCAATCGCTTTGAGCATTGCCCAATGTTTGATATCTAGCTTCATCTCGTCATCTCATCCGTCCAACTAGGCAAAAAGGCAAAAAGGCGCTTACAATAGATGCATACTATTAATCAATCCTTAGAATTATTCACTATTTATTTAATCAAAAGCACAGTATTGTCAGCGCTGATAACGATCTTCGGGCCAAGCCCTCTCGCGACACCAACCATCTTACTGCTAGCGTCTTTGGCTTCTAACCAGTTCCCGCGCTAAGGGGCGGGGATTAAGCTTTGATGATTGCTACTCCGCCTAATTCATCCCTATTAACTCAGGAGAACAACAATTTTGAGCAGCGAACAATCCAGTTCTGGTCAGTATTTAGTACTACTGGCGGCTTTCTGTTACGGGCTAAATCCACTTTTTGGACAGCTGTTGTTTAAGGAGGGACTGGGGCCTGAAATGGTGAGTTTGTACCGCTTTATTATTCCGGCAATACTCTTTGCTTTTTTCCTGCGTACCCCTCGTGAAAACCGAGCTGAAGCGCTGCGAACCTTACTACTGGGCATCGCCGGCGGTATCTCTATCTATAGCTTCTTTCATGCGTTGCAAGTACTGCCCGCCGCTACCGCTATCTTGATCTATTATACCTATCCGGTTTTCAGTGTGTTGATTGGCTGGGTCATTTACCGCAGGGCACCCTCACAAAATGCGTTGATTTCAGCCGCCCTGGTGGCGATTGCCGCCTCCTTAACGGTTAGTCCACAAACTATCTCTGCCGATCTATGGTTCACCCTCGCCAGTTGTTTTCTGGCACCGCTAGTAGTCGCCAGCCAAGTACAGTATTTATCTAACCCGCGAAAAAAGATCCCAACCACCAATCGTATGGCCTGGATCACTATCGGCCATATTATTATCTTACTGCCACTAGCCATTTGGCTATCTCCCATGCAAGTGTTACCAGTCACTGCGTTAGGTTATGGCGCATTATTAGGCATAGCATTACTCGCAGCCGCCATCCCTCAAGTACTGTTTATGCTTGGCGCTCCTCGGTCGAATGTGGATAAAAACGCATTGATAGGATCACTAGAGCTAGTCGTTGCCATGTTAACTGGCGCGGTATTGCTAGGAGAAGAGCTGCATCAATTGGAAATCACCGCGATGGCGCTGATAATGCTGGCACTCTTTATCAAACAGGTAAAAGAGCAACCCAATATAAAAATGGCGAGCGGCTAGGGATCAACCATCATCTATTTGCAAAATAGTCAGGCAGGCTAGACCTTGACGCCATCCAGTCTGACTCAGCTAGCGCTGGACGCTGAGTCTGTATTGATGGTAATTCTTCTTCCAACACACACAAGCCTGCGTTACAGCCTCTGCTGTGCTTAGACACGTGACCATTTGAGAAAACTCGGCAACAGGAAAAATCTGCTATACATTTAACATACCATACGGTATGGTACTGTTAATTGGATTTGTCACATTAAGGAACCCTTGCGATGTTTGCCGTTAAATCGATTAATGTACCAGACACGGACTTTTTAGCCGAGAGATCTAAAGCTCCCTACTTTCGCGATGTATTGTCGGCACCTCTCACTAAATCCGAACTCTGCCCTGCGCAAATTCAATATCAGATATTTTCACATTTGCCCAAATGGGTGCAGCGTCTCATGCAACTGCGTAATAGTATCGTTAAACACTTTGGTTTTGAGGTAGCAACCCAGTCGATAACACCCGGTAACGATCAACTGAAGGTTGGCGATGCTGTGGGTTTTATGAAGGTAATTAGCTGTGATGAGCGGGAAATCATCAGTTTCGCTGAAGACCAACACATGCAATTTTATATGTCAGTCAGTAAAAATAATGGCCGAACGATGATCTCAACCTTGGTCAATCAAAAAACCTGGATTGGGCGCGTTTATATCACTGCCATCATCCCCTGCCACTGGTTAATTGCCCGAGTAGTGATTAATCAAGCCGTACAGAAGCACAGAATATGAAGACTAAAACAGATAATAAAACCCAGTGGTTGGAGTTTGCCCTGCAACAATTAGTTAACCATGGACCACAGCAACTAACCATCGCTAAGCTCTGTACTGCTAAAGGTGTCACTAAAGGATCTTTTTACCACCATTTCAAAAATCGCCAACTGTTTATCGAAGCTTTAATGGAGCACTGGTATCAAGAGATGACCTTGAACTTCATCGCGCAGGCAAATCTTGAAGATGGCCCCATCGAGCGCTTAACCAAGCTGGATCAGGTAATTGCCAGTCACGATCTCGAGGCAGAAATGCATATTCGCGCCTGGGCATTAAAAGAGCCGACTATCGCCGAGCATTTAGCAAAGATTGACCGACAGCGTCAGGCCTATCTACAACAGTGTTATGTAGACATGCTGGTGCCCGCTGAGCTCGCCACAGACATCGCAACGATCGCCTACGCGCAATTTTTAGGCATGCAACAACTACACCCTAAACCAGACTACAGTACTATCCGGCGCTTGGCCGAGTTGACTGCAGGCAAATTTTTTGAGGAATTATCATGAATTGGACCAAATATTCAGGCTACTATCTATGCGCCACCGGGGTTATCCATAACATCATCGGGGTAATTATGGGCTGGCCTATTTTGGCCCTCATGCACCAGCATGGCTGGTTTGCATCCACAGTGATTGACGGGCAAATGCTGTTTGATCGCGAGGCAATCTTATGGTTTTTAACCTTGGGCGCTTTTTGGGTAGTTCTGGGATTAGCGCTGCAAAGTGCACTTGATCAAGGCTTTAAATTACCCGCTGCATTAGGTTGGGGGTTTTTACTGCTCGCCGCGGTGCTAATTGTGATAGTGCCACAGTCCGGGGCGTATTTATTTGTGGTGCAAGGAGTGTTAATAATTCTTGGAGATAAAAGCAGTCATAGCATCAGTCTTGATGCCACCGCAAAGAGCACCTAAATCATACATGACGAGAGATCCACTGGAGTCTCTCGTTTAGCTTCTACCTCTATTGCAACTTTTCAGTGTTAGCTATTAATCAGTCTGGGTAAATGATAATAACTTTCACCTGGCAGGTTTTAGTATTTACATTTGTATAGTGGATTGGCCCAATATACTATATTGATACCTTTCAACCAGCAGTCTAGCGGTAATAGAACAGTCAAAAATAGCTAGAGCCACTAAGATAACTCAAGCAAATAAACCCCTCAGTTTGAGTATTAAACCCCTACTGAGCAGCTGAGTTATACAACAATCTCAGGTTAGCAGGGATCGCATATTATTCACCTTTTTTGGGACTGGCATGACAAACAGACAATCCAACATAATTTTTTATAGCATCATATCGCTAATAATTGCTGCATTCTTAATCCACAATTATAACTCAGACTTTTTTGATACTTTCACTAAAAGTCGCGAAGAGCTGATCATCAAGAAGGCAATGCACAATGCAGAATATACTCAAGCCCTAGCCAGTTATAAAATCATAGTGACAGAAAACATCAGTCGAGGTGATGAATACAGCGCGAAAACCGCTGCGCTCTATGAAGAGATGGCAAATCTATATTCCCTACTCGGCTTTAGGGAAAAAGAAGTCGCATATTACTTAAAATCTATCACCATTAAACAGCAACTGAAAAAAGTTAATCTATATCTGTTCGCAAATACTTATTATAAATTGGGCTCACTGGCCGAAGATGAGCGCGACTACGATCAGGCACAAATCTACTTTGAGCAGGCATTAAGCACCCGTTTAGGTAACGTCAACCAGCCTATCGAAGAAGATGACGGCATGTTTCTCGGCATGCAAAAAACCAGGGTCAAGTATCTTAAGTTAAATCATGTAGACACTATCGCCACCTATAAAAAGTTAGGTGCTATTCACCGCCTTAAACAACAAAACGCTGTTGCCAAAGGCTATTATGAAAAAGCGCTAGCGGCGAGTAAAAACACTTTTGGTGACGATAATGTTAAGACCTTAGAGATAATGGCATTAATGAAGGACTTGCAGCTCTGAAGGAGGCTGTTACTACATGATTTTTTGGGTAGTGACAGTCATAGTGAAAGCTATGCTTAGCATGAATTTCGACTTTGTCGAGTTCATTCCTTGACGAATCCAAAGCCACCAAGTCCCGCCCTCGCCTTACAGATCCTGTCGCTAAAAGCGAAAATTTGCTCTAACGCATCTTGACCCGAGTCTAGCAGACAATAGTTTGCGCCCTAGCATTACCCTTTTAATCCACTGCCCGCTTGAGCAGCTAACGCTAGCGACAATACCGCCCATCCTGCACATAATAGGGTGACATAGATAGCCTCTACAGATCCTTACAGCCATGGGACTGTCGTTTGTAAACCTATTATCAGCCAACACTTGACCACTAAGTAATACCTGAATAAGCGCGGTTAGCCCTAAGATTAACTCGAGAGAGTGGATGAATTTTCAAGGCAGCAGTGCACTGTGGCCACAAGTGCTGGCTTGCCTTTCAAGCTATATTTTCTCCTGTTGTTTGACTTGCATTTTAGCATCCAACAATCACTGGCTAAGCGCTAAACAAAATCTTCAGCAGAGTAGTCATTTGAGCTCTGGTCATTTTCTATTTATTCATTGATTTACATCAACAAAAGCAACACCAGCCACCAGCGCAAATGTAAATCATTCGTATTAATGTGTTGTTTTATGGTTAAATGATATCTTACAAAATTGATGGTTACACGCCTGTTTGTAATCGAATATATTTAAAGGAGATTATTCCCTCAATGTGGAAAATACACAAAATTATTGGCGCTGTAAGTTTTTGTGCTGCTTTGTTACAGACTTCAACTGCTATGGCGCATGTAAAGTGGTTTATCGATACCGAGAAAGTTGTAGCTGATAATTTTCAAGCCTACTCACTGACAGATCCAGTAGTGTTATCTTGGATTGCCCTGGCATTCACCATGCTAATCATTGCCACTTTTCTCGATGGAAAACTGCCGAGTCCGCCGATTGTTAGTTCAAAATTAAGGCACGATGTCATTGAATTGCTGCGCATCTGTACCGGTATGTCCCTACTCCTCACCGCTTACGATGGCTCACTAGTGGCACCACACTATGAAGCCTATGGTGTTTTTGGAACTTGCCTGCTGTTTCTACAAGGATTTATCGGCATTGTGCTGATCAGTAACCGAATGATTTTTCAGTGTGCGATTTTAATGATAGTGCTGTATGTCGGGATCATTATTCAATTTGGCATTTCTGAAGTGCTCGAATATTGTAATATTCTCGGTATTGCCCTTTTCTTGATGTTTAACAGTTTTACCACACCGGCGCTACAAGAAAAGTACAAACCTTATTCGGTGGCTGTGCTACGCATATTTACCGGCATCGCGTTAGTTACTTTAGGCGTGACTGAAAAGCTCCTTGGCGCCAAATACGGTGAGGCTTTTATCGCCACATTTGACTGGAATTTTATGGCCAACTTAGGTGCTGAAATATTTACCGATCGGCTCTTTGTTTTGTCAGCGGGTGTAATGGAAGTAGTCTTCGGTTGCATTCTTATTCTGGGAGTTGTCACCCGGTTGAACACTTTGGTGATCGCAGTGTTTATGTTGCTCTCTAATATTACTTTTATGTTCCAGAGCAATCAGCCAGCGGCATTAATTGAACTGATCGGCCACTTGCCAATTATCGCCTCAGCGGTGATCTTATTGTTCTTAGGTTACGGTCAGCGATTGAAAGTGACCACCCTCTTTGACTCTCCACAAAAAAGCGCTACTGCTGACCTCAGTACCCCGCAAAAAGTCGCGGCTTAAATAGAGTGACAGTTTAGGTCAAATAGCACTTTAAAGAATACTCAACAGGCTGGGCAGGCAGCAGAGCTCGCAGTTTCCTTAAGTTAAGGATGCTGCGAAACTCACTGCAGGGTCGGATATTGAGTCGATTCTTAACGCTGCATTATCGCCCGCAGCTATCCTCTCCTCTGGCTAAGTGATTCACAGAACTCAGATGGCTAGTATGCTAATTTGCGATATAGCCACAGCGATAACTACATAGTCCTCACACTCAACAATATGGCTGCCAGAAGCATGAAGCCACCACCACAGCGCTCTATCCAGACTTTGGCTGACCCTTGGAATTTGTTAGCCACCCAGCTAGCCGCCCTGCCATAGACGGACAAAAAAACACCATCTATCACGAGGTAAGTCGCCGATAAAATTAGAAATTGGGGCCAAAAATCTTGATCCCCTTGGATAAATTGCGGAAACAGCGCCGCAAAAAAAACCACAGCCTTAGGATTGGCAGCTGAAGTAAGAAAGCCCTGTAACCACAACGTTTTTAAGCTCACCAAAGCCTGTTCTCCAAGCTCTAAAGTGCTTTTTGCACTAGCTTGACGCACCATCCGCACTCCAAGCCAGATCAAATAAGCCACGCCCAACCACTTGATGACTAATAACGCTTGACCAGATGCCGCTATGATAACCGCCAATCCCAGTCCAGACGCTAACATTTGTAGCGCATTGGCACTGAGGTCACCCGCCGCTGTCGCCAATGAGCGCCTAAATCCATGACTGGCGCTGTTAGAAAGCATTAACAGCTGGCTGGGCCCAGGGGTACTCATCAGAACCAGTACAGTGACGATATAGGTTAACCAAATTTGCATAGTCATGTGTAGAAGCTCCTGTTGCCTATTAAATAATCCGCATATGCTGGTTTTGCACTTCACAGCATAATTACCGGTAGAGAGTTGCAGTTTATAGGCTATGCGCTGTAACATCTGTCGACAAAAAGCCAACTTATGTAGCCAAAATGCCAAATGATTCGATAATTTCAATAACGACCCTCGCCTCCGATTTTCCAGCGGGTCACCTAATTACGGCACATGCCCATCCGACAAAGCAGCTTATCTACGCAATTGAAGGAATGATGCGAGTTGAGGCCGAGCAAAAAATGTGGATTATCCCGCCGGGGCGAGCACTGTGGATGCCAGCACATGTATTGCACAAAATTCGCTGCATCGGCGCGGTAAAGCTTCGCACGCTCTACCTCGACGGCCAGCACTCTGCCTTTGCCGAGTCGATTAATGTGTTCGATGTTTCCGACTTAATGCGCGAAGTTGTGGTTCGATTAACTGAACAAGTCAGTTCATCAATGGGTGTGCATCTTTCAGCCATTCTTATCGATGAACTGCGCCGTGCGGATGCTATCGCACTCTTTTTGCCAATGGCCAAAGATGCCCGCGTAGCCCAAATAGGGGCAGCCTTACTTGACGACCCGGCAGATCAATCATCCCTTACCGCTTGGGCAAACAAACTCGGGTACTCTCCAAGAACGTTGATGCGTCGGGTTAAAGCAGAAACTGGCATGTCATTTAGAGAATACCGACGCCAGGCGCGAGTGCTGGCGGCCCTAGAGCTATTGTCGACGGGGAGCTGCGTCACCAATGCTGGCTTAGAGGTGGGGTTTGAAAGTCCCAGTGCTTTCATTCAGTCATTCAAGCAGGTGATGGGGAAAACTCCGGGCAACATATTTAACTAACAAGCCTGATACGGTAATTAATTTTAATGGATGGAACAGCAGCGACCGGATATCCATAGGGTATCTATACTGAGTTCAGCAGTTTATCGCTAATGAGCGCTCATCCAGAAACGGGTCTTACGAGGGCGACCCAATGGTTCGAGATGGGCACTAATTCATTCGCGAGCGCTAATACCGGTAATCAGTTCACGGCTGTCTCTCAATAATTATACCGCCAGTTCTATCACCCTGCCCCTAAAATTTATGAGAAATCCTCGAGGTTGGTTTAAACTATTTTCTCAAGTGACTGTCATTAATAGATAGCTAAACATACAGATTATAAAGCAGTAAATGACCTAACATTCTCTCGGTTAGCTTAGTTTTTTAACAGATTATACGAGTAAAAATAAGCATGCGTCAGTACTTTTCACCCCGTTACTTAGTCATAAAATACTGGAAAGATTTCCTGGTCGCTATCTTTGTCATTGTTGCAGTGACAACGTGGATGCAAAGAAACATGTTGGAAACAAATAGCCAAGCTTACAACTTTGAACTCTTAACACTTGCAGGCCAGCCTCAAAATTTATTGCAGCCCTCACAAAAAACCTTAATCTATTTTTTTGCGCCTTGGTGTCGCACCTGCAAATTTAGCATGTCGAATTTAGATGCACTCAGCGACGACATAAATATTGTCGCTGTTGCTCTAGATTACCAACATCCCTCAGAAGTGGCTGATTTTATCTTGGATATTGACGTTAATGTACCCGTATTACTCGGTAACGCTGAGATCGCCTCTACCTATAAAGTGAGTGCTTATCCTAGTTACTATGTGATCGATGCCGAGGGGAAAATATTGGATAGAAGTATGGGCTATAGCTCATTAGCGGGGCTGTTATGGCGAACCCGTTGAACCCCTGATTTACTTAGTTAAAGTGCGTCTATAACGCTGAAGGTGATACCAACAAGTAGTATTCAATGTGTTGCGAGAATGACATGATGGAAGCCAAGAAAGGCCTGACTTCCCTGTTCTAGCGCCATTGATTACCACTTAGCGGCGAATAAAGCGTTTCATCTTGTTGGGTCAGGATAGCCCAAAGACGATCTCCATAACTAAAATGCCACCACTCGGACGGATAATTAATCACACCTTCCATCGCCAGCACCTTACCCAGTAGCTGTCGATTATTTCGTTGTTGCTCGGTAATCAAGCTAGAATTGGTAATTGTTCTCTGACCAAATTCTTGCATGGCACAGCCCATGTCACACTCGGTATTGAGCTTGCTATCAAACAGCGTAATGTCTACTGCACAGCCAAATTGATGGCCACTGCCAATGTGGTAGGGATTAGCCACAAAATTATCACACAAGACCGTGAGTTCTGCATCATTCGCCTGGGGATGGCTCCGCTGAGTATCACGCCAAATCTGTTGCCAGAGCTCAATTTGTCGCTCACGGGGTCTAAATGCTTCGTAGATAACAAAATAAAGATGCTCGGGCAAATGCAATTGCGCCGCTTTAATTTTAGTATATAACACTGCCCTAAGGCGTCGATCAGCCGTGAATTTCTCATTGAATATAATACCATCACTGTCGGTGATAGTGACTAGCTTGGGAGGAAACTCAGTTTCCCTAAGCACAGGTTCTTTGATGATTGCCGACATTATTTATCTCCCCAAGTAATTTTTTAGTGATGCTAGATCATCAGACAATTGCCTAAATAAATCAAGACCAGCAGTTTCCTTAATAGCGCGAGAGCATAGAGAACTCCCCTCAAACTGTTCCCGGCTATTTTCAGCGTTGCAGTCGCATAATAGCAGCCACGGATAACGCCGCATTAAACAAAAATGCTGTACAATCATGGCAAACCAAAACTAGATTCCAGCCCATTACACCCACCTTTTAACCCTCGCACTAGTGACTTTAAATATATGATTTATTTCTTATTACTTTGTTTACTGCTCGCCTTAGCTTACGGTCCGTCACTGTGGGTACGGTATATTTTGAACAAGTACTCTTCCGAGATACCCGACATGCCCGGCACAGGAGCAGAACTAGCCACCCATCTCATTGAGCGTTTTGAACTGGAGGGAGTTAAGGTACAGATGGGCTCAGCAGGTGAAAATTATTATTCACCCGATGAAAAAATTGTCTGTCTCAGTCCCGATGTTTTTTCAGGAAAATCACTGACCGCCGTCGCAGTTGCCACCCACGAAATCGGCCATGCTATTCAATTTAATCGAGGCGATGGGGTGACTAAATTGCGCCAGCGTTACCTGGGGAAGGCAATGCTGATTAAGCGCTTAGGTTCCATGATATTAATGAGCATCCCGCTGCTTACTATCGTCATTAAAAGCCCGGCGATTATGTTTATTGGGCTGGCAGCTGGCATTCTTACCATGCTAGTTTCAGTGTTGATGTACGCGGCTATTTTACCTGAGGAGTATGACGCTAGTTATAACAAGGCCCTACCCATCTTAGCGCAGGGTTATTTACCAGCAGAGCATATGGTCGCCGCCAGACGTATTTTAAAAGCTTGTGCGCTTACTTATGTCGCCGGAGCACTCGCGGATGTACTTAGTTTATGGCGCTGGTTTCGCATGATTCGCTAACGGCCGTCGCTTAGTTAGCGACACTAACTGAGTAGCAAACAAGTCCACCGCCCTCAACAATTGCCTTTTAAAAATCGGCTCAATAAAGTATATGCCTCTTGTATGCAGTCCCTCTATTAGAAAGTCATGACTATAAAATCAGGATTTCAATAACAAGAACATATCAAGTAGCTGCTGATAATCAGTAACAATTATATCGGCTTGTGCTTCTTGTAATACAGAGTGTGAAAATGTGGTGGTTATTCCGACAACGGTACAACCCGCACTTTTACCGGCACGCACGCCATTAGGACTGTCTTCTATGACTAAACATTGCTCTGGTTGAAGGCCGCATAGCGCCATCGCTTTTTGATAGGGATCAGGGTGGGGTTTGTGGCGAGTTGTATCTTCACAGGCAACAATGTAATCGAATGTTTCTCTGTCAAAAAACTTTTCGATGATTTGTTCTACATCAATTAATACCGATGACGTCACAATATTGGTATAGTCAAACTGCTGCTTTGTAAAAGCCAACATGTCCTGTATCCCATCAATGAGTGTTAAGTTGAGAATGTGCTCACGATATAAATCATATTTTAGCGCTAATATTTGCTGTGCAGACATTGCCAATGTAGGTGCTAGCTCTGCTGATACATAATTAAAGAAGTCCATATCGGGACGCCCTTGAAATTCAATGCAGAGGTTTTCGGGGTATGCTATCCCTAGGACATCTAACGATTTGTATTTCATATTCGAGTGTAGTGTCTCAGAATCAACAATAACGCCATCAAAATCAAATAAACAAGCTTTAATCCCCTTTAATGAAAAGCGCTCATTTTTGGCCTGTGTCATTTTATCAACCATTGTCTATAACCTTGATTAATTGTAAACGTCCATTATTGTGAGTGCAGATGCAACAGCACAATAATATACGATCATTGGAAAAGGCTGACCAAAGTGGTCAGCTATATAATATAGATGTTACTTTTAGAGTGATTATTACTGGGTAATAATCACTGCAAGCCATTACAAAATAGAGACACCACGATGATCAATTTTCACCTGGATAGAGCTGCCGACCTCACAGGGCTCATTGAATGAATAATCAATCATGAACAATTGCGCCCCCCATTCAGCCTCTATCATGTATTCTACATAACTGCCCATATAAACTGCCGACAGTACTTTAGCTGTAAAACTGTTGTCCTCTGCTGAGGCTTCATCCAAGATAACGATGGCGTTAGGACGTATAAAAGCATCACAGCTTTTATTGAGTAGATCTGCCTGTTTTAATTTGGCGTAGCTGAAAATGGTTTTACCATTGACGCTGAACAGGGCCTCGCTATCTTTTTCGCTAGGTGCTAACTGCCCAGTGACTTTGTTTGCCTCGCCAATAAAATTTGCCACAAAAGGACTCTCTGGATATTGATATAGCGCCTTGGGTGAGCCCTTTTGATCAATATTTCCATCTTTCATCACAATGATTTCATCTGAGATAGCCAATGCTTCCTCTTGATCATGGGTGACATAAATGGCAGTTACCCCTAATTCTTGCTGAAGATCACGGATATCTCCTCTGACTTGGCGGCGTAATTTAGCATCTAAGTTAGACAGAGGCTCATCAAATAACAGTACTTTTGGGTTGGTTACAATAGAGCGAGCGATGGCGACACGCTGTTGTTGGCCACCTGATAACTCGCTGGGGTAGCGATGTTCAAGATTCTTTAAGCCTACAGTGCGCATCACCACATGCGCTTTATCCAGAGTTTCTGCTTTATCTTTTGATTTATCACTTAATCCAAAACATATATTTTGCATGACCGTCATATGTGGAAAGAGTGCATAAGATTGAAACACCATACCCACACTACGCCCTGCAGCATAAACGTTTGATACGTCTTCACCACCAATAAAAATTTGCCCCGAAGTAGGGAGTTCTAATCCTGCAATCATTCTAAGGGTGGTTGTCTTACCGCAACCCGATGGCCCTAACAGGGTGATTAACTGCCCTGATTTAACCTCAAAGCTGATATTATCAACGGCGGAAAAATCATCAAATAACTTACTTACATTCTTAAAAACAACCCCTGAATTTGTACTCATATTCACCTCTTTAACTTTTTTATTAGCATGAAACTTTATAGGAGCCTGTCGGAGAAAAGACTAACCTACTGCGACCAAGCCTATTTGGTAAAAGCCTCATGCTTATTATTAGTATTTGTCTATTGCAGCTTTTTACTTCTAAGAAATATCTTTCGATCGCCGATTAAAAATTTCATGACTAAAAGGGCTGCGGCCATCACCACAATAAGCACCGTGGAATAAGCGATGGATATACCAAATTGATTCTGCTCTACCAGGCCAATAATATGCGCCGACGCCAAGTTATAATCTGCGCTTACTAGGAATATAACTGCGCTAATACTGGTGATTGAACGAATGAAGCTGTAAATCATCGAGGCGGTTATGGCAGGTTTTATCAACGGTAAAATAATTTTCCGAATAGTTTTAAAGCCCCTGCTTCCCAAAGTCACTGAGGCCTCATCAAGCCCAGGGTCTAATTGTGATAGAGAGGCCATACTAGCGCGGACACTCACCGACATATTACGAAATACGAAACACAAAATTAAGATCAATCCTGTAAACGTCAAATCGATAGGTGCCTGATTGAATGCCACGACATAAGATACCCCTATCACAATACCGGGAATTGCAAAGCTCAACATCGTGCTAAATTCAAAATAGGTTTTGCCGGGAAAATCGACACGTGATAATAAATAGCCGGTTAATAAACCGATGCAACTGGTTAATGGCATCGCAATTAAGGCTAAACCTATAGTGATCAGAAATGAATCCCAAGCCACACCGGTTGTCACTAATCTATCGTTAATAAATTCAATCCTAAAGGCGTCAATGTAATGCATCAGCGTTAATGAATTGTCTACACCCCAAAGGGTGACAAAACCGCCGAGTAATACCATTAGATAAATAATGCCGGTAAAAACTGACCAGGGGATTGCACCCATATAAGAGAGTGAGCTCACAGCACGCGGCAATTTAGCGTACACACCACCATCGCCTTTACCGGTTACTGTGGTGTAACTCTTGTTGCCAACCCATACTTTTTGGATAAAGAAGGCTGAAAGGGTAAATATTAACAAGGTAATGGCTAAAGAAGCGGCCTTTCCTTCATCTGCGGAGGCACCCGCCACGGAATAGAATATCTGTGCCGACAATACTTGGTAATCTCCACCTAATACCAGCGCGTTACCCAAATCAGCCATGCTTTCAACAAAACCTAATAGGAAGGCATTGGCAAGGCCCGGTCGCATTAAAGGTAAGGTTACTGTGGTAAATGTCTTCCAGGAATTGGCGCCCAACGTTTGCGAAGCTTCTTCCATTGAAGGGCTTACGCCTTCAACGACACCGATTAACACTAAAAAAGCAATGGGTGTATAAGACAACGTTTGGGCTAACCATAACCCCCAAAAACCGTATATCCAGCCACCGAGGTCCACATCAAAGGTGTTGTTAATCGCCTGTGTAACAACGCCTGAGTTACCGAGCAGTAAGAGTAGCGCCATACCGACCACAAAGGGAGGTGTGATGATTGGTAAGACACTAAAAACCCGTAGTGTACCTTTAAATCGAAAATTAGTTCTTGTCACCACTAAAGCAAACGCTAAGCCCAATAGTGTGGTACTTAAGGCAGTCATTAACGCCAGAAATGCAGTTGACCAAGCTACACCACAGACTGCGGTATCACTGAAACAGTTAACACTCCAAATATTCGGGCTACCAAATCGATTAAAAAACACCGACAGCGAATAACCCACATCTGTATCCCAGAAAGCGCGGATTAAAATATTAAAAACGGGGAAGAAGACGAATACTAGTACCAGAAAGATGATGATCGTCAGGCAAGTGACGGCAAAGACGTCTCCTTTCATAAATCCTTTTAAGGCAATGCCATAGGAAAATGAGAGCAGGTAGGCATACAATAATGCCACAGCCCCCATACCTAAACCGTATTGAAAACTGTCCTCAGAAAAAACACTTTCCAAAAAAGTATAATTGACGCCGAAATCACCGAGCAAAAATGACTGAACTATAATAATTGCCAAGCCTAGTAAGCTGCTTACAATTTGAACTGTTGCTGTTGTTTTAGCATTTTTATGCCAAAACAACAGTTGTGCCACCGCGAAACACAACGGCAGTATAACGGGGAGCAGCCACCAACGTTCAAAAGATAAAAATTGCAACAGTAGTGGTGCGGTCTCTTCGTCTTGAAAAAAGTCAAAACTGAGCCAGTGAAATGACCAGAAACTGCCATCTATTCGAAACCAAGGTAGTATCAATAAAGAAATTATCCCCAGTATAAGTAATTTTCTAGTAAAGCGATTCATACTGCAAACTCCAGCAGGATTTTATATTCAACACAGATCAAAGAGCATGGTAAAAATACCCTTTAGCACTAAATTTTTTAGTCTTAGGATGAAGGATTAATGGTCGGGACTAGCCATCAGTAGCTAGGCATTTAGTGCGGATAGAAGAAACGGCGACTATCCTTAGTCACCGCTATAGCAGAGTAACTAGCTATATTATCTAGGTAGTGGGAAGACCTCGTTGGTCCATTTGCTAATGATATCGCCCTTCACTTTCTTCTCGGAATAGTAGCTGTTTACCGGCAGCAACTTAACACCTTTTAATACATCTAAGCCCTCTGGAGGAACAGTATTAACGTTTGAGGGGAAGGAGAGGATGCCCTCTTGAGCAAGGATGTTCTGAGTACTTGGCTCATAGAGGAACAGTGCAAAGGCTTCAGCAGCTTTACGGTTCTTGGCTCCACGAAGAATACCGATTGGTCCAATTTCAAACAGTGTACCTTCACAAGGCAGTACTAGCTGGATAGGAAATCCCTTCTGTTTTAAGCTAATAATATCGTGCGCAAAACCTATGCCGATTGTGGTTTCCCCACGAGCCGCCATTTTTCCGCCTTTAGAACCAGACTTACTATACTGAGCTATGTTTTTATGGATCGCACGGACAGTATCCCAACCCTCTTTTTCGCCTCCCGGAAATGCTTGCATCATGGTCGAAGCAAATTTATAAGCGGTACCCGATGTATTCCAGTTCGCCATCACAATTTGGCCTTTATATTCAGGCTTGGTTAGGTCTTTCCAGCAAGCGGGGACGCTTAAACCTTTTTTGGCTAGTAACTCAGTATTATAGCCAAAACCCAATACGCCTAGGTAAGCACCACCTAACCGCCCATCACTGTCTTTGGTGATGCCCGCAGCCCAAGGCTGAACATCGGCGCCTGTAGGGTAATCAAAGGGAGAAAAAAAATCATCACCCAAGGCGGCACGATATGGATCGTCAGTACCGTGAAATGCGATATCAACCTTTGACTTATAGACTTTTTCCTTACAGACTTCTAATTCAGCAGCATCCGTGATGTTTTTACATTTACGCTTAGCGGCTGCAGCAGACTTTTCTAGCTCCCCTTTTACCCTTGAAATCATCTCGCTGGTGCTTAAGCGAATGAACTTAGCTTTAAAATCATTATTCCCATTCGCTTCAGCTACCGCAGCATTGAATGCTTTTATTAGCGCCGCACAAGGGCCTGGCTCATTAGAACAGTAACTCACCATTTCCCCTGAAAGCCCTTTGAGATAATCCATATCACTAGCAGCATAACTGGGCACAGTGATACCAAGAATGGATACCGTCAGCATAATTTTATTCAGTATTTTCATTTGATTCTCGTTATTTTTATTGGATTGAGCTTAAATATTCGATGAATACACAGCAAGTAGCAATGAAAAAATGGTTACTTTTGTTACCGATTAAAGCCTTTGTTAGCAAAGTTACAAATATTGAAAATTTATTTATTAAAAGTAACGCAACCGGAAATGTTAGTAAGACTTGTGACTTTAATAGCAGAAAAACGCTTTCATGCATGCTCTTTATTAGGTTAATATCAATGCGTAAAAGTTAATTTTTATATGCAAATAAAACCGACTGTACGGGGCCTGATAGTGAATAATAATAAGATACTCATTATTGATGACGACGAAAAGATACTGAGTTTTCTCAAGGATTTTTTAAAAGATTTTGAATTTGAAATATTCACTTACAAAAACGGGGATGAAATTTTAGAAAAAATAGATTCCCATAAAATTGACTTAGCACTAATAGATCTACGGCTCAATAAAGAAAGTGGTTTAGATATTGCAAAAATAATTCAGAAAAACCGTAGCACGCCTATTATTATGATGTCTGCAATTACAGATGATGTAGAAAAAATAGTGGGTTTAGAGTCGGCTATTGATGATTTTATAGAAAAACCTTTTAATCCACGCTTATTTGTTGCAAAGATACGCGCGACTCTACGACGCCAACAATCTAATAACAATCATCCAGAAACTGTTGAAGAGCATGCAACCTCGCCGGCTGATTATTTCTTTGACGATTATAAATTAGACAGTAAAAAATGCACCTTAGCCCATGCTACATCGGGCTATATAGAAATGACCAATACTGAATTTAGACTGTTAGAGCTATTTGTCAGTCATCCTAATACCATCTTCCCTCGCGATGCCCTATTAGAAAAACTAGGCCTGGAATCAACCACCCTGATGATGCGTAATATCGATGTGTTAGTCCTTAGAGTGAGGCGAAAAATTGAGCTCAATCCCTCCAGACCAAAATATTTACAGACCCGGCGCAACAGAGGCTATATTTTTTGCTTAGACAGCAGTGATCATTGTATTTAATATGTTGAAAGTTATATCTCATAAAGCGTTGTTCTTGCTCTTAATCATATCCTTCACTGTTTTGTCTTCCGCCATTTTTAAAATGAGTAGTAGCAATCAATCTATTCAAGAGAGTCTATTACTCACCCAAAAAGAAGCACTACAATTACAGCTTATCAACCAGCTTAATAAGCTTTCACTCGCCTTAAACTCTCTTAACAAGCAGCGTTCACAATATGTTTTTTTGTTCTCTCAAAAGAAGATAAGTCAAGATTACAAAAACATATTAGCCATATTGAAATCCACCCAAAACCCTGAATATTTGCATAACATTCAGGATCTCGAAAATATTATTGCAGAACTGCGTCAGTTCAAAACAACCATGAAGTTAAGAAATGACTATCTCTTTCATAAAAAAACCTTGCAGACGATACTCAATAATAATATCGCGCTGGAATCGTTTGGGGAGAAAGTTAACATTGCGTGGAAGATGCTTAAGAGTGCACTCAATAGTAATAATCTTATTACCTTAGGCGAATTAAATCGATCTTTTCACTATCACCTATCCACTGTTGATAAAAGAGACACGGTTATATTTAGTAAGTTATTCAATATGGGAAATGATCCAAACGGCAGCTTGATAACCGCACGAAATATCATTAGGACCAATATAAAACTTGAAGGTCAAATTTATGATATGCAATATTATTCATCAGTGTTAGTGGATGATTTTCAAAAAAATGTGCAGAGTATCAGAGAAAAACGTACCCAAATTATTCCATCGTATTTCTTAGATAATACTGCGCTATCTATTATATGCTTTGCTGCATTATCTCTAGGTTTATTCTGTGCTGTTTTTCTTAGGCTGCTAATGCATCGCGTAGATTTAGCGCATGCTAATTCGATTTCTGTGCTATCAAAATTTTATAAAAACATAAAAACTGAAAGCATAGACAACATGTTTTATGACAGTGGCAATTTAGCTAACCACTATAAATTTATTACTGAAACGCTCTATCATTTTTTATTGCGCACTAAGGATATTGCCATCATTGTCGATAACGACAACAGACCGGTGATTAGTAGCAGTAGTTTTGATGACTATACAAATCATGGTGATAGCAATTTCAGAAACAACAAGCTAGTCCCGTTGAATAAGATTTTTTCTATTAGTGATCAACAGTTTATAATTGACAATAATCCCGAGAGTATCATTTTTCCGATTAAATTCATTCATGCATTTGATCAGCTAAATTATAAAATATTATTTTTAGCCCCCGCACGCAATTCAAATAATTCAGCGATTAAAACCGATCGACTTGATTCCCTTGGCCAAATATCCGGGGAAGTTGCCCATGATATCAATAATATGTTGAGCGTGATTATTGGCTGTCTGAATATCTTGCGTCAATCAAGTAACTTGGTCACCAAGGAGGATTCACAAGTTATTGATCGGGCATTATTTTCAGCGGATAAAAGCATCAGCATTATCGACAGATTATTGACATTTGCCTGCTGTCAAAAACTTAGCCCTGAATTAGTTGACGTTAATGATTTAATTGAAGGGCTTTACGAAGTTATATGTTTTACCAATGATAAAAATATCCTCATAACTTTGGATTTATCTAGAGATGCAAAAATTATTTATATTGATCCCGGACAGTTAGAGGCCTGTATCATCAATTTGTGCATTAACTCAATGAATGCTATCGATCATCAGGGAGAGATCATTATAAGAACTTCACTGACTAAGTTTTCTATGAATGATGAGGTGTTTAAAATATCGATTATCGATAATGGTTCCGGTATCGCCAAAAACATACAACATAGAATATTTGAGCCTTTTTTCACCGGACAGAAAAAGAATCATGGGCAGGGGCTCGGCTTAAGTATGGTGTATGGTTTTGTTAAGCAAAGTGGCGGCTATATTAATGTAGACAGTGAAGTCGGTGTTGGCACCACTATCTCGCTGTTATTTAATTTGGATGATAAGTCATGAAGCTAAGCTACTATGGTTTGTTCTTTTTATATTTATCTAATACTACTGTTTATGCAGACCAGCAATCGTTACAAGTGATCTGTAGTGCTAAACCCAAGACTTGTCAGTGGTTACAGGACTCTTTCATCGAAAAATATAATATCCCTACCAATATTGTACGCATGAGCTCAGGGGAGGCACTCAGTATTATCGAGCAAAACAGTGCTAATCCTGATGTCATCTATGATGTCTGGTGGGGAGGTACAGGCGACACGCATTTAAAAGCTATTGGCAATGGTTTCATGCATAAATTTTCGCCGAAGAATAATAATTTGCTGGGCTGGTCTACCTATTTAAGTGATCTGTCCGATGGTCATACGGTCGGTATTTATGCGGGTATGCTGGGCATCATTGCGAATGAAAAAGTATTAGCGGCACAAAATATAGATCTTCCTAGTTGCTGGTCAGATTTAGGTGATCCTAAATATCGCGGTCAAATAATTATTGCAAACCCCGCTACATCAGGCACCGCATATACTTTTTTAAGTACTATTTTTCAGATATATGACCCTTTTCAACGCCTACAAATCTTGGCTGAAATCAAAGAGAATATCTTAAAAACCACCACCAGCGGATACGCTGCACTACTACCCGTAGCCAATGGAGAGGCTGCATTATCTGTGGCTTTTATTCATGATGCGCTGTCTTTAGCAAATAAGGATTCACCTCTCACTATTATTATTCCCTGTGAGGGAACGGGCTACGAAATCGGTGCGGCCAGTATTTTAAAAAACACCCAGCATTTAAAGCAGGCGCAGCAATTTATTGAATATACCCTATTAGCTGAAACCCAAAATAAATTGACCCGGGAGATATCGCTGCAAATTTTTTCCAATGTTGATGCGGTGATGTCACCCGTATATAAGAACCAAGATAATTTAAATGTTATAAATTACAATTTTAGAATTTATTCCAGTGAGAGAATGCGCAAGAAAATTCTCGATACATGGGACGAGCTGTCAAATTAGCGGTATTTTTATAACCTTAAGGCACGCTGGATTAAACGAGCGGATCCAATGATTTTGATGGCATCCCACTGTTGATCATCTTGAGAAAATGCCCAGTGATCATGCTTTTTGGTGTACGGTCGGTCTTGCAACGATGTTCTTTACGGGATTGATCTACTCTGCCATAGACAACGCTAGCGTTAACAAAGCACTGTCCATCTAAGCCTGGACCTACTATCAGCAGAACATATGGTCGCCGCCAGACGTATTTTAAAGGCCTGTGCGCTTACTTATGTCGCCGCTGCACTCGCTTGAAGCAAAGCATGCAACCCAAATTTATTGTCAAGTGGCTTTTAGTTTGCTGATCTAAACTAAGCGCCTGTATCTGCTGCTTCGTGCCGGCTCCCAGATGATTCATATTTATATTTTAAAGCGTTCCACCAGTTTCTTTAATTGCGATGAAGTATCGTCCAAATTTGCGCTAGCGGTGACATTCTTGCTGGCAATGGTATTGGTTTTTTGGGTGTACTCACCTATCTCTTTTAATTTGTCGGCGATATCCTCAACGCTACTAATCCTAGAGTGGGTGGCGCTCTCTATCTCTTTGTTAACCAGAGAGATATCCACCACTATTTGTGCAGTATTTTCCAGGTCTTTGTAAACTTGTTCCGTGGCTTGCACATTGTCATCAACACTACGCATCCCCGCTGCTATGGTAGAGGCTCCTTTTTCAGCATTCGCTTGCAGCTTTTCAATCAGTGCCTGAATTTCAACAGTGGCGCTGCTGGTATTTTTCGCCAATTGCCTGACTTCATCTGCAACCACTGCAAAACCTCTACCGTGATCCCCCGCTCTTGCCGCTTCAATGGCAGCATTTAAAGCCAGTAGGTTAGTCTGTTCAGCGACACCTTGGATAACGTTTATTATACTTCCTATATTTTCACTGTCAGTCTTTAGCAGTTGCATAGAACTTTCAGCGGCACTGATGGTAGTCGATAATTCAGATATTTTTTCTACCGAAGCATTGATACTCGACATACTAATTTTAACCGATTCTTCCGCTGAACTGGCCTTTTCGACAGCGACCGAAGTGTTATCTGCAACTAACTTAAACATTTCTGTCAGTTGCTGGGTCTCAATGATTATCTCCGAGGTGATTTTATCTTGCTGAACCAGAGATTCTTGGGTTTGTATCGAGGTGCTATTCATATTGTGGGCACTGCTAGCTATCTCCTCACCCGCGTCTTTCATGTCGCGGACATTCTCATTTAAACCTAGCACCAACAAATTAACATCGTTAATCAATTGCTTTAGTTCTCCCACTGCTCCCCTGTCGCTAATCTGTGTGGTTAAATCGTTGTCACTGATTAACTGTACGCCCGCCACAAAGCGCGTTAATGGTTTAACTATCCAACGTCTGAGCATAAAAATAATTACTGCACTCAACATTAATGCGATTAAACAGACCACTATGATAATGACAGGGATCATCGCCGCATTTTTTTCAGCCTGTAGGGCCCGGTTTTTAGCGATATCTAGACGACCAGATTGATCACCCGAGACCTTGGTTTGCATGGTGAGAATTGACTGGGAAATATTGAGAGATACTTGAGGAATAACACTTAGGGATTTACCCAACTCTTGTAGGCGCAAGGTTAATAGATCTGCAAAATCCTGATTGGCCCGGTTGGCTTTTTCAACAATGGCAATAGATTGCTCGATGATGAGATTACCCTGCTGACTAATAACTTTTTGTTGATCAATTTGCGCTTTAGATTGATTGGTAAAGTTCAGCGCTTTTTCAATCCCTTGTTTAGCGAGACCATTCGCCTGATTAGATATTTTTGCAGCCAGTACCGCTATCTGCTCTCCCTTTTTCAGGACAGTTTCGGTCGACATTGCGTTCAGCGCAGAGGCAGATAGTTTATTCATTTTTCTAAGGGAACTTCGATACGGACGCAAGCGTTTTTTAATGTCAATCAAGTCACTGCGCATTTCTTTGGTAATGGTTATTTTATGGATCAATTTGGTCGTTGCTGATAACAAACGAAACAGAGTTTTTATATTAGATTCGGTCTTTTTCAGGGCTTTTGGATTCGCATTCATTAATTGATAGCTATTAACCAGTAAAAACATGCTTTCGCGATCAATCTGCTGCGCGGTATCAATGAGTTTCTGATAAGGACCGCTAATTAATAATAAATTTTGTTCGATTTTTGCGGTAGCGGTATTGATAACCACTAACCCTAGGTTATTTTTGGTCGCTATTTCTGAAAACTGTTGTAAAGCATTATCAATCGTTGCACTCACCTGTTGGTTTTCTTGTAATTTTAATTCCAACTTATTTAATTTAAGGTAAGCCTCTTCTGCCGCCGAAAGCTCAGCGACCTGAGAGGTAAGATTTTCAAGAGTGGAAATGGCCTCGCCCATACCACTTTGCACACTGCTAATTTGCTCGCGTAAAAAGTCTAAATCACTGGATAGTCTAGCGGTACCAAAATAGGCGATTGCACCAATAATAAATAGAATGATGGCTAGGCTATATACCGCACTCTGAATAAAAAAACCAATAGTCCAATTATTTTTACTGCCTGCTTTCTGCGCTTGCATAATTTTAACCCAATCCAATTAACCCGCTATTGATTTACCACTACTTAACTAAGATTAGTGTTTTATTAGGTTTAAAACAAGCTAGAAAGATATTAAATTAGACACAATCTCAAGGGTTTAGGTTATTTTCTTATCTATTCAGATTAGGTTATAAAATGTAATGCAGTGCTTTACAAAATATCTGTTGGTGGCTCCCTCTAGCAATCAAGATCCGCTGTCAGGGGCTAGTTCTGCAGAGCCCCACCACGACGCTAGGGAGTTACTCACTCTTTCCCTCTGGCTTCTCATTTAACTCTGATGGCGCTGATTCTTGCTTAAAAGGCCAAAAAGCGTCAAAAATAGCCAGTGAGACTGAGCCATAAATTGCGATGATGAAAAAGAGTAATAAGCGACTATAAAATGCAGCACTAGCGCCATCTGATGTCTGCCCATCTAACAGGGCCGGTGCCAAGACAATAATCATAGTCAAAAAAGCATATGACCACATACTTGCCTTTGGGTGCATGCCTTTTCCGACAAAAATACGTGAGGCAAAAAAGAGACCAGCCAAGGCAATCAACAGCCCATACATCAACAGTGATGACCAGATACTCATTATTTGCCAGGCAATTATTGCCGCCAAACCGCCCCAGAGTGTTGACTCAATTTGTAGGCGACCCATTTTTCGACTAATGTCAGCATTAGCCTGTTGCCCCATTGAAGCTACTTTCAACATAACGGCAATATACGAGGTACTTGAGCTGCTGAACAAGAAGAAAATAACGATCGGAAGTACCACTACCAGCGAGCGTAATGCACTTCTTCTCGCTACCTTTAATGATGGCGAAGGCTTGGGCACTGCCTTGGTTTCTTGAGTCTCCGCTGGTAATTCAGGCAAAAATGCAAAGGCGAGCCAAACAAATGAAATACCACAGATAGCGCCCAGTCCCAAGCCACCAATCACACCCAATAAGGCATCTATGCTGACTGAGCCGACGGCAATAATCAACGTCAGGCCAATGGTCATAAACACGCCGATGATCTTTGATCCACCGCGAGCTGAATAATAAAAACTACCGAACAATGCCAGTATTACTAATAAAACCCCCGCCGCACGGGCATGCTCAAGCAATGGTATCAACACCATTGTCCCCGCATAGACTGGAACCAATAGGGCAAACACGAATACCAGACCCATCTTAAACGAGGGGGCTGGCAATGGTAATCCGAGTATGACTAGCGTAAACACAGGGGCTATAAAGGACATTGGCCAGTTAATAGCTTGTGAAAACAGCAGGGATAAAGTGACACCCAGCACTAGGCGCAAGATGCGCCGACTAGCGATGTTCTCGGCTATTGCTGATACTGAAATTTTAGCTATCATGATGATCAATAGGCATAAGTAAGCAGACTATTGAGCCAGATTCTCACTTTGGCAAAGAGCACAAACATGCCATTGTCTGCAGTAAAGACCACCACAGTTGCCTGTGATCCTACCCTTAAATTTGCTCGGGCCGCTGCAATCGGTACTGAAAAATCAATCAGTACCGGATAGCGCTGCGATGTACGCAACCAATCACGATTATTATCGATAGTGGGCAAGCTACCTAGCGGGGCTGAGTCGATGGCCACACCAAAGCCAATTTCCCGAACAGTACCGACAAAAACCTGCCCTGGAAAAACATCAAATACAATATGCACGGTATTATCTGGGCGGATATTACCCAGATTATTTTCCGTGAAATCAGCTTGTACCCACACATTATCAACGGCAATAAAGGTCATTTGTGGTGAGCCAGCATTGGCATAATTACCCTTATCAACTCGCACATTGGTTACTAGCCCATTTTTCGGAGCGAGGATTTTGGTTTTCTCCAGATCAAGCAGCGCCTGATCGAGTTTCGACTGCGCCTGTAGGATGTGTGAGTTTTGTTCTCCCGTTTTTCCCAAATCCTGTTTGGCTTTCTCTATATTTGCCTTAGCTGCTGCTACTTGTCCACGTGCTGCGCTCAACGAAGCTTCCGCTGATTCAACCCGACGCACAGAAATTGCACCTGGGTCTTCTTTGCGGATGCGTTTGAGACGAGCTGCATCTTGTTCCGAGCGAACTAGATTTGCCTTCGCTGAGATCAACACGGCTTCAACCGCATCGACATTGGCGCCAGAAGCCCCCATAGATTGCCGCGCTGTTTGCAGGTCTGCCTTGGCAGTCTCAACTGCCAGTTGATAGCGGAGAGGGTCAAGCTGGAATAATACCTGCCCGGCTGTAACGTTCTGGTTATTGCTCACTGCCACCGAGATCACCCTACCCGAAACTGCCGATGAAACAGGTATCACCAAAGCATGCACTCGCGCCTGTGAGGTGTAGGGGGTTAATCGATCGGAAATCAAATACCATACGAGTAACACAATGGCCAAAATTAATATAATGAAGGTCCATGTTCGCACTGGATCTAAGCCTTTGCTACGCTGTTCTGTCTCTTCCATTATTATTCCCAAGTATTATCTACTAATGTTCTTATTGGCTAATATTGTTATCATTTTGTGATTGCTGTATTTCCAATAACTCGCCCCAGTTAGTACGCTGGTTCATTTGCTCACGACTGCTGGGGCTGATGATCGGTAAATCAGTTTGATCTTCCCATCCCCCCCCCAATGCCTTGTATAAGGCAATGAGACTGCGTACCGATGCACCTTGAGTACTAACCAAATTCTGTTGCTGGCGAAATAATGCCTGCTGAGAATCCAATACCCGCTGATATTGAGAAAAACCTTCTTTGTAACGCAGCGTTGAAAGCACGGCGGAACGCTTGGCTGAAGCCACTGTTTTAATGAGAATTTGTGCCTGCTGCTGCGTACCCTTTAAGGATGCCATTGCATCTTCAGCTTCTCTGTATGCCGTTATTACCGTCTCTCTATAGCGGACTAAAGCTTGTTGCAAACGTGAATCTTGCACACGGACATTATTGACAATGCGATCATAATTAAGAAATGGCCAGTAAAAGGACGGCCCGAATGAATAGGTCAATGCGTCGCTACCAAACAAATCACCAAAACTACTACCGCTAGGGCCACCGGATGCCAAACCAATACTGCCAAATAAGCTAAAGCGAGGATATAAATCTGTTTCGGCAAAACCCACTCGTGCGTTTTGTGCCAAAGCATCTAACTCTGCCTGTCGAACATCAGGTCTGCGTCGCAACAAGTCAACCGGGATGCCAACTTCAATAGTTGCAGGTAGCACAGGTATACTTTGATCATCGGTCAATAAGGCATTAACCGCACCCGGGGGCTTACCTAACAATATACTGAGTGCATTATGCGCTTGTCTCAGACTAATATTAAAGCCTGGCACGGTAGCCTGAGTGCTGAGTAACAAAGTTTTCGCTTGTTGCATGTCCAGCTCTGAGTCTGACCCATTGCGAAACAAGACTCGCGCAATATCATAGCTGCGTTTTTGCAGAGTTTCATTATCATGAGCAATACGTATCTGCTCTTCAGTAATGCGAATAATCGTGTAGGTATCGACCACTTGCGCGGTCAACAAAACCATTACCTGATCGCGGGCCGCCATTGAACTCATGAAAGCAGCATCAGCAGACTCTATCCCCCGGGTAAACCGTCCCCAGAAATCAAGCTCCCATGAAACGCCTGCACCCAGCCCATAGGTTGAATAATTTGCGCCATTACCAAGATTTTTTGCAGGTGAAATTCGGCTTATGCTACCCGATATGACTTGGGATTGAGGGTAGCGTTGACCGGTGGCAATACCCAATTGAGCTTGTGCTTCAAGTACCCGTAAACCCGCTATTTCAAGGGAATTATTTTGCGCTCTAGCCAGATCAACCAATTGATTCAGAATTGGGTCATTAAAAACCAGCCACCACTTCGACTCTTTGATTGCGGAGACATCGAGTCTATCGTCACTCAATTCTGACCAATCCTCTGGCGCTACTACTGCAGGTTTTTCGAAATTGGGGCCAATTGTGGTACAAGCTATTAGCTGTGTCACTAGCGATGCATAGAGGATATTTTTAATGGTTCTCATGCTAAACATGGGTGATATCACTTATGTTGTGATGCATTAATTTTATGTGAGGCGAATAATCGATTCATCACTGAAAAAATAGTGCCGGTGGATAAACCAAACATTAATACCCCATTACCCGCTTCTAGTGCACCTAATAACCGCCAGCGTTGACTCATTACTATGTCGCCGTAACCAAGCGAAGAAAAATTCACCGCTGAATGGTAGAACGCCGTTGAAAAATCTTCGAATTGCCCTATGCTCATAAACAGCAGTGCCCAAATTGCAATTTGACTCAGATGCCCTGCAAACAGTAGTGATAAGACCACACTAATCACCAAAATATCAAAACCTAAACTATGTGTTTTCCAGTCATCACTCGCGATCACCTTGATCAGATAACGAATCATCATCACCACGAATATAACTTGCACAAACATGGTCAGTATTACGGTAATACCACCCAACATTAGAGGGAGTAACATAGCTATTTAACTATCCTGTTCAACAGATGATTGGTGCACCTCAGGCTCTTGTGACATCAGCCAATCTTTGAATAGCGTGTACCCTAGAGCGAGCACAATCGCACCGATGAATAAACCTGGAATACCTAATAAAAGCATACCACCGATGGCCCCCAGTAGAATTATCAGCATGGGTGCCTCGACACCACGACCTAAGAGTAGGGGTTTTAACACCATATCGGTAAAATTAATCACAATACACCAGATCATGAAAGCCATTGAGATGGTCGTACTCTCCACGGAAAACACATAAAAAATGACGGGGCCAAGTACTAACAGTGGCGGTAGTTGAGCAATGGCCATCACCAGTACCATCAGCGCGATTAACCCGGCAGCTGGCACACCGATCAGCATCATCCCTAAACCAGCCATGATACCCTGCAGTGCAGCGATACCTAATACACCGATAGCGACACTACGGGTAGTCGATGTCGATAAGGTGAGTAAGTGCTGGGCATCTTTTCCCAGCAGCCGATCGGCAAATTTTTTCAGAGCTAGGGTTATGCTATCAGCATTTAATAGAAACACTCCCGCTATCAGTAGCGAGATAATAAATTGTAATAGACCCAGACCAACACCGGCGGCTAAACTAACCAACTTCAGCCCCACAGTCGAAAACTGCCCATAGTGGGTGCCGACAAAAGATTCTAAATTAGCCGATGCTGCACTCCAGGTGGTATATACTTTTTCACCGATCACTGGCCACGAGCTAACACTTTCAGAAGGTGCGGGTATCCTCAAAGTACCTTGGGCAATATGCGCTCCTAAGTCACTAGCACTGTCTATTAAGGAACTAGAGAGTAAAACAATCGGAATAATAATAACAATTGCGCCACCTAAACTAATCAATGTGGCTGCCCATTTTTGTTGTCCACCCATCTTCTTTGAAAGTAGCAGAAAAGGCGTGTATATCGACACAGCAATAATGGCCCCCCCGACGATAACTGAGATGAAAGGGGATAAAATTTGTAGACATAAAGCCAGTATGAGAAAGATGATTCCCAATCGAATTGCAATTTCAATGGCCTGCACCACTGCGGTATTTTGAGATCGGTTGGGTTGATTCATTTTGCACCTGTTCCATGGAAGTATGAATGAGATCAATATCATACAATGAAATTTTTTAATTGTCGACGCAGCGCTCCCCACTAGCCCATCGACTGCTGAGGCCCTTTGGCGGTAGAGTAAAGCTGCATCTCTCATAAAATGAGCCAGCTAGCTGTCGCCTTTTATGATCTCAGTTAAAGCTGACTCAATAAGTACCATTATTTATAGTAAAATGGGCTCGTAGCGAGGAGCTACCAATGGCTCGAGATGCGCCAGACTAGAAGTGGGCGCTTGTTCAGCACCAATAACCACACCGGGTAGTGAGCAGATCAAACTAATAAGTACTGGCTATAATGGGCTGGCTCTAAAGGCATAGAGTGATAGGTTTAAAGTAGTTATTATCTGGTAAAATTTTGTAATCACAGGACAGACGCATGGAACTTTCGTGGTACTCGCTTTTTCTGCTACCTATGGCGCTGGGGCTTTTAGGATTTATAGAGCCTTGCACCATTGGTGGGCACTTACTATTTTTGGACACCCAAAATAACCGATCAAGTCGAGAAAAGATAATAGCCGTGGCGATCTTCATTGCCGTACGTTCGTCTGTAGCTGGTATGTTTGGGGGATTGATTGCGTTGCTCGGCCAATATTTGATCGGCATGCAAACCTATCTATGGCTCATCTTTGGCATTATCTATTTAAGTATCGGCATAGCATTCTTTCTCAAAAAAACCGGCTTGATTAAGCGGCAGATTGATTTAGCACCCGCACTCTGGAAGCAAGCGCAAAACCCCATCACTCTTGGGCTTGCCTTTGGGCTCAACATTCCCGCCTGCGCAGCTCCCATATTGTTTGGGCTATTAGGCTTAGCGGCAACCACAGGTACAGCACTCGTCGGATTTGTGATGATGTTCCTGTTCGGCTTCTTTCTCTCACTGCCGCTGGTTATATTGGCCATCATTCCCAGCCTGGCGGTAAAACTGAATACGCTGGCGATCTGGCTGAAACACACAGGTTGGGTTATTGGCGCCATTTTTGTTATTTTTGGACTCTGGTCTATTTGGTTCGGGCTATATGTTGACCCTGCTAATTGGGCAGGCGACGCCGGGGTCGCACAGTAGACCTATCGATATAGGTAAAGTGAGACCTCAGCATAACTACTGCATTTGATAATACTGCGTTAAAAACAGGCTCAACATGCTCATTTACACCAGTAGACTCCGCTATTTCGCCTGTTTTTGCCTTGTCTTATCTTCATTCGCTACGTTATGCAGAGGTCTCAAAGTAACAGTAAGAAATACCCAGACAGCGGACGATTGGTATTGGTTCACTCGTCAGCTGCGCTCATCAGGTTAAGGTAAATTGAGAAGTCTTCGAGTTCCAAATCACCACCAGCCACCCGTTGCTTGCAATGGCCGCTCTAAACTGTCCGTGACCCAACTCACGACCGCTCGAGAGTGTGCCGATAAATGAGCACTAGCTGCTGTCATTTTAAGCGTTGCTTGGCACTGGTAGTGACTGGCCTCGCCCTCGATAGGCGCTCGACTGACTTGTAGAGCGATGAAGTCTTGATTTAGTGTAAGGCCTCGATTTTCACCCGCCTGGATAACGACTCCCGGTTCAAAACCTAAAATAGCAAAATAACAATACTCAGGTTTTTTTCCTAAGCTCTGGTAGTTAACGGTAGCGATTTGACTTTCACTATCCCACTTTAAGGTCAAATTACCCGCCAAATCTGCATTGTTTGGCGGGATATCTCGACCGCGAAAAAAGCCACGCCACTCCTTGCCATCAACCACGAAACCAGGGGTATACACGTTGCTAATATTCCCCAACTGAAAGTGCTTGCGCTGTCGGTCCGTGAAGCTTTTATCAGCGTAAATATCTTGCCAGCCCAAATAATCCCAATAGTCGACATGGAATGCAATCGGAATAAAGTCTCGCCATAGCCGTTTACTGGCGACTAGGTCCGAGAGTAACTTTTCAGCCGGCGGACAGCTACTACAGCCCTGTGATGTATAGAGTTCAATGAGCTGTGTTTTAGCTGGGCCGCTATTGAACAGCAGTTTTTGAGCAGCAACGGCAGCACTAAAACTCCCACTTAAGACAAGACTAACCAAGAGCATTTTATAGAGAACAGGACGCATGATTCACCTTTCCAGTAGGGTTTTAGATAGGACAACATAGAGGTAATACGCACTAAGTGGTTATTTAGTTTCAAGCCAGTGGCAAAATTGAATTATAGATAAAGAAATGAATAAAGAGCGCGACTCTTGGTATCTCTTTAGTGGTCAAGTTTTATGGGGTAAAACAAGCTTGCGCTCTAGACTCCAAGTCACAGAGTTGATGTGTCACGCAGATAGAGAAAATTGACAAATACTCTCTGTTATATTGTCTGCCTGCTACACGCCTGGGCGGTAATACGAGGGGCTCGCTAGCCCCTCGCTCAACTCTGTTGGTATTTAGAGTACAAAAAAATGAAAAGTTTAATTACTCAAAGCTAACAGTAAAAACCTGCGCACAATAGCTTACGCGGGATTGTTGATGCACTCTTCAGTCTATCTTCGCCTTGCCATCAAATAGCGCCGTGAATCTATTAGCCTGAATTAACTCGATATTATTTTTTTGTGCATAATCACGAGCAGTGGCAGATATTTCACCTAATGCCACGTACAAAAAACCAATGGCGCCCGCCTGCTCACCCGCAGCCACCAATAATTTCAAAGGCTCTATGCCCGTATTAGCCACTTTAAAGCGTTTACTGCACAACAACAGTTTTCGACTACCTTGGGTCAGTTCCAAATCCGCACCATTACCTTTAAACGCGTTAGACTCATAACCATATTTTATATAGTTAGCGGCTATTTTTTCAGCGATGATAGCAGCCGGCATTTTTTGAGCTTCTTGAGTGACTTCCAACACGCGTTTTTCTGAAGGTAGCTGAAATTGCTTATAAGCCGCATACCCCCCTATTCCAAGAAAAGGCATCGCACCGCTAATGCTAAGAATCACGTACTGCCCATCAGTAAACAGTAAACTAGCCACTAACACAAACAGACCGATTAATACGCTATACCACCACTTAGAACGCAATAGAACTGCGAACAACGAACCCTTAGCCATCTTAAATGCCATACCTAGATTACCTTTGAAAATGTCGCTGTCCGTTAAACGGATCAGGCGATAGAGTTTAAATATACGCCGGTATACTACCATTTTACTGGCTAAACACTCGGCCCCATAGCTAAAAGCCGCACCTAATCGGCTCTAATTGATAGATTTTTTGATAATAAATAGGAATAACTGACATTAGGTTAATGCAACCAATCAGCGACAATAAAATATCACAGCAAGCTTCGCCAATAGAGAAAATAGCTCGGGTGAATCTATCGGGCATCTGTTGTTACAATAGTCCTCTGCTTCCCTAAGTGATGGTGAGTTCTCTCCTAGCGCTTGCCATTCATAGCCCCTTTGCCAATAACCGATAACTATCCAGCCGGTCTGCAAAACTGTGTGTCACTGTGACTATCGAGATCTCATCGCAGCGGTATTCTATTGCCAGTTGGTTTATCTCTTCTGCACACTGTTCAGGAGTGCCGACGGTATAACCATTTAACACATCATCATAGGCAGCCTGCAGACTAGGGGATAACTGCAAGTAACGATCTTGAACTTCGCACGGCGTGAGAAACGCTTCTTCTATACCCATTTGAGTGGCTAACTTACGATAGACCGCCGTGCCCGCACGCAGCTTCGCCTCTTCTTCTGTCTGGGCACAAATACAGGCGATAGCAAGCATCTTGTGTGGATCTGCCTGATGATTCGCCAGCTGCCACTGCTCCATATACTCAGTAAAAATAGCAGGTCGACAGTTATCTGGATCGATAAATCTAGCCAGGGCGATATTATACCCCAAATTCCCCGCAAGACCGGCACTGCCTCCACTAGAGCCCAACATCCAAAGCTCCGGTTGAGGACTGCTGTCCGGCAGCACGTTAATCCTCTGGTATGGATTTTCTCTGGAAAGACTCCCTTCAATAAACCCTTTTAATTGCTGCGCCTGATGACTATACATATCCCCATGATGAGCTTCATAAGGGAAAGCCAGCGCCTCGGATGTCAGCCCAGTACCTCCAGGCGCACGGCCAATGCCTAAATCGATACGACCAGGAAAAAGCGTTTCCAACATTTTAAAGTTTTCGGCGACTTTTAACGGGCTGTAGTGAGACAACATAACTCCACCACTCCCGACCCGGATATTGTCAGTGACACTGGCAATGGCTGTCATCACTATTTCAGGACAGGGGATAGCGAAATGGATACTATCGTGGTGCTCTGCCACCCAATAACGATAATAGCCCCAATCATCGCAAGCTTTTGCCAATTCAATGGAGAGTTTAGGCGCCTCAATAGCCGGATGAGAGCCATACACAGGAGATTGATCAACAACAGACAATTTTAGTTTCATTGGTACCTTCAACCTTAATTCAATATAGCGTCTATTTTGCATAACCTAGCACTGCCAATAGACGGTGGTATTAATAGAGAGACTCGGAACTTTAATATTTTTTAGATTTTTGAATAAACAATTTTACACAGGTAGCGTTAACACCTATAGAGATAGCGCCTGCTAACGGCACTCGATGGCACCTTGCAGATAACAAATAATGACTAGTATAATAAAAAGTTAAGGCTATATTTAACCCCAAAAATCTAGATCAAGAGGGTACCCTGCGCTGCTATTGTAATAGCATATAGCGGAAATTGGGATGTCCCTAGAGAATCTCTGATCCTATATAGTACTGCTAGATCCGTAAACCCATCAGGTAGCTAAAAACTAATTTGGAAAACAGATAATACCCAGGGATTCTAATAAAACACTTTGTTGCCAGTCATTTATTTTAGCCCCTTGTAAATCGATTTTTCTGATATCCAAGCCCTCCAATTGCGCATTTCGTAAATCTGCGCCTGCCAAGGCTAAGCGCTCAAAATGGATACCGGTTAGATCCGCATTAATAAGCTGGCATTTTTCTAAATTGGTCTGGAAGAAATTAGCATTTACAAACGCGCTACTATTCAAGTCACAACCCACTAATTGACAGCCTTCAAAATCCGCATAGCGGAAATTGCTGTCCGTTAAAAAAGCACTGGAAAACAACTTTTTGCGACTCACGATACTGGCGAAGTTGGCTTGTTTAAACGAGCAGCCCTGCGCTTTGCTGTTGGATATCTCTATGCCAAACATATCGGCTCGCTCAAAATCTGCGAGAGAAATATCACAGTGTAAAAACCGGCTATTGACCAAGTCAGCCCCATAAAAGTAACAGCCTTTTTGCCCCTCGCTATCAAAGAAACTGCATTTTTCAAACAGCGCCTCTTTTAAACCGCTATTCTTAAAATTACAATCGTGGAAAACACAACCACTGGCCTGCATAAAATCTAGTGCGGCATTACTGAAATCGCAGTGATGAAACTCACAATCAACCAGCTGCCACTCTTGCTTAGCTTGATTGCTCCATTTCAAATCATAGAAAACCTGATCTTTGAAAACCTCATGGTCATCCGCTATTTCCTCAGTCATTTTTTTCTGGTTAGCTTTAGTCTGCCCACTGTGGCTTTTCTTATCACTGGATGATGGATAATTGGCGCTGATTTTAGCCAGTGATTGGCTAAGCGCATCCCTCGAATTTTGGCTCATTACTCTACCTTAAAGTCGACTAGATTTGAGCGCATGCTAACAATAAAAAACCCGAAAAACCAAACCTTTATCTGTTGTATTACAAAGACTTTAAACAGCCTTCCAGGGGATGAGAAACCAATGTTTGAGCGCTTTTTCAGGGCTTTTAATATCCTGTTCTGAGACAGTAACAAAAAAAGCTTAAAGACTCGTTACAGTAGCGCTCCTGCCTGTGCCATTTCCCTATTTTTTATCTAGCCCGGATATTACATGCAATATTCGAGCTATGCTCCTTGGGAAGGATCAAAAATCTTGAGCAAACAAGACAGCACTCTGCTTTACCATTACTTATTATCAACAGGGTTCAATGGGGCAAAATAAACAAAAATACCCTCAGGTCACTAATCATCAATGATCGTTTGTCTATACACTTTATCGATCCTATTCTTCAGCCAATTCAATGCAGGGTCTCGGTGCTGTCGAGTGTGCCAGGCCATATATATTTTTACATCACTGATGTTGATAGGTAAGGTTTTAGTAATCACTAATCCCGCTGCCACTGCATTGCTAACTGCTGCGTCCGGTAAGGTACAGATCAAATTAGTCTCAGCGAGCAATGGGAAAGCGCCACTAAAGCTGTTGACGGTCATGGCGATGCGTCGCTGCTCACCTAGTTCTGTCAACTGGCTATCCACGACTCCTCGGGCATCTCCTGATAGTGAGACAAATAAATGTTCGGCCGCCAAAAAACTCTCCAAACTCAACGATTTTTTCGCTAGGGCATGATCGGGGCGCATCACACAGACAAATTTAAAATCACTCATCCACTGGCTGTGAATAAGTTTATTGTTACCTTTATAACTATCGAGTACCAAATCCACTTCATTACTCAGTAACAAGTGCTCACCATCACCGCGAAAAGGTACTGCGTGCAAATCGATACCCGGCGCTTGTTGTTCGATAATTTTGCGCAGCGGTAGCCAGAGCACACTGGTCATGCCATCGGTGAGAGCAATTCGAAACCTGCGACGAGCGATCGCCGCAATAAACTGCACGGGATTGACTGCATTATTAATGGTGTAGAGGGGCTCAGATATTTGCTGCCACAGTTGATTGGCAAAAGGCGTCGCTTTAATACCGCGCCCCTGCTTTACAAATAACTCATCATTCCAGCTATGGCGCATCCTCGCGACCGCGTTAGACACCGACGGCTGGGTCATAAATAATCGCTGCGCCGCCGCAGTGATCGACTGCTCCTGCATAATGGCATCAAAAATCACAAACAAGTTAAGATCCGCTTTACTCATAACCATACCCATTCATAAACACGCTAATTCATTGATTTCATCAATGTATATTATACTAATGATCAATTAGAAGATATGAGAAATAGCGTGCAAGATGGCCTCACTTCCAACCAACAACATTCAATATTTAGGGGCACCATGATGAAAGCAGCACTGATCAAAAACTACGGCGACATCGAGCAGCTTATCTACACAGAGATCCGGACTCCCATTATTGCAGAGGACCAAGTATTAATAAAAATTCACGCCGCTGGCGTCAACCCCGTAGATTCTTACATTCGTAACGGCATGTTCAAAGACACGGGCACACATACTTTACCACTCACTTTAGGCTGGGATGCCGCCGGTACGATTGAACAAATTGGTGATCAAGTAACCACGCATCATGTTGGAGATCAGGTCTTTGTGATGGCCCCTATCGAAAAAGAAGGTTGCTACGCACAATACCTCGCTGTAGATGCCAACTTAGTGGTCGCTAAACCAACTAATTTGAGCTTTGCTCAAAGCGCAGCGGTGCCATTAGCGGCACTTACAGCTTGGCAGGGACTATTCACCCAAGGCAAGCTACAAAAGGGCCAACGCGTATTAATTCATAATACTAGCGGCGGAGTGGGTAGCTTTGCCGTGCAGTTGGCAAAAGCGGCGGGCGCTCATGTTATTGGCACCGCTTCAGCAAAGAATAGAGCCTTTGTTGAAAGCTTGGGCGTCGATGAATTTATTGACTACCAAAACGGTCAGTTTGAGGATCAGCTAGAAGCTGTCGATCTAGTCTTAGTTGCCGTCGGTGGCACCGACCTCGTTGAGCGCTCTTTGGCGGTGATCAAACCCGGGGGGCATCTGATTTCACTGTTAGATGAGCTAGACGAAGCACTAGCAGAGCCCAACAAAGTCACCTTTCACCGACTTTGGGTAAAGTCTGACGCCGCTGACTTATCTCAAATCAAAACATTATTGGAGCAGGGAAAAGTGAAAGTACATTTAGATTCTGTCTTGCCACTAGCCGATGCACAAATCGCCCACCAGCGCATTGAGAGCAAACACTCTGTTGGCAAAATAGTATTAGAGGTAATAGCAGACTAATGATATTCACTGAGGTAGTCACCCCAATAGCGCTAATACATTCGCGCTTTGGGGAATTTTTGCTGACTGGATTTATTTGTGATTGCTAAATAAGGAAGATATGGGACATCACCATCAATCTATCTAGCACCCATTATTGTCTGCGCTGCTCATAGTTTTGCTTAGTGCTTCGATTGAAACCACAAAGGATTGCTTGTCTAACGACACGGGAAATACAGTAGTAGTACGGGGTATCTTCACAGCAAATCTGCTGCTCGCGGGCACGGGCCATATTACAACCTCCTGCTCAGGAAAACTTTCTCTGATTTAGATTAAAAAGTACTAACCAGCCTATTCTTTGACCAAAGAATTGATCAAATTATTTTTGGGTGCCCTTTTATGGTTTTTTTTATGGTTTTTTATTCACACAGCTCCACTGGCAGATAACACTGAGCGCTCTCCACGCTTTAAATCTCGCCACAACAACGGCGCCACCAGCACTAGCATAACAATATTCGATAGCGGCAGTGCAATCCAAATGCCAAACTCGCCCCAATATTGCGGCAATATATATAAAAATGGCAATTGGATAACGATATTGGCCAGTGAGATAAACAAGGCGATTTTTGCCTTCTGCAACGCCATAAAATAAACACTCGCCAGGGCGATAAAACCGTCTATAAACATACCTATCAAATGATAGCGTAATCCATTAATCGATTTTTCAACGACTTCAATCTCACTGTTGAACCACTGAATATAAAGTGTCGGCCAAGCATTTAACAACAGGTAAAAGCCGATGCCTAATCCTATGGTAATATACACAGCCAGCTTGACCAATTGTCGAATTTTATGCATTTGCGCGCGCCCCTGAAAATAGCTCAACAGTGGCTGTATTCCACCACCTATGCCCTCGGCTAACATGTAATACAAACTCATCAGATAACCGACGATAGCATAGGCACTCAAGCTGATGTTATTTCCGTACTGTACAAATAGCGCATTGTGTATCGCGATGACAAATCCTGCATACAAGTGCATGACTAACACCGAACTACCTATGGCAATAATTTTTGCTCCATCGTCTCTGTCAAAAACCAGAGCAGTGCGATTCAAGGCAATCGTCGCTCGCGCAGAGTAGAAGTATTTCAACGCGACTAGGCAAACTGCCGTCATTGATAGGACCGTGGCCCACGCTGCCCCCGTTATCCCCATATCGAGCAAGACCAACAGACAGTAATTCAAGACAACATTCAGCAGAGCCCCAGCGATCATAATCACAGTGGCAAAGTTGGGGCTGTCATCGTTACGTATCAACAGCGGCAGCGCCGCCGAGGCGATGGCGCTCAGTGCGGTATATTGGAAGACACTTATATAGTCCAAAGACATCTGTAGCAAAGTGCCGCTTGCACCTTGTAGGGTTAGAAAAACGCTGGCAAATTCCATATAAAATACAGTGACCAGCGCCGCCAACAACAGCAGTAATAAACTTGTGCTCAAGGCGCGCACTGCCCCCTGGGGATCACCCGTTCCGCGCTTATAAGAGATAATAGCTCCGCCGCCTATGCCTATCATCAAGCCGACGCCGGTGAAAAAAGTCATTAGTGGGTAGGCGACACCGATTGCCGCCAGCCCTTGTTCGCCGACAAACTGACCGATAAAAATACCGTCGATGATCACATAAATACCACTGACCAACATCGCCAATACTGAGGGAAATGTATATCGCCAGAAAAGCCTAAATACCGACTCCCTCTGTGCTATTACCACCGTCATTGCCGCTACCCCTTAGTTAGTTCCCATCCAGAAACAGCTGCCTACTGAGGATGCCTCCCTCGCTACGCCCTTGTTCCTGGATGAGAAATAGTTAATGTTGTCCGTATTAAATATTTGCGTATTATCCCAACTATTTAGATAGATAAAAGTTACTATCTATCGCAAAATCGGATAGATATTGAATAAGGGGTTTAGGGTGAATTGGAATTTATCGCAGCTGCAGGCCTTCGTCGCCACGGTACAGCAAGGGTCTTTTTCCGCCGCTGCAAGGCATTTGGGCCGCGCTCAATCCAGGGTGAGTAGCGCGGTTGCCAACATGGAAATTGATATTGGCTTTGAACTGTTCAACCGTCAGAACCGCTATCCAATACTTACCGAGCGCGGCGCAAGCTTGTACCCACAAGCACTTAATTTGCTGCAGCAGTGCCTGCAGCTAGAGGGGCGTATTCAAACCTTAGCCAGTGATCAGGAAGCTCAATTGACTCTGGCCATGGACGAAGCATTCCCCGAGCAGACTTTAGACAGCGCCCTACATCAAATCGAACAACAGTTTCCGCATTTTTGTCTCACCTTAATCAATGGTAGCCAGGGCGATATCGTCGACTATGTTATTAACTCGCAAGCGGATTTTGGACTGTTAGTACAAAACAACCCGATAGATGAGCGCTTGTACGCGATACAGATAGGTCAGCTCACCTACCGGATTGTGGCAGCAAAAGACCACCCGCTGAGTCTACTTGCCAAGTTGCAAATAGCCGATCTACAACAGTACCGCCAATATGTGAGCTGCAATAAAAAGGGCGAACCTTACAACCGTCCGATTTCAGCCAACTGCTGGTACTTAGATAGCTATTTTTACATTTTACCGCTGGTGATTCGCGGCGGTGGCTGGGCGCTACTGCCGCAAAATATCGCCGAGCACCCGATGTTCAACAGTGATCTAGCCCATTTACAGGTTTTAGAATTTAGCGCATCGCCCGCCTCTACTATTTCTATTATCCAACGTCGCGACAGCGCCAGTGGTGCTGTGAGTCAATGGTTAATCGAAAACTTGCGTCAGAATCTATGAGCTAGCAACCCCAAATAGATAAAGTGACTGTATATCGGGCATCCCGATTTTATACATCACCTAACATGACGCTCAATCTTGCTCTGCACGTTTGGCTGTTATCTCTTCATTGCGGGGATTTAGCCAAGGCTCGATATTTAGTCTACATTCCCTATGGGTGGCCCACACTCTTCTATACTTAGCAGTATTTCTCAATTATTGTTTACCCATTATGCTGGGAATAATTTAGAGCACAGCCCAATAGCCTTAATCCAATTGATATGAAGCTTCTGGGCATAGGCCTGTAGCACTTCTTTACAGCCTAGTGCGTGACTAAAATGATGGCACCCTTTCGGTGACATCGTTTTGATCCAACAATAATAAGTGACATACACTTTTTATAGCATTTCGCCGTTGATCCGTTCACCAAGAAATTAATAGCACTCTAGGAGCCTGTCGGGGTTGACCGATCGTAGCGAGAAAAAGCAGATTTGAGATAGATTTGCTATTCTTTTGAGGCGAATAGCGTGCTATTTAACACTAATCTGACGGGATCAGATTTGCACTGCTTTAGCTGCTCGTAGAGTGAAATACAGGATGTATTTCATACACAAAGAACAGCAAATATGGCCAATTTATGATTTTTCGCAGTAGATTAGTGTTTAGTCCGACAGGCTTCTAGCATCTCATGCAGCGCTTTCTTCGGGGTACGGGCGATCTTTTTCAGCAGCGCAAAGGGGATATTGACGATGCCGTAGCGCGCCTCGATACTTTCCAGCATCGTCTGCCAGAGTTTCGCAGTCATCTGCGAGTCATAAAGCGCTCGGTGAAAGACCCCATCGGCGGGGATCTTAGCGTATTTTATTAAAGTACCCAATTGATGGTTGGGAGCGTCTTGATAGATGCGTCGGGCCACCAGCATCGAACAGACAAATTCACCACGATAGCTGCGATCAATCCTGGCCAGTTCGGCATCCAGAAAACGCTTATCGAAAGACGCATTATGCGCCACCAGATTAGCGTCGCCGATAAAATCGGCAAACTCTCCCATCACGGTTGCGCAATCAGGCGCATCGGCGAGCATCTTATTGGTGATACCGGTATAGTCTTCAATAAAGCCGCTGACCCGTTGACCGGGGTTCATCAAGGCCTGAAAGCTATCAGTCACCCGACCGTTTTCGAGACGTACTCCGGCGATCTCTATAGCCCGATCGCCCATATTCGGCGATAATCCGGTGGTTTCAAAATCCAGTACAACTAAGCTATTAGCAGTGGGCATTTCGGGTAGTTCCTAAGTGGTGATTGTTGATTAGATGACAAGGAGCCTCAGCCATTTTAATTGACCAGCCCCGCCACTTTCAATGTTAGAGCGTATTCGATTTTCACGCAATTGCGCTTCGAGCTGGTCAATGTCCGGGGCAACCCAAACAATGGCTCAGTGCAAATGGATATTAAATTTCTAAAGGGCAACTCTACAACAAACGACACTACCGAGCCACCAACTCCTTGATTACCGCCAGAGCGATTGTCTTAAATGTTGAGAAAAGCAATTAATACATGCCTGTCCCAAATAAACTACTGGCTTATTTAAGCGCTCGGCTTAGTTAATATTAACCTGACCCCACTCATACATAGATACGTATATACCAGTAACTTTTTAATTCCCCTAAATATAATTACTCATTTGACTAAACAGCCACTTACCTAGAATGAGCAATAGGACATATTAATGATGGCGAAGGTTGCAGAAAATCAGCTAGAAATTTAATCGATTGGGGGGTATGCAAATTATTTTTTGTCGCAACGACCCCTGTGTCCAATCAGCTCCCTGCTGCTCCTATATAGCGTAACTTAGCCTCCACTGATAACAGCGTAAGACATAAATAGTAATGGTAATGATATGCCTTATCATTTAATATACAAAAAATAATCCTTCTACTTAGTTAGTGTCACATGTCTCTGCAATTACAAAATCTGAGTTTTGGTTACACCCCTGATCGACTAATCCTAGACGACATTAGCCTGACATTTAATCCCGGCTGTTTTTATGTGATTCTGGCAAAAAATGGCGGTGGTAAAACTACCTTGTTCAATCTCATCATGCGCCATTTAACTCCAACCCAAGGTTCTATTACTTTAGGCCCTAATAAACTACATAGTCTTAGCCAAATACAACAGGCGCAGGCTATATCATTGCTGTCTCAATCAATGCCTCTACCCGATCATATGAGCGTATCTGAAATGGTTATGCAGGGCCGTTATTGCTACCAGAGTTTCTGGTCGCGCTACAGCGTCAAAGATACAGAAATCACCTACCAAGCAATGCAAAAGATGGACATTACGCAACTGGCTAACTGCCGTTTAGATGCACTTTCTGGTGGCCAGCAACAACGGGCTCGCATGGCGATGTTACTCGCCCAGCAAACCGATATTGTGCTACTTGATGAGCCGACTAGTCATTTAGATTTAAAGCATCAGTACTTGCTGTTGGACATGGGTAAGGCGCTCGTAGAACAGGGCAAGACAGTGATCGCTATTTTGCACGATATGACCCAAGCCGCACTGTACGCTGACCATGTGATTGTACTCAATGGCCAAAAAATTTACGCACAGGGCCCACCCAACCAAGTGATCAATAACCAAATGATGAAGGCGGTCTTTGGCGTAAATACCACCAGAGTGGGCAATGATCGAGTGGGGGTGCATGTACCAGTACATCTATTGGCCTGATACTAAAAGTATTTGCGCTGCGCTCTCGGTCTTAGCGGTCGTGCTACTAGTGACAATTTTACACATCAGTGTCGGAGCCAAGTCACTAGCTTGGTGGGATATATACCAGGCAATAAGCCATTTCGATAGTCACAATTACGACCATCACATTGTGATAAACCAACGTCTACCCCGCCTGCTCGTCGCCATGGGCTGTGGTGCAATGTTGGGGATAGCGGGCTTTAAGGCACAAAAATTACTGCAGAACCCACTGGTCTCCTCTTCGACGTTAGGGGTTAATAGCGGTGCAGTTTTTATTAGTTTATGCGCCATGTATTTTTTCAATATCACCGAGGACAACCTATTTCTACCCGCTTTTGCCGGGGCCTGCCTCGCCGGCATCTTCACTTTATCGATGAGCCGAGCACTGCACCGCTCCAGCATTTCCAAGGGCTTGCATATTGTATTGGCTGGCAGCTTAGTCTCTATGTTATTTGGCGCATTGAGTACTTTCTTAATTCAACTGGACCCACTGCGCTTTGCAGATATTCAGGATTGGCTGCTCGGAGATATTGGCCCATCTGACTTCAACGATTTTAAGGCTATATTTTGGTTGGCACTGGCCACTGTTATCCTGCTCTTATCTCAGGGGCGCGCACTGGATGCCATGATGCTCGGCGAGCGACAAGCGCAGAGTGCTGGTGTCAATGTAAAGAGGACAAAACTACTGACCTTAACCTCAGTCTTTATGCTCGCTTCGCTGGTGGTTTCAACGGTCGGTCCGATTGGTTTTATCGGACTAGTCGTGCCGCATATCTGCAAAGTTTTTGTCACAGAAACAGGTCAAATAGGCGCTTGGTTATCTATGCTGATCGGGGCACTGTTACTGGCTTGCGCCGATATAGTAGCGCGAACTATCATTGCCCCTAAAGTGCTGCTCGTCGGAGGGGTTAGCGCCAGTATCGGCAGTGTTTTTTTCCTCGCTCTACTGTATTTCATGCTGCGAAAAAAGTCCGTTTTATGAAACCATCACTGTCTTCAAATTGGGTACTAAACATAGGGGAAAGTATTTCCCTACCCATTTATAAACGTACTCTCCTCACCATACTGACACTGTTCGCGCTACTCATCGGCAGCGTGTTAATGAGTTTAAAACTCGGATCTGTGACAGTCACTTGGGCAGACGTTTTTGCCGTGCTCAATGCAAACTTCGAACTCAACGATGCCACTTCGACCATTTATCAATTGCGTGTACCGCGCATCATGGGTGCTTGTGCTGCAGGCGCACTAATGGCCCTGTCCGGCTATTTATTGCAAATAGCCGCCCGCAATGCGCTGGCCGACCCCGGAGTACTAGGTTTATCAGATGGCGCGGCTCTGTCTGTCATTGTGCTGTATGTAGTCTTTCTACAAACCTCTTTAACTGCCAGCATTATCGCCAGTTTCTTCGGTGTGATAGTCACTGCGATACTGGTACTGGCTTTTGTCTATAAACAGCTCAGTGGCACCTTTATCATTTTAGTGGGGATAGCCTTTGGCGCCGTATTTTCAGCCTTTAGCGATATATTGTTATCCGCCGTGACCTTGGAAGACATGGCTTTTTTAATGGCTTTTTTATCGGGCAGTTTTATATCTCTCGACCTGTTCTCCGCCAGTTTATTGGGACTTTGGGCGCTGTTCATCATCGGCTTATTTTTATTGCTCGCAAGGCAAATAAATCCTCTTCACTTTGGCTATCAGCAGGCGTTGGCACTGGGGCTAGCAGCGAAAACGAGCTATTTATTGATCATCGTATTAGCTGTATTGGCAATGGCTCCAGTGATTGCCCTGGTCGGAGCGATAGGCTTTGTCGGTTTAATTTCGACCTTTATCGCAAAAAATATTATTGGTTTTAGAGGCACAGAACTCGGTGTTGTCTGCATGATATTATGTGCATTGATGTCCTT
>JABSRA010000026.1 GCA_013215445.1 Oceanospirillaceae bacterium
TGCTATTGAAGCGGCCAGAGCGGGCGAAGCTGGTCGCGGTTTCTCGGTAGTGGCGACTGAAGTGCGCAATTTGGCAGAGGAGCCCGTCAGCTCTACCCAAAATATTTCCCAAATCATTGATGCGATGCAAAACTGCATTAAAGAAATTGTAAAAGAGATGAAACTCGGTAACCAGCATGTAGTCACCGGTAGAGAATTAGCGGATGATGCAACCACCGCGATCAGCCAAATCAAGTCGTTGGTAATGGAAGTCGCCGAGCAAAGTGGTGAGCTAACCGCCAACATCAGTGAGGCGAATAATGCGACGCAATCTATCGCTGAAAACATGGAAAACTTGGCGGCAAATGTCTCATTGAATACTGAAAAAAGTCTTAGCGTCAGTGAATACGTCGGTGTGGTCAGTGGCCAGACGACAGAATTGTTAGATAAAATCGGCAAGTTTACGTTAGTGAAAGGATAACCACTGGGTCATTGGTGGTTGGTTCAAGACCAGCACCAATGACCAATGAACCGCTATATCCCCCCTCTGATATGATCCCTTACTCTCTCGGTATAGAATGTTTTCAATTGGTGGTGCTGTTGCAAGGATAGTGGCGCCAGTTCTGAGGCGTTAGCGTTGCTTATCACTTGCTCAGCTCGGCTTGCCCCGGCAATCACCGTGGAGACAGCAGGCTGGTCCAAAATCCAGCGCAGGGCTAATTCTGTCATTGATTGGTCTGGGTCCAGCATTGGACGCAATTCATCGACGAGTGACACGCCCTTGTTGTAGGGCAGGCCGTTAAAGGTCTCGCCGACATGAAATGCCGCACCATCTACGTTGTAATGACGGTGGTCAGATTCGGCAAATACTTGGTCTTTTTTCATCTTGCCACTGAGTAAACCGCTGGCTAATGGCAGGCGCACAATAATGCCAATATCGTTGTTAGCCGCAGCCGGCAATAGCTCATCGATGGCGTCTTGACGTAACAAGTTAAACAGAATTTGCAAGGTGGCCAATTTTGGATGTGTGGTGCAAAACAGCGCCTCATCGAGCATTTCGACACTGGCACCAAAATGGCGGATCAGGCCCTCTTGCTGTAGGTCTGCCATCCAATTCAGTATCTCCCCATCAAATAACACGTCTCTGGGTACGCAGTGCAGTTGCGCTAAATCGATGATCTCGACATTTAAACGCTTCATCGATGCCTGTAGGCTAGCTTTGATGCTCGCCTTTGAATATCCATCGGGATACAGGGCCCCATCACGGCCCACTTTAGTGGCGATGATTGGCGCATTGCTTAGCGGTGCTTTCCACTGACCAATACGTGTTTCGCTTAAGCCGCCACCGTATACGTCTGCCGTATCGTAAAAATTAATCCCGGCTTGCATGGCGCTGTTTAAAATCTGTGCCGCCTGCGTGTCTTCTACCGGCCCAAAATCATTGCCAAGCTGCCAGCAGCCCAATCCAATCTCTGACACCTTAAAGCCCGTTTTGCCTAGTGTTCTTAGTTTCATTACAGCGTTTTCCTATTATTGATAATCAACAGTAGTGTACTGCTAATCCCTTTGTTTATAATTAGCAGATCAATTAATAGATTGTTAAATAAAGGTTAACAATATGCAGAGTACTATTCCCGCTGGTATTGCCGAATTTCTGCTGGTGGCACGCCTGGGAAGTTTTTCTAAAGCGGCGCTGCAATTAAATTGCTCAAGAGCTAGAATGTCCCAAATAATCAGCGCGCTGGAGAAGCAAGTAGGGGTGCAGTTGCTGCATCGTTCGACGCGATCGTTATCTCTAACAGCGGCCGGTGAAGTTTTTTTTGAACGCAGCTCACGCGGCGTAGAGCAGCTTGAATTTGCGGTGGAATCTGCTCGGGATTCTCAGCAGGCGATTACTGGCGTGATCCGGATTAATAGCGTTGGTGGTTTTTTTGGCGAGCGAATCATTGCGCCATTGCTGACCCGGTTTATGCAGCGCTATCCGGGCATTAAGCTAAACTTGAGCTTTTCTAGTGTGCGGGTTGATCTCATAGATGAACAATACGATTTAGTACTGCGGATGGGGCCGATGGAAGATTCTAGTTTAATCGCCCGTAAACTCTGTGTTTATAATAACTATCTGGTGGCGAGTCCTAGTTATCTTAGTGAAGCCCCAGCGTTGCATAGCCCATCTGATCTGTCTAAACACGCATTAATCAATGGCTCAATTGCCAGCTGGCAGTTTGTCCACCCATCAAGCGGCAAGAAAGCCGAGGTATCGATTGAGTCAGTACTGCAGTGCGCCAATGGTTTTGTGGCACTGCGAGCGGCTGTTGCAGGGCTGGGGATAAGCAGACAGCCTAGTTATTATCTGCAGCGAGAATTAAACCAGGGCTCTTTGGTGGTGCTCATGGAGCAGTGGCAGCTGCTGCCCACGACGCTGTCATTGGTGTATCCAAAATCTAGGTATGCGCAGCCACGAATACAGGCCCTAGTCGAATATTTATTAACAGCAGATTATCAGGGTTAGCGAAGTAGCGGTTGACTGCGCTGCTAAATAGAACTGCATTGTGCTATTAATGCACATCTACAATGTGCATGTTTTTTTGGGGCAAGCTTAGCTACTCACATTACTCGAGAGGCTGTTGAGCTGATGAAACCTCATCTTATTAAATAGAGGAAAGTTATTCATGAAAGCGCTTGTCTATGAAAATTTCGCGACAGATCCCCAGATTCAACAAGTAGCGGATCCTACTCCCGAACCCAGCGGGGTGATCATTGAGGTCCAGGCCAGCGGAGTGTGTCGCAGTGACTGGCACGGGTGGATGGGTCACGATCCGGATATTGTGTTGCCCCACGTGCCAGGTCATGAATTTGCTGGGGTGATTGCAGCGCTGGGTACAGAGGTTAAAGGTTATAAGATCGGTGATCGAGTGACGACTCCTTTCATTGCCGGCTGTGGGATGTGTGATGAGTGTCACAGTGGCAATCAGCAGGTTTGTCCCAGTCAAACTCAGCCTGGGTTCAGCCACTGGGGCTCGTTTGCGCAATATGTGGCAGTGCACAATGCAGATCTGAATCTGGTGCCCCTGCCAGAGTCCATCGATTTTTGCACGGCGGCAAGTTTGGGTTGTCGTTTTGCCACTGCGTTTAGAGCCATTGTCGATCAAGGTAAGGTGAGTGCGGGTCAGTGGGTGGCGGTGCATGGTTGTGGAGGCGTGGGTTTATCGGCCATTATGATCGCCACTAGTTTAGGGGCGAATGTGATCGCTGTGGATATCGGTGAGCAACCATTGGCTCTGGCCAGCAAACTAGGTGCAGTGGCTACCCTTAATGCCAGCCAAGTGGCTAATATAGCTGAGGCCATTGTGGAAATAACCGCCGGAGGTGCCCATGTATCAATCGATGCGCTGGGACATCCAATAACCTGTGTTAATTCTATCAACAGTTTAAAAAGACGCGGTAAGCATATTCAAGTGGGGCTGCTGGTCGCCGATCAGTCTAGCCCCAAGATACCCATGGATAAGGTGGTGGGCTGGGAAATCGAAATCATCGGCAGTCATGGGATGCAGGCGCATCGTTATGCTGCCATGTTAGCGATGATCAAAGCGGGTAAACTACAACCTGAAAAACTATTGGGACGCACTATTACCCTCGAACAAGCTATCCCGGCCCTAACCGGTATGGATAAATTCAGCGAGGTCGGGGTCAGTGTGATCACCGAGTTCTGATTTAGGCCATTGGTAATTACGCTATGGTTGGCAATCTTTGTGTATCGAGGTTGTGTATTGGGCCGTTATCGGCGAAAATAGCCGTCACTCAAAAGATACCTCGCTTTAGGCGCGATTGCCCCGCGCTGCAGAGGACTTAGATTCCACTTTAGAAGATACTTAAACATGTCAAATACAGCCACTGCGCTACAAGTTGCCAAGCGTAGAACCTTCGCTATTATCTCTCACCCCGATGCCGGTAAAACTACCATTACCGAGAAATTATTACTGCTCGGTAATCTGATCCAAAAAGCCGGTACTGTGAAAGGCAAAAAAAGTGACCGACATGCAACCTCTGATTGGATGACGATGGAGAAAGAACGGGGTATTTCGATCACCTCCTCGGTGATGCAGTTTCACTGGAATGGCAAAGTGGTCAATCTATTGGATACTCCCGGGCACGAAGATTTCTCGGAAGATACCTACCGTACCTTAACCGCCGTTGACAGTGCTCTGATGGTGGTGGATGGGGCAAAGGGGGTCGAGGCTCGCACCATCAAACTGATGGAAGTCTGCCGCTTGCGCGACACGCCTATTTTCTCTTTTGTGAATAAAATGGACCGCGATATCCGCGATCCTATTGATCTGTTAGACGAAATTGAAAGTGTCTTAAAAATTGCCGCGGCGCCGATTAACTGGCCGATTGGCATGAGTACCTTTTTTAAGGGCGTTTACAATCTAGTCACCGATGAAATTCATGTTTATACCCCCGGCAGAGGTGCGGTGCTGCCTGAGGATATCCGCATCAAAGGATTAGAGTCTGCTGAGGCCAAGGAATTACTCGGTGATTTGTACGACGATTTTATCGAGGAGATTGAGTTGGTGCGCGGCGCCACCAATGAATTTGATCGCGAGGCCTTTTTAGCCGGTAAATTAACGCCGGTATTTTTTGGTACCGCGCTGGGCAACTTTGGCGTCAAAGAAATGCTCGATGGTTACACAAATTTTGCCCCCGCCCCTATTGCCAGATCGACAGTGAGTCGAACAGTGGCCGCCGATGAAGAAAAATTCAGTGGCTTTATCTTTAAAATTCAAGCCAATATGGACCCTAAGCACCGCGATCGCATCGCCTTTATGCGCATCTGTTCTGGCAGTTATAACCGGGGTATGAAAATGCGCCACTGCCGGATTAAAAAGGATGTCAAAGTCGCCGATGCGGTGACCTTTTTAGCGGGTGATCGCGAGAGCGTTGAACAGGCTTGGTCGGGCGATATCATCGGCCTGCACAATCACGGCACCATTCAAATCGGCGATACCTTCACCACGGGTGAAGAGTTGAAATACACCGGTATTCCACACTTTGCGCCCGAGTTGTTTAAGCGGGTGCGCCCGGTGGATCCTCTCAAAGCCAAGCAATTGCGCAAGGGTTTACAGCAGTTGGCCGAAGAGGGTGCAGTGCAGCTGTTTATGCCCAAGAAAAACAACGACATGATATTGGGTGCGGTCGGTGTGCTGCAGTTTGAGGTGGTGATGTTTCGCCTCAAAGATGAGTATAAGGTCGAGTGTCTGTACGAGACTGTCTCAGTGCAAACTGCCCGTTGGGTAGAGTGTGACGATGCTAAAATGCTCGAGGAGTTAATCCGCAAAGCCAATGATAACCTGGCGATTGACGGTGGCGGTTTGCTGACCTATTTAGCCCCGACTCGCGTCAACTTGAGCCTCACCGAAGAGCGCTGGCCCGAGGTGCAATTTCGCGCTACTCGCGAGCATTAATATAGACTAATTCAGCCTCCTCAGGCTATCCGCTATAGAGTGGTGACAAGGGTTATAGAGAGCGCGGTTGGCCTGTGGTTAGCCGCTTTTTGTTGCCGAACAATCTAAGTAACTATCCTGCCTAGTCAGTGTGAGGAGGTGAATATCTAATGCCTTTTATCGACAGTCATTGCCATTTAGATTTTGCTGAGTTCAGTGCTGATCTCTCGGCTATTCTCGGCGCGGCAAATCGTCTGGGCGTGATGGAATTTGTGGTCCCCAGTGTTAGTGCCGACAATTTTGCCACAGTACTGAGGCTGTCCAAGCAGAATCCCACTATCCATCATGCGTTTGGTTTACATCCCTGCTTTATGTCTGAGCACTGTGCCAGTAGCCTAACAACACTAGAGCAATATAGCGTTAAACATCTCCCCTGCGCAATCGGTGAGATTGGTCTGGATTTTTTTATAGAGAAAGACCCGCTAGCTCGAGAGCGGCAATTAGTTCTATTCGAAGCGCAAATTCAATTGGCGCAGCAGCTAAATTTACCTGTGCTACTGCATGTGCGCAAGGCCCATGACCAAGTGTTAGCGGTACTTAAAAAAGTGAAGTTTAGCAGCGGCGGCATAGTGCATGCTTTTAACGGCAGCATGCAACAGGCACAGCGCTACACGCAAGAATTTGATTTCAAATTGGGTTTTGGCGGTGCCATTACTCATACTCGGGCAACTAAGCTGCGCGCGTTAGTGACTGAATTGCCGCTAACCGATTTGGTCTTAGAAACGGATGCCCCCGACATGCCACTGGCCAATATGTCTCAAGCCTTTAACCAGCCAGAAAATATTTGGCACATAGCGCAAGTGGTGTTCGAATTGCGTACCGAGAGTGCTGCTGTCATCGAAAAACAGCTGGAGATCAATACCCGCAACTGCCTGTCTTTAGCTTAATCAGTGTCGATCCAGAAACGCGGTAGTGGGGTGGGTGATTCTAGCTGTGGCCGTTAGTCATGCTAAATAACGACCTCTAGTCATGTTCAGCTCGTGTCCCAAGGACAGCAGCAGTAACCATCCGCTGCAGAATGGGCGCTAATCAGCGTGAACGTTGCTAGTCAATCCTTTTTAGGATGCTCCAGACAGTGTTGGTTTACCGATACGCTGTAGAGCCCATGTCTAGTAAGGTGGCTCGGTAGTCGAGATTGTCGCCCCTGAGTATTATTCCAATGAGACTGGCGATACGATTGGGCTCAGTAATCTACTTCTAGTGGTGTTCAGCTCGAACCCCAAGGACGGCAGCTGTAGCCATCCGCTGCAGAATGGGCGCTAATCAGAGTGAGCGTTATTGTCAATCCTTTTTAGGGTGCTCCAGACGGTGTTGGTTTGTTGGTTTACCGGTACGCTGTAGAGTCCGTTGTCTAGCAAAGTGGCTCGGTAGTCGAGATTGTCGCCCCTGAGTATTATTCCAATGAGACTGGCGATGCGATTGGGCTCAGTAATTTGCTGTTGGTAGATGTTGCCGATGACCCTAGTATCTAAGATGTTGGTTGCGACAGGTATCAGAGATTGGCACTGGCCTTTGATCGAGGCATCCGCGTAACCCTGACAATATGAGCCAGTATGCTCATTTAGTAAATAATGGGTCACAGGCGCGGTGTGTAAACCAATGCTAGAGGTGGCTGCGGCACAGCCTACTAAAAAGATACTACAGCCGATCATCAGCTTAGTGAGAGAGCCGACTGTAAGGTAATCACTATAAAATTTATAAATTGTTTTCATGTTTTGCTCATCCTAATGCGTTTCATTGACAGTAGTCATCAAAGGGGTGTGGCTGGCTAATTTCTATCGGCTGCTTATATCCAGGAATATTGATCTGTTGGTCGCTAATCGTTAAATCATCGCCTTCTAGTACATTGTGATTAAATTTATAACTAGGTTTGACCTCTCCGCGACAGGCACGATAATCATAGTCTTGTGCTTTCTCGCAGACCTTTATGTTGAGCGCCTGCCATTTTTCAAGCGCCGCGGCGCCATGTTTGCGTGCCAGCATCTGCTTGACAATATGCGGGCCGATCACTGGGGCACTGGCATTATTTCCGCCAAAACCTTTAGAGTTTAATATGACGGAATCCATACCTGTAGTGCCTACTTCGATGTGCTCCTTTGATAATAACAAGTTACTTTGATAGACATCGTCGGCAAAAGATTCGCTGGTGGCGATGCCGGGTATGTAACCATAAACCCATGTCCCTAGAGAGCAGGCCAGCTGATCTCCACCGGCGGTACCTTGCGAGTGACCTAAATAACATTTTATAGCCGCCACTGGCCACTTATCGATAGCAAAGGCTTTGGCGACTTGGTTGATGACATGGGATTCTGTGACACGATTTTGCGGCGTGCTAGTACCATGTGCCTGCACAAAAGACCGTTTTTGCAGGGACTCTTTACCTAACATGTTACTGATCAGTGCCGCGGATTTACTCAAGGTGATATAGTTGCCAATACCCGGTGCTGAGATAGACTTTTTGTGGCCATCTGCGTTGACAAATACATCCGGTACCGCGCCGTGGATCTGGGCGCCTAGTTCGAGTGCCAATTTATCGTTCATCAAGAGTACAAATTGGCTGGATTCGCCAATAGTGAAACCACAGTTTTTGGCGAAGGGGCGACATGAACTGCGATAGTGCTGATCGGTTAATTCATCGACATTATTCAATACTTTGAGATCTTTGTCCTCAGCGAGGGCCCCCATGGTGCGAAAGCCCTCGATAATTTCGGGGGTGATTGGCGCATCGCTACCGCCGACCAATACCACCTTTTTGCGCCCCTCGCGAATGTCTTGTACCGCGTTGCGTAAGTTGTAGAGAAAAGTGGCGCAAGCACCGAGTGAGCCTCCGGTGCTACCGACGTTACCGATGACATAGGCATTGACGAAGTCAGCGGGCATTTGTGCGTAACCCAAGGGCATTTGCTTGGAGGTAATACGCTTGCCAATGCTTGGATATTTAGTCAGGCCACCAAAGCCTAGATCATCGAGCTGGCCGATAGAATTGCTGGCGTAGACTGCGATGTCGTCAGGAGATACAGCGTCGGCAATCACAGCAAAGTCGATGCCGCAGGAGTTAATTGCATCGGAGGCAGCGTAGATGGTCATTTGTAGATTGCGCGGGTGGTTGCGCGATTGATAGAGCTTTCCAGGTTCAAAACCGCTGGGCAATTGGCCCGCTGTTTTGACTGAAGCCTCTTTAGTGTCCGGTAGTATAACCGGTAAGTCCCCCGTCACGATGATGGCAAACTGATCCACTGCTATTTCTGTTACCGCCCAATTGGCGGGAATTTTATTTGGCAACTGACGTTTAGATAAATTAAAACACAGTGGATCCTCACCCTTTAAGGACACCGCTTTGTTGAAAGTCATGGCATGCACGTCAAAATGCTCAAGATCAATTTTGCGAATTAATGAGTTGTTGAGAACTTGCTCGCTGATGCATTCAATTAAACTATCCAGCGATTGAAACTCTCCCTGTTCAGTTTGATAGCACTGCGTGCCCTCGTCGACGGTCACTAGATTACTGATGGTCGCAAGAGAGAGGATGGTGGCGGCGCGTTCCTGTGGTGAGAGTTTCTCAATAATTAAACGGCGATAGCTGTGGTGAAAGGAGCTTCTTCCTGCTGGATTGATACCACCGAATCCAACGATAACGGGTAGATGTGACAAATAGTGCTCCTTCAAAAGATAAATATTTTAGAGATAGCCAGTGGTTAAGGTCGTGGTTATTAATCCTAGATGCGACTGTTGAATCTAGATTAAAGATAACGCACGCTAAATAAGTGCGCTGCGGTATTCTAGCGATTGCACACAAAACTGGCTAGGTTTTTGCGAGTTTTTATCGAACAATTTGCTCTGCTATGGTTTTTTGCAGAACCGAGTCGCATTAAGTGTCGATGTCTGTTTGCCGAGGGCCGATAAATCAGCAAAAAAATAGTCAAAAGCCGTGAATGTGCGATCTCAATTGAGGTCGCATAAATTGGCGAGTGACGCTAGATTAAGGCGACCATCGGTAAACAATGGCAGCAGAAAAGACCACTCAGAGGTAGGAATTTAACGGTGATTATGTTTTTATGCAATGGTTGTTCGCTCGGCACGATTCTAAAACATAGTGGGCGGTAGTTAAGTCGCACTGCAAGCGCCGAAACTAGATGCTAAATTTTACCCGTTTAATTTTCTATTTATAGAGAAAAGGAACTTTTTTATGTATAAAAGAATAGTCAGTCTGATTCTACCCTTGGTCATGCTCAGTGGCTGCGCGGGCACTCAAGGACCCAATGATAATACTACTTATGGCGCTATTGGCGGTGCTTTAGTAGGGGCTCTATTGGGCAGTCAAATGGATAATGATGGCAACCGTGACAAAGGTATGATCATCGGGGCGCTTGCCGGTGCCGCTGCGGGAGGCGCGATAGGCAATTATATGGATCGTCAAGAGGCGTCGATGCGGGCTCAACTTGAAGATGAGCGACGCACTAATGCCATAGAAATTGAGCGGATTAAAGATGACACATTAAAATTAATTTTAAATGATGACGTCTCTTTTGATTTCGATTCGGCCACCGTAAAGCCCTCTTTTTACCTGTCTTTAGATAAGGTCAATAAGGTACTGGAGTACTATAGTAGTTCATCTATCACCGTTGTTGGCCATACTGACGCCAAGGGGTCAGAGGACTATAATCAGTCACTTTCAGAACGTCGAGCACTGGCTGTTAAAGATTATTTATCGGCAGGGGGGATCCTATCTTCGCGTTTACACACGGTGGGACGCGGTGAACTAGCGCCTAGAGATGACAATGATACCGAGGCGGGTCGCTCGCGCAATCGCCGGGTAGAGTTATTGGTCAAAGCGGTGGGAAGCTAATTACACTATGTGTTGCAACCTAGATTCGGCGTTGACCTATGTCCTCCAGCAGTCCGGTTAATGATAGAGCTGACATAATGGCGAAGAGGTGATGTTGTGCTGGCGGGTCTATGATTAAAACTAAGTGGCGGGGCATTCGCCCTAGGTTGTTCTTAGCTTTTGCAGTGTTAACCGCGTTTACCCTGTTTGCCAGTGTGGTGGGGTGGCTGTCTCACGATAGACTGGGATCTGAACTGTCTCGGGTGGTTGAAGGTAACATCTATACCTTACAGCTGGTGGCTGACATCAAGGCGCGAGCGACGACTATCACCCTTATCGCCCCCACCTTACTGGTCGCTAAAGATCAGTTGTCGCAGCATGAAATTTGGCAGAGGCTAAATCGTGACATTGCCGCTATGGTTGAATTATTCCCTAAAGTCGCGGCACTTAGCCCTAATAATTTCAGTAATAATCCTCTTTTAGTACAGCTTGAAGCGCTGGAGCGCAGTATGGCGAATTTGAATGATAATGTTCGCCAAAAATTGCTGGTAATCAGTGATAAAGAGTTACTCAATCAGCGTTTAAGGTGGGCTGCTGCGGTTTTTTTGAGCGATATAGAAATTCTCAATCACCAGCTAGAAAATACTCAATATCAGCGCTTTAGCGAGCATCTTTCCACGGCTACTACACCGACGAATAAGGAAATTCAAGGCTTTTATCGGCTGCAAGCCGATGTTAATTTGCTGATTAATTTAATTGAGAGGGCCCAGCATTTACCTGATTTTAGCTCTCTAGTCGCTATTCATATTCATTCAAATCAGGTCATAGAACAAATCTATACCACGCTGGCAACCCTGCATAATTTTCGCACTCTGGATAAGTTAATTAATACCTTGGCGAGCATTGTGGTGCTCGCTCAGGAGCGGGGTAATATTTTTAGTATCAGGCGCGAGCAGCGTGCCATTGAGGATGAAGGGTACGAGTTACTGAGGGGTATCCATCGGGAACTCGGTCATTTGAATGCAGCGCTCGGCTCACTGGCAAAAGAGGCGGAACGGGCCTCACAGAACTCAGTATTAACGGCTCGACAGACGATTGAGCGTGGACGCATCTGGATGGTCTCGCTGGTGGTCGCTAGCCTGTTGTTTTCCGTGTTAATTCTCTGGTTATATGTCGGACGCAATATGGTGGCGCGCATTACCAGTCTTGATGCCAGTATGCGGGCGATCGCCAATGGCAACTTGGAGCGCGAGGTGCAAGTCAAAGGCAGTGATGAAATAGGCGCGATGGCGCGGTCCCTCCTCAGCTTTCGCGACCAGTTGAGTGTGTTGCAAGAAGAGCTAGTACAAGCTGGAAAGTTAGCCGCGCTGGGGCAGTTGTCGGCGGGTATCGCTCACGAAATCAATCAGCCACTGGCGGCGATTAGTCACTATGCCCGCAATGGTATCAAACTGATAGCATTAGATCGCACCGAGCAAGCCCGGCAAAATTTACAGCAAATTTCCAACTTGACCAAGCGGGCGATTAGCATTATCACCCGCCTGAAATCGATGGCGCGCGAGCAGCGGGCCGATCTGTTACCGATAGAATTGAGTACGGTGATTGAGGCAGCGGTCCAGTTGCTCGCTGAAGACGAGGCACGAGCGCAGACAACCATCAAGGTTATTGTCCAAGAGCGTCAAAACTTAGTACTTGGCGATCAGATACAATTGGAGCAAGTGCTGTTGAATTTATTGATTAACGCCTTGGATGCGATTGCCGACAGCCCGTTAAAAGAGATTGAAATCAACTGCCGTCACAGTGTCGATTATATAGAGATGCGGGTGGTCGATAGTGGGCCGGGTATTAGTGAAAAGGCGCTTGAACAAATATTTGATCCTTTTTTTAGCACTAAGAGGCGAGGGCAAAATTTGGGCTTGGGGTTATCTATTTCATTTAATATCATCAAAAGTTTTCAGGGCAAGCTCAGCGTTGAAAATACCGAGAGCCGGGGTGCCTCATTTTGTATCCAACTGCCAAAATATCAAAGAGGAAAGAAATGACACAGCTAAGTGAACCCCAGGTGATCGTCATTGATGACGAGAAAATAGTCCGCGAGGCTATGTGCCAGACCCTCGAGTTAGAAGGTTATAGGGTAAGCGCCTTTGAGGATCCACGGGCGGCGATTGCGCTCTGCGGCAGGGCTTGGCAGGGTGTGGTGATCTGTGATTTGCGGATGGACATTATGGATGGCCTCGAAGTGTTGCAACAAATATTGCTGCAAGATAGTGAAATCCCCGTAATTATGTACAGTGCACACGCAGATATAGCCACGGCTATTCAGGCCATTCGAATTGGCGCCTATGACTTTTTGGAGAAAACCGAAGACCCACAGCAGCAGTTGAATACGGTGCAGCGGGCCTGGAAAAAACGCCAGTTAGTCCTGGAAAACCGCCGCTTAAAACAGGTCATTGAAGGGCATCATCAAATCAATAGTCGGCTGGTCGGAAACACGCGAATCATTGAGGATTTGCGCCACAGCGTACTGCAATTGGCGCAGGTAGATGTGGATTTAATTATTGTCGGTGAGACGGGCACAGGTAAGGAAGTAGTCGCCCAGAGTTTGCATGATTTTAGCCCTCGCGCCAAGCAGCCCTTCGTCGCCCTTAACTGTGGAGCCCTAGCGGAATCCGTGCTGGAGAGTGAACTCTTTGGTCACGAGGCGGGAGCTTTTACGGGAGCGGTGAAAAAACGTATTGGCAAGTTAGAATTTGCCAGTGGTGGCACTTTGTTTTTGGACGAAATTGAGAGTATGCCGAGCTCAGTGCAAGTTCACTTGTTACGCGTGCTGCAAGAGCGAAAACTGCAGCGGGTCGGTGGTAATGTCGATATAAAAGTGGATATCAGAGTGGTGGCAGCCGCCAAAATTGACTTGCTGGATGCTGTTGCTCAAGGAGCGTTTAGGGAGGACCTCTATTACCGGCTTAGTGTCGCGAGAATCGACATTCCCAGTCTCGAACAACGCAAGTCCGATATCGTGGTCTTGTTTCGGCATTTTATACAGCTTGCGGGGCGGCGTTTTGATTGTAAGGTAGCGGATGCTCCCGATCTTTTACTGCGCCAGTTAACCGAAAAATCTTGGCCGGGTAATGTTCGTGAGTTGCGCAATGCTGCAGAGCGATGGGTCTTGGGTCTACCGGTAATGACAGCAGTGATTGGTAGGGAGTCGCAGCCTGAAGCTGATAACTTGGATATCAATATTGCCAACTACGAGTGCCAGCTGATTAGCGCGGCGTTACTGGCTAATAATGGTCAGGTCGAACTGACGGCTAAAGCACTGGGTATACCTCGTAAAAAACTCTATCTGCGGATGAAAAAACATCAGTTAGAGCGCCGTGATTTTAGCGAGGAGAAAACGGCTAATAGTTGAGTCACTATTGACCCTTTGGCTGCTGGTTTCGTGTCACTTATGACCTTTGGTCTGTTTTGTTATCTTTATATAACTAATTGATTATATTATATTTATTTTTTAATTCTACATTGGTATAGATTTTGCTTTTATCATCCAAGTAAATCGCTAATACCCTTTTGAATTGGAGAATAATAATGAGATTTTTGAAAATTAAAAACGCGGCCATCTGTGCCTCGTTAATGACTGCAACTTTTGCTATGTCTAATCTAAGTGCTGAAACGCGTTGGGATATGCCACTGCCATACGGTGACGGTACCCACCAAACTCAAGTAGCGCGCAGTTTTGCAGAGGAAGTCAACGCGAATGCGCAGGGCAAACTGAATATTAAAGTTCACTCGGGCGGCTCACTGATTAAGCATCCTGAAATACACCGCGCCGTTAAATCTAGACAAGTACAAATTGGTGAGGTATTCATCGGCCGTTTGGGTAACAATGACCCCATCTTTAAATTGGATAATATTCCCTTCTTAGCCACCGATTTTGCCAGCGCCGAGAAACTTTATAAAGCTTCTAAAGATCAGTTGATCAAGGCGCTAGCTAAAGATAATTTGACCTTGCTCTACACGTCTCCATGGCCGGCACAAGATTTGTATTCAAATAAGCCAATCAACAGCTTAGCCGACTTACAAGGGCTAAAAATGCGCTCTTACAGTCCGACTACTTCTAAGCTTGCCGATTTGATGGGTAGCATACCGGTTAACATTCCCTTCTCTGATGTTGCTCAGGCATTTACCACCAATGCCATCGATGCGATGGTGACGTCTCCAAGTACAGGGGTCAATGCGCAAAGTTGGGATTACATCTCGCACTTCTCAACTATCCACGCCTGGATTCCGAAGAACATGTTGTTCGTCAATACCAAGATCTTTAACCGTCTCGATAAAGAACTACAGCAGGTTATTTTAACTGCGGCTAACAACGCCGAGCAAAAAGGTTGGGCACTGGCTCGTCAATTGGCGGTAGAGCACACCGATATCTTGCGTGACAAGGGCATGATTGTCTCAGCCCCCTCTGAAGAACTGCAGGGCGAGCTGCGCGCCATTGGTGAGACCATGCTGGCAGATTGGCTAGAAGAGGCGGGTGACTCAGGTAAAAGTGTGCTAGATGCGTATCGGGCACTGTAGGCGATAGTTCAGCAGTGCACTGTGTCACTGCTGAAATCAAGTAGCACTAGGGAGCATGCGCACAAGTCCAAGCTTGGTATGTTCCCTAAGCGCCGCTCAGCCTCGCTGATCTAAGCGGAGAGCGGCGCTGTATTTTTCGATAAGAGAGACCTTATGCAAACACTAAGACGCTATTTTTATCTGTGCTCGCTGGTTTTGTCAGGCAGCTGCCTGGTATTAATGGCCCTGCTGATTCTGGCGCAGATCGGGGCGAGGAGCTTTGGGGTAGTGATTCCCTCCTCTGAAGATTTCGCTGGATGGTTGCTTTCAGCGACCGTTTTTTTTGGCCTGGCATACACTTTTAATAGTGGTGGGCACATTCGCGTGACTATTTTATTAACCCGTTTAGGCAGCGTGAAACGCGGTTACATTGAGCAGTTTAATGTGACAGCGGCGCTGTTTATTAGCGGTTATATGATGTTTTATTGCCTTTATACCCTCTATGAGTCATATGACTATGGAGATGTCACCGATACTTACCTGGTGTTGCCGCTGTGGATAGTGCAGATGCCTATGGCGCTGGGGACGCTGTTTTTATTCATCGCCGTGTTTGACAGTTTTTGTACCGCACTGTCGGGGAGAGCGCCCAATTATATCGCTCATGAAGAAAGCTTAGGTAACCAGGAGTAAAGTGTGGATATTATTATAATCGGGGCGATTTTATTCGTCTGTTTACTGTTGATGCTGACCAGTGGTATCTGGGTGGCGTTGACACTCACGGGTGTTGCGATTATCGGCTTGAATATGATCGGCAATACCAGTATAGGCCTGCTGCTCGGCACCTCTTCTTGGAGCGCAATGACCAATTGGTCGCTAACGGCGTTACCGCTGTTTATTTGGATGGGCGAGATCCTGTTTAGAACCCGTCTCTCCCAAGATCTATTCGAGGGATTAGAGCCCTTACTGTCGAAATTACCGGGCAAGCTGTTACACGTCAATATTCTCAGTTGCGGTATATTTGCCGCTGTTTCAGGGTCATCTGCGGCCACCGCTGCAACCATCGGGCGGATGACGTTACCCGAGCTTAAAAAACGCGGTTATGACGATATGATGGCAATAGGTACGCTAGCGGGATCAGGTACCTTGGGACTCTTGATTCCCCCTTCAATTATCCTGATTATCTACGGAGTCTCCGCTGAAGTCTCTATCGCTAGATTGTTTCTTGCCGGGGCGCTACCGGGGTTGGTATTGATCCTGCTGTTTATGGGTTATACCGTGGCCTGGAGTTTGCTTACCGGCCATGCAAACAAGGGTGATGAGGCACGAGTGTACAGTTTCAAAGAAAAAATATCGGCGCTAAAGAAACTTATCCCCATTGTCATATTGATTGGCGGAGTGCTTGGATCTATCTATAAAGGAGTGGCGACACCCACAGAGGCGGCAGCCATTGGAGTGGCTGGGGCTTTATTACTCTCTACACTACTGGGGAGTTTTAGCTGGTCGGGTCTGATTGACAGTATTGAAGGTGCGGTTAAAAACTCTTGTATGCTGGGTCTGATTCTAGTCGGAGCACATTTTCTAACACTCGCCATGGGCTTCATCGGGATCCCCAACGCACTGGCGCAGTGGATTGCCTCGCTGGGGTTAAGTCCTCTGGAGTTGATCATGTATCTGACGGTGTTTTTTGTCATTATGGGCTGCTTTCTCGATGGTATCTCGGTGATAGTACTGACCACTTCGGTGGTGCTGCCCATGGTTACGCAGGCGAATATAGATCTTATCTGGTTCGGTATTTTCTTGGTGCTGGTGGTTGAAATGTCGCAAATTACTCCTCCGGTCGGCTTTAATTTGTTCGTTATTCAGGCGCTGACCGGCAGGAATATTTTGTATATTGCCAAGGCGGCACTACCCTTCTTCTTTATCATTGCCAGCGCTATTGTGCTGATCACTGTTTTCCCACCATTGGCACTGTACCTGCCGGGATTGATGTCTTCATAATCAGAAGCTTGTAGCCAGAGGAGGTAATTCAAGATACTCTGAATTGTTGTCAACCAACCATTCAGAGTCTCTTTATCTCAGGTGCTACCACGCATGTATAAAAACAATAATCGCTACACCTTGTTATCCTTAATGGCACTGCTGTGCCTGATTTACTCAGGGGGCAGTGTTGCAGAGGGTAGAGGGGTAATAAAAGATACCATTATTATCAAAGCAGTCGGTACCTGGGGTTTTTTTACTAATTATCAAAAACATGAGGGCCCTTTTTGGAATCATCGCATTGCGCAGGTGAGCCAGGGACGCATTGTGGGTGAAATTAAACCTCAGACTAGCTTGGACTTAACCGGGGCGGAAATCATGCGACTGGTTAAAAATGGCGTGTTTGATTTTGCCTTTGGCCTACCGGGTTATGTCGCCCCTGAAAGCGCCATCTTTGAGGGGGCCGACCTGTCTTCATTAGTGCAAAAAATAGTGCTGCAACGACAGGTCGCAGATGCTTATTTTCCGACTATGGCGCTCGCTTTCGAAGCTAAATACCATGCGAAATTGTTAACCTTGTATCCCTTCCCCAGCCAGATGATGTGGTGCCGACAGGCGATTCACAATATCGGCGATTTACGGGGGAAAAAAGTGCGAGTCTATCTGGCTACCTTAAGTGATTTTGTGGAAAGTGTCGGGGCTATTCCAGTCAATTTGCCGTTTAAAAATGTAGCAACTTCTCTGCAAAGTGGCGCAATAGACTGTGCTATTACTGGCACCATGTCGGCATATACTGGGAAATTGTACAAAGTAGCCAAGCATGGCTTCACCTTGCGGGTGGGCTGGGGGCTGGCATTTGGCGCGATGAACTTGGATAAATGGGAATTGCTCAGCGCCACCCAGCAACAGTTGCTGGAAGACGAATTTGCCAAACTCACCGATCAGATGTGGCGGGAAACTGCCACAGAAGATGCAATCGCGCTCGATTGCCTCAGCAGCGGGCCCTGTGCAATAGGCGAGGTAGGTAATATGCAGTTAGTGAATCCCTCCGCTGGCGATCTGGCCATTCTCGAGCGTTTGGCGCAAGAGGTTATCCTGCCGCGCTGGGCGGCTCGTTGCGGGCCTGAATGTGCGGCCAATTGGAACCGAAGTGTCGGTAAACTACTAAAGTTAACTGCCCAGGTAAAAAAATAAAAGTATTGGCAATATGACTGCATAATTTTTTAGATAAAGCGCATACTTAATGTTCATCCTCTGTTTTACAGCGAAGATAAATAGGGAGTGTATTCATTAAGGGAGAAATCGAATGAAAATACTAGCGATTTTATTATTCGTTTTGTTGCAATCAAATGCGCTGTTAGCCGAGAAGCTTCGTATTATTACCCATGAATATCCCCCGTTCTCATATACCGATGAAAATGATCAGTTAGTCGGTATGTCAATTGAACTACTGCATGCAGTCTTTCAAGATATGGATTTCGAAGATTATGAGCTGCGGGTTTTTCCTTGGAAAAGAGCCCTGAAAAGTGCTAGAAATAATCCGAATCGTCTATTATTCCCCCTGAGCAGAAAGCCGGATCGAGAGCTTGATTTTGATTGGGTAGGTAAAGCGGGCCCGCGTCGAATTTCACTGTTTAAGTTAAGTTCCAGAGCCGAGATTCACAATAACCAAGAACTTTCTCACTACAAACAGTATGTCATTGCAAGTCTAAGAGGCGCCGCGTACACCAAGGCACTTAGCAACCAGGAATTTACTCGCATTGAAACAACCGCGGTTCCGGAACAGGATGTCAATCTGTTATATAGAGGGCGAGTAGATATGGTGCTTAGTGATGATGCAGTCTTTTACCACATCATAAAAACGGTCAGTCTGGGTGACGTTACATTCAATACCAGTAGCGTTGAGCGAGTGGTAGGATTTAGTGAGCCTAGTGATCGATGGTTCGCCTTTGGCAAGGGCAGTGATAAACAGTTAGTCGCGCAATTTATAATATCTTACGAAAAGTTAGTCAAACAGGGCATAGTCGATCAAATAATCGAGAAGTACTTCAAATGAATAAGCGCAGATTTGGTCTGGATCGAATTCATCAATTTTTCTTGGAATCTAACATCTAACCAAAAATGGCTATTAGCTCTGCCCAGCGACCCCTTTGAAATCAACAAATAGGCAGTGGCTTAGATAAATGCTCGCTGGTCTAAGGTTGCTCTTCGCGACTTCCTGTTGTTGCGTATTGACCCTTTCGTGGCTGGTGCCGGTGGTAGAGAGGGTGGTTGTGGTGATTGATGGTTGAAGTAGAGCCAGATAGGGATTGAATGGAGGTTACTATGACTGAGACTATTGAGTGGGTGATGCTGGTGGAGGTCCAGAGAGACCAGCGGGTGCGCTGCGATTACCTAGATTGTAAGCACAGTGTTTATCGGCGTATCCATATCCTTAAATATCCAGATGGACGATATCAGTGTCTTGGTTCCGGGTGTTTTAAAAAGCTCAATAACAGTGCCGGCGTTAAGGTCATTCAAGCTGCTAGCGTGGCATATTTTGGGCAAGGTAAAGCACTGACCCATGCACAGCGCATGCAATTGATTGATAATCGCAGTGTGCTCTTAGAAAAGCTGTTAGCGCAGGGCCTGCGGGAACAGCCATCCATTGCCCGAATAGAAAGCGCTGATCAAGGGGCAGGTTTGGCGATAAAAGCGCTTAAGCAAGTGATTGAGCGGCAGCGGGCAGCAAAGCCACTGATGAGGGAGAAAGCTGTCGATATCTCCCAAGCTAGCCCCGTTGAAAATTATCATTTATTGAGGAAGTATCAGAAGTTCAATCCACTCATTAACTACGCTGCATTTCCCCGTGGCGAAAAGTATTCAGGGGCTCTAGATATGGTGGCGCGTAAATACCGACAGCCTGGCAGGCCTGTCGATACCGCGAGTGTTGATTTTCAGCGAGAGGTGCAATCTCTGATTGAGAATATGGTTGATTATAAAGCGTCAGCGCAACGTGGATAAAAAACCTTTCCAGCAGCGCCAGTGACGGGTATGGAAGGTAATATAAACTGGCTGCTAACGCAAAATACCTTTTATTGCGAAATTAACACATCTCCGGCCTGGATATTACTCTGCTCAGCCAAACCGTCTAATTTGCCCTGTGCGGAGTTCGCCTGAACTTTTTGCACGGTCAATATCAGCGGAGTTTGGTTTAATTCAACGGTCGAGTTTTGCTGGTAGTCATAAAAAATTGACTTGCGATAAACAGCAAATTTATCGCCCTTTTTAACCCCTGAATTGCGCCCTGCTTTAAACCATATTAATCTCTCATCGGCACGGGTTATCTCAACTGAGAAATTATTACAGCGCAGTTCGCTGCTGATCTCGTTGGCCATTTTGTCGAGCATCTTACTGACTTGTTGACCGTAATCTAACTGCCAAAATGGGCTGCTGGCAAAACCGAATTTTTGTCGGTCGTTATTACCCCAAAGGCCTGCTGTCCGATAGTTTTTTTGGCTGAGTAGTGTGCCGGTAAATCCGTCGTGGATAAATAAGTCAATTTCAAAGGCGCGCATGTAGCGACTGCTGAGGTAATCATACTTATGATATTTGTCAATAAAGTAGTTTTTGGACCTGAAAACGCTGGGGGTTAGCATGGAAATATCGCGCACCACCCCCGAGATGATATATTGAACTTCCAGCTGTTCTATTTGCTGTAATACAGTGGTGAGAGATCCCTGGGGTAGGTAGCCTGTTGCCGCCGTATTGGTCTGTGCTTGTACTTGCAGGTTACCGGCATTAAGCGCTTCAATTTTGCCTTTGTTGGCCAGCCTTCTGACCAGTTCAACCGCCATGCTAGATTCTATATTGCGCAGGCGGCCTATATTGGCTTGTTCCGGGTTGGCCATGGGAAAAGCTGCCACCGCAACTCTCTTGCGAAAATGACTGGCACTTTGACCGTTACTGCACTTATTGTGACTGGATATTTCGACGCTAATCAGTACGGTTAATATATTGCCGCTAATGGTTTCCTTTAATATTTGGTGCTGACCGACTTGTGCCAGTGCTTTAATGGATAAGTTGTCTTGAATAATGACACCTTGCTCGAGCTGTTGCTCGGTGCTGATGTAGGCGCTGGCCTGAAGTGCTGCTTGTTGTTTAGCCCGGTTGATGGCTATATTTCTGGCGCTGGTTAAATCTCCGGAGACAATGATAGCTTGGCCATTTGCCTGAACGGTTAGTGCCTGCACGGGCATGGCGATAATGAAAGTCAGTACAAAAAGTGCGGTACGCAGCCAATTAACTGCTATGATTATTTTGCTCAACATCATTCAATATTTACCGATAGTATAATAAGGCGTTGATTAAGGTTTGAAACTATTCAACGAGAGTGTGAATGCTCTGGTTTAACTTTTAATTTCAACACTATAATACATTTAGGTGATATAGCGAATAGAGTCGTTAGTAGTCTTAGTGTAATATCACCCATAAACTTGTTTAGTGTATAGGCATTACAGCATGATTAAAGTGTTAATAATGAGTATCTTGATGTTGAGCGGCTGTGCAGCTCAAGGTGTTAATTCGCCGTTTTCTAATAAAATGTCGACTGAGGAGGCGCGTGCTATCGTACAGCAGGCGATAGAGCTTGATAGTTTGTCTGGCTTTGCAGAGCCTGCTGCTATAGCTATCACTCCCGTAGAGCCGAACTATTTCGATCCTATTAGTGAGGCGGTCGCGCAAATGGCCGATCAAATGGTGTTGGGATTACGGCAAAATCGAGTCAAGCGGCTGCCCGTCGCAGTCTTGCCTTTTAAATCGTTGCGCCGTAGTGTGCAAGATGATTTGTTTGGGGCAAGACTGTCTGAGAGTTTTGTTTTTCCGATGACTCAGCGCGGCTATAACATGGTTGACTATCGAGCGGTTACTTTAGTCACCACCGATAAAGCACCGCTGACCAAAGGTAATCTACCTGTATTACAGCAGCAGTATAAAATTTATTATATTCTCACCGGTACTTATGCAAGACACGGGGATGGGGTGGTGATTAATGCGCGTATCTTAGATGTCATCACGCGCCAAGTGGTGGCCGCTGGGCAGACGCATATTGCCTATAAGCGCCTAGAGAGTCAGCTGCCTGGCTATAACCCTATTGATGCATTAAATCGGGGTTATATAATTGAAAATGGGATTGGTCCGCAATAGGGTTTTATTGATGAAAGTTAATACAGTAATAAAAAGTTTCTTGTTGGTAATATTGGTCTCGCTGGTGGGTTGTGAGACCGCCTCTAAAACGATGTCCAGTACTGCGAGTAGTGTTGGCAATGCTTTTAGCAGCCCTAATAGCGATATACAGACCTTTAGGGCCACAGGTTATGCGCCGGTTAGTAAGCAGCCTGGTAAAACAGTCGGTGAAAAAGTGATTAACGCTATCCGGGCTTCTAAATTGCGTGCCTATCAAGAATTGGCAGCCATGATCCACGGCCAGTACATTTCCAGCAGTAGCACAGTGCAAGACATGGTCTTGGTTAATGATAATTTCAAGACCGCTGTCGCGGGTATTGTGCGCGGTGCTAGGGTAGTGAAATCTTATCCTATTCAAGATGATGTCTACGCGACTATTTTAGAAGTGCAAGTTAATCAATTGCAGCAGGCGTGGATAGTTAATAATAACTAAAGCTAGAAGCTAGAAGCTAGAAGCTAGAAGCTAGAAGCTAGAAGCTAGAAGCTAGGTGCGGGTTGATTGCGGTGGATGCTGAGGCAGTATATTGTTGCTCACCGCTCACCGCTCACCGCTCACCGCTCACCGCTCACCGCTTATTTCTTAGGGAAGGCTTGATTAAAGGCTTCCATCTGGGCATCGGTGGCAGGCAGTTGATGTTTGTTTTTCCAGCTGGCGTAAGGCTCCTTATAAATAACCTCGCGGGCCTGTTCATAATCAATATCTTGGCCTCGCTCACTGGCTGCGGCTGAGTACCATTTGGCCAGGCAGTTTCTGCAAAAACCGGCCAGTATCATTAAATCTATGTTCTGCGCATCTTTACGCGAATCTAAATGCTCTAGTAAGCGTCTAAAGGCGGCGGCTTCAATTTCAGTCTGGGTCTGTTTGTCCATAATAGTGCTCTGTTAGTCTAAGTTATCGTTAGTGCCCGTTGTGCAGCAGCTGTTTACTGTGTTGGTCACACAGGCTCGATCTGATTGTTTAGCATGACTAAACGCCCACCCCTAGTATCGCTCTCGCCACGGCTCGTTTTGGGATTAGCACTGCTTATGCAGCGCTGACGTGTTGGTCGAGTTGCTTACATATTTCTGTTTGTAGCAAGTGGATGAATTGGGGGTCTTCGACCAGTGCGCCAGTCCAGTCGGTGATGAAAAATAAATCGACCACACGTTCACCGACTATGGTGATTTTTGCTTTACAGACAGTGATGTTGTGCGTGGCGAAAACGTCCCCAATGACTGCTAGTAGTCCGGGTCTGTCCGGCGAGATGACTTCTACCAGTGTGTAGTTATTACTTGAATCGGTACTGAATTTTACCTTGCTGGGCGTGGAAAATAGTTTCATTTGGCGGCTAATACGACGCTTGATTATTGATGAGTAACGCTCAGGAGAGGCAAGCTTTCGCTCTAGCGTCCGTTTTATTTCCTGGAGTCTATGTGCGTCATCTGGGATAGATTTGTTTTCTTGGGTCAGTATCGTATAGCTGCTAAAGCAGTATTCACTCTGGGTGGGATAGATGCGCGCATCTTGAATGCTCAGTGAGAGTTGATCTAAAGTGGCGACGGTAACCGCGAATAAATTGTCGGCATTCTTGGTATAAATAAATACGTCTGATGCCCCTTCATACATGCGTAAACTGGTCTTCTTGATCAGAGCTAAGGTCTGTTCGGTATCTTGTTCTAAGATAGATTTGGTGTGCCAGGCAATATTCTTGGCCGTTTCATGAATAAAATATTCATCTCCTAAGCTTGACCATAAATCGTCGATGCGCTGCTGTTGAATGTTGTTGATAGAGAGCATTTCGAGTGCTTCTTGCTGCACTTGTTCGATGAGGTCTTGGCGGTTGACTGGGTTCTCTAAGCCCCGCTTAAGCGCCAGTTTGGTCTCGCCGTAAAGTTGGCGCATCAGTGATGCGCGCCAATTATTCCACAGGGTGTTATTGGTGGCGTTGATGTCTGCCACGGTTAATACATAAAGATAATCTAGGTGAGTAACGTCCCCAATGTGCTCGGCAAAATGTTGAATGACCTCGGGGTCAGAGATGTCTTTGCGCTGTGCTGTCATTGACATAAGTAAGTGATTACGTACCAGCCAAGCGATTAGTTGGGTGTCCCATTTGCCGAGTCGATGGCGCTTGCAGAATGCTATGACGTCGACGGTACCCAGTTCCGAGTGATCTCCGCCACGGCCTTTGGCGATATCGTGATAGAGAGCGGCTATGTACAATAATTCTATTTTAGGCAGCTGATTGACCACGCGGTGTGCGATAGGGAATTTTTCTTTGTGCTCTGGGTGTCTAAATTGGCGGCACTTGCGAATGACTTTGACGGTGTGTGCATCAACGGTGTAGATGTGGAATAAATCGTGTTGCATCTGTCCGACAATACGACCGAATTCAGGTAGATATCTGCCTAGAATGCCGTAGCGTATCATGCGCTTTATTTCTGTTGATACACCATCTTGTTGACGTAGCAGTTCCATAAACAGTGAAATGTTGCGAATGTCATCGCGAAACTTATCGTCTATTAAATGCCAGTGCTCGCGAATTAGGCGAATGGTAGAGGCGCGTACCCCCGCAATGCTGCGATCTTGTGCCAAAATCACAAAAATTTCCATCAGGGCGAATGGCTGATTTTGGAATACATTTTGGTGGGTGACTTCTAAAAAATTATTGTGCAGTTGAAAGCGGTTGTTAAGGCTTTTAATGATCGGCTGTTCATCGCTATCGAGGCTCTCATCAAAGTACTGCAATAGAAGATCGTTAAAACCAGACATCTGCATCGCGATCCGATAATACTTGCTCATGAATTGCTCGACAGCCAGTTTGCCTTTTTGATCTTTATAACCAAAGAAGTCAGCTAAGCTGCGCTGGTGATCAAACAGTAATCGATCCTCGCGCTTGTGATTGAACATGTGCAGTGCATAGCGAATTTTCCAAAGATAGCGCTGGCCTTTGTTGAGTATGTCGAGCTCAGAGGAGGTGATAAAACCGTAGTCGACCAAATTGTCGATGCTGGTGGCGCCAAAATAACGCTTGGCTACCCAGCCGATAGTGTGAATGTCGCGCAGGCCCCCCGGTGAGTTTTTGATGTTAGGCTCTAAATTGTACTCGGTATTGTTAGTGCGTTGATGCCGAATGACTTGTTCGGCGAGTTTGCCTTGCAAATAACCTTTGGCATCCCAGGCTTGTTCTGAGGTGACACGCTCATACATCAGCTGTCGTAGTTGTGGATTGCCAGTGATGGTACGCGACTCTATCAAATTTGTGGCGACAGTGATGTCTAGTTTTGATTGTTGGTAGCAGTCGTCAATGGTTCTTACACTTGAGCCCACCTCTAACTTAATGTCCCATAAAAAGGTCAGGAAATCGGCGATGCTCTGTTGATATTGTGTTGGGTCTTGATCGTCGAAGAGAATCAGTAAGTCGATATCAGAATAGGGGTGTAACTCACCTCTGCCGTAGCCGCCTACCGCGATTAAGGACGCTTGATTTGCCGCTGGCCACTCAAACATTTTCCAGGCGCTGGAGAGCAAAAAGTCTAGAATTTGCGAGCGCCCATAGATCAGCTGTTCGATCTCTATGCCATTGGTAAAAGCTCTGTCCATGTTCTCGCGCATTGATGCCAAGGCTGTTTTGAACAGGGGAATCGGCAGCTGGCACTGGGACAGTTGTTTGCTAAAGTCCTCTGAATCGAAAAAAACGTCGGTATCTATGTCGTTAATGGCGCTGTTGGGCATATCGTAATCCTGAGTATCGCGATGAGAGTGAGCTAAGCTGGTTGTCTGCAGCTGGCTAAAGACTGGCCTAGAAGCTTTCTTCACTGCGCCGGGTGAGAACTTCATAGCCATCTGCGGTTACTAGGATAGTGTGCTCCCATTGAGCGGATAGGCGTCGGTCACTGGTTTCGACGGTCCAGCCATCGCGTTTATTGAGTTTGACTTGTCGCTTGCCTGCGTTGATCATTGGCTCAATAGTGAAAATATTGCCCTCACGGATGATCTCGCCGGTGCCGGCACGACCGTAATGCAGGATTTGTGGATCTTCATGGAATTCTTCGCCGATGCCGTGTCCGCAATACTCTCGGACCACTGAGTAGTGATTTTTTTCTGCGTGTTGTTGGATTACTTCACCAAAGTCGCCCAGGTATGCTCCGGGTTTTACCAGCGCCATTGCCTTGTAAAGGCACTCTTGAGTCACCTCAATTAAACGTTGTGCATGCGGCAGCGGCTTGCCAATATAAAACATTTTGCTGGTATCGCCATGATAGCCATCTTTTATAACGGTGATATCAATGTTGATGATGTCGCCGCTTTTTAATTTTTTATCGTTGGGGATGCCGTGGCAGACGACCTGATTGACCGAGGTACAAATTGACTTGGGGAAACCGTGATAATCTAGAGGAGCGGGAATTGCCTGTTGCACATCGACGATATAGTCGTGACAAATTTGGTTTAGTTGATTGGTTGTGATGCCAGTAACTACATGCTCTTCAATCATTTCTAATACTTCGGCAGCAAGTTTGCCAGCGATTCGCATTTTGTCGATTTGATCAGTCGTTTTAATCAATATAGTCATTGTTTTAAATAACCTAAATCTTAAGTGAGTTGGTTGCCTGCCTGAGGGTTATAGCTAATACCCATTCAGAAACAGATAGAATGCAACTTGAGTGATTTTATAGTGGAGGCATTGTAACTAAATTCTGCGGACTGTTGGAGGTTTTCCTTCATTTAGTGGGTGAATTATGTTATAAAGTGCGCCCGTGAATAGATAGGCTATTACTCGGAAAAATCACACACACATCGTCACATCTACTGGGTGCCTGAAAAATTGCTTGAAGGTTAGTAGTTGGGATGTGTGGACGTCGAACCCAAAAATCATAGGAACGTTAACATGGCACAAGTTACAATGCGTGAACTGCTTAAGGCAGGCGTACATTTCGGTCACCAAACTCGTTACTGGAACCCTAAGATGAATCAATACATCTTCGGTGCGCGTAACAAGATTCATATCATCAACTTAGAGCACACGCTACCTGCGTTAAATGACTCTCTAAGCATTGTTAAGAATATGGTTGGCAACAAAAACAAGATTTTGTTCGTAGGTACTAAACGTGCAGCGAGCAAGATCATCAAAGAAGAGGCGCGTCGCGCTGGCATGCCTTACGTCAATCACCGCTGGTTAGGTGGTATGTTGACTAACTACAAGACTATTCGCCAGTCTATCCGTCGTCTACGTGAGCTAGAGTCACAGTCAGATGATGGCACTTTCGCTCAGCTTACTAAGAAAGAAGGGTTGATGCGTCAACGCGAAATGGAAAAGCTTGAGCGCTCTATCGGCGGAATCAAGGAAATGGGCGGACTTCCCGATGCATTGTTTGTTATCGATGTGGATCACGAGCGTATCGCGATCAACGAAGCGAACAAGTTAGGTATCCCAGTTATCGGTATTGTTGATACCAACAGCAACCCAGATGGAATCGATCACGTAATCCCTGGTAATGATGATGCGCTGCGCGCTATTCAGATCTACGTCGGTTCAATGGCTGATTCTTGCATTGAAGGCGCTGAAACTGCAGCGGGTGATAAAAGCGAATTTGTTGAAGTTAAATAAACAGTTATTGTTTGTTAAGATGTTTCAATAAAGTTATATGATAGGAAAAGGGGAGCCGTGCTCCCCTTTTTTGAAGGTTGATTGAAGACAATCAAAGGGGCGAAAAAATGGCTGTTTCGGCTAAGTTAGTTAAAGAACTACGCGATCGTACTGGATTAGGTATGATGGAATGTAAAAAGGCACTGAGTGCTGTCGACGGTGATGTAGAAAAAGCAATTGAAGAGTTGCGTAAGAACTCTGGCATGAAAGCGGCTAAAAAAGCGGGCCGTACTGCAGCTGATGGTGTTGTTCTGGCTAAAATTGCAGACGACGGTTCGTACGGCGTATTAGTTGAAATCAACTCTGAAACTGATTTTGCAGCGCGCGAAGAGAATTTCTTGGGTTTTGCTAAAAAGGTCACAGAAGCTGCGTTTGCAGCCAAGACGACTGACGTTAAAGTAGTAATGACTGCAGAAATGGTTATTACCCGTGATGCCCTAGTACAGAAAATTGGTGAAAACATTAGTCTTCGTCGCATTTCGCTGGTTGAAGGCGAGTGTGTCAGTGCTTATGTCCACTCTAACAACCGTATTGGGGCGCTAGTTGCCTTGAAAGGCGCAAACCAAGAAGTGGCAAAAGATGTTGCTATGCATGTGACAGCCACTAACCCACGCGTTGTTAACAAGGCAGACATGCCTGCGGATGAAGTGCAAAAAGAGAAAGAGATTATCTTGGCGCAGCCAGATATGGCTAGCAAACCCGCTGAAATTGCCGAGAAAATGGTGATGGGTCGTATCAGCAAATTCCTCGCTGAAAACAGCTTGACTGAGCAGGCTTTTGTAAAGAATCCTGAGCAAAAAGTTGGTGCTATGGTGAAGGCTGCCGGTGGTGAAGTTATCAGTTTTGTGCGCCTAGAAGTAGGTGACGGTATTGAAGTGGCAGAAGTTGATTTTGCAACGGAAGTAGCGGCTCAGTTAAAAGGTTAATTTTTGCTGTAATTTCAAGCGCATGTGACTATTATGGTGACATGCGCTTTTTTGTATCTGTGCTCTTTGATTTAGAGAGGCAGAGGAAGGATTCAAGAATAAATTGGAGAGTATAAATGCCTACTGCTACTAATAAAAAGCTTTCTCAGTATAAGAGAATATTACTTAAACTGAGCGGTGAAGCACTGACAGGGGAAGAGAGCTTTGGTATTGACCCTAAAGTCTTAAATAGATTGTCACTGGAAATAGGGCAGTTGATCGGGATTGGTGTGCAAGTAGGTATCGTCATTGGCGGTGGTAATTTGTTCAGGGGTGCGGCTCTCAGTAAAAATGGACTCGATAGAGTGACGGGCGACCATATGGGGATGTTGGCGACGGTGATGAATTCACTGGCGTTACGTGATGCGCTGGAGCGTGCCAATATAACCACTCGTGTGATGTCGGCTATTCCAATGAGTGGCGTGGTGGATCACTATGATCGTCGTCATGCAATGCGTTACTTAGGGCAGGGAGATGTGGTAATCTTCTCCGCTGGTACTGGTAATCCATTCTTTACCACTGATTCAGCGGCTTGTCTGAGAAGTATTGAAGTAGATGCTGATATAGTGCTTAAGGCGACCAAAGTAGATGGCGTATACACCTCAGATCCGATGAAAGATGCCACCGCCAAGCGGTATCTGCATCTGGACTACGACGAGGTGTTAGATAAACAATTACAAGTGATGGATTTAACGGCTATCTGTTTGACCCGTGATCACAATATGCCAATTCGAGTTTTCAATATGAATAAACCTGGTGCATTGGTCAATATAGTGATGGGTGGAACAGAAGGTACTTTGATAAGTAGCGAAGAATATACTGGAGAAAAGTATGCTGAATGAAATTAAGCAAGAAGCGCAAGCGCGTATGCAAAAAAGTGTAGCAGCCCTGGTTGATAACTTTAAAAAAATACGCACCGGTCGCGCTCATCCAAGTATTTTGGATACCGTCACTGTTGATTATTATGGATCGATGGTGCCGTTATCACAAGTGGCCAATATTACGGTCGAAGATGCTCGTACGCTGGCCATTGTACCTTGGGAAAAACCAATGGTGCCAGAGATTGAAAAGGCGATTATGAAATCTTCTTTAGGTCTGAACCCCGCTACCTCTGGGGAGCGCATTCGGGTGCCGATGCCCGCATTGACCCAGGAGACGCGTAAAGGCTTTATCAAACAGGCGCGTGCTGAAGCGGAAAACGCTAAAGTATCAGTGCGCAATGCGCGTCGCGATGCCAATACTCAGATTAAAGATCTGCTAAAAGAGAAAGAAATCTCTGAAGATGAAGATCGTAAGACCCAGGATAATATTCAGCAGCTAACCAATCAGTATGTCGCTGAAATGGATGTGTTGCTGGAGAAAAAAGAAACGGACTTGATGGAAATATAATGTAATGGCCGCTTGGGCTTGAAGTGGACTGAGTGGCGTGCATTTTTAAAATTATGACATTAAAAGCAGAACTAAAGCTACCAGCAGACGTCTTATTACCTCGCCACATTGCCATTATTATGGACGGGAATAATCGCTGGGCCAAAAAGCGATTTTTGCCTAGCTTGGCGGGGCACAAAGCGGGTGCTAAAAGTGTCCGCAGTGTTATTGAAGGGTGCGTGGAACTCGGGATTGAATCCCTGAGTTTATTTGCTTTCAGTACCGAGAATTGGAAGCGTCCAGCCCTAGAAGTGAAGGGCTTGATGGAATTGTTTGGTTGGGCGCTAGACCGCGAAACTAAAAAATTACATCGAAATAATATCCGTCTGATAGTAATTGGTGATAAGTCTCGTTTTAGTGATTCATTACAGCAGCGGATAGCTAAAGCTGAGCTGTTAACCAAGGATAATGACGGCTTAACGTTAAATATAGCTGCTAATTACGGCGGCCAATGGGACATTGTCGAAGCTGCTAAGCAGTTTGCTGAAGATTGTGTCAGTGGTAAGTACACCCCTGAGCAACTCGATGAATGCCTTTTTAATCAATATGTGAGCTTAGCAGATCAAGCAAAGCCCGATCTTTGTATCAGGACCGGCGGCGAGAGTCGCATGAGTAATTTTTTAGTATGGCAGATGGCTTATACTGAATATCATTTTGTCGATTGTTACTGGCCGGACTTTAATAAACATCATCTAGTTGAAGCGATAAGGGATTTTACTTCAAGAGAGAGAAGGTTCGGTAGAACAAGTGAGCAGTTAGAGGATAGTTAGGGTGCTTAAACAAAGAATAATAACCGCCTGTATATTAGTTCCGATCGTTTTAGGGGGCATATTTTTATTGCCTTTAGTGGGAGTGGCATTGTTTGTCGCTGTAGTAATGTCAATTGGTGCCTGGGAGTGGGGGCCTTTTTTAGGGTATAACAAAACACCGCAGCGAGTATGTTTGGTGATTGCTAATGCTGTGGTAATGGCTGCAATCTGGCTAGTTTTTTTTAACAGTGCTATGACTGTTTTTACCCCGCTAGTCTTTGGGGTATGGCTGCTGGCGTTTTACTGGGTTAAAAATTACCCTCGAGTGGGTATTTGGGCGAACCGCTATGTGGGGATCGTCCTCTGTTTGATTTTATTAAATAGCACATGGTGGAGCTTATTACAGCTTAAAGTAATGCCGGTAGAAAATAATTGGTTACTGCTGGTGTTGCTATTGGTATGGTCTGCGGATGTCGGCGCTTATTTCTTCGGCAAAAACTTTGGTGTGCATCGGTTGGCCCCTCAGGTAAGTCCGGGTAAGACCATTGAAGGTTTTGTGGGTGGTGTGTTCGTCGCCTCCCTAATGGCTTTTGGGTTTAGTCTGGTGATGATGGATATGAGTTGGACTCAAACTATTTACCTAGTCTTGTTAGGTGCGGCTATCTCTATGGTTTCAGTATTGGGAGATCTTTTGGAAAGTTTGTTGAAAAGAAATGCGGGAGTCAAAGACAGTGGTAAATTATTACCCGGTCACGGCGGCGTTTTAGATAGAATTGATAGTTTGTTGGCCGCAGCGCCATTTTTCTTGATTGGCTTACAATGGCTACCGGTGAATTAATTGGACATTATTCAAACTGTAATTGCTTTCGTAGTAACCTTGGGAGTATTAGTTACTATTCATGAGTGGGGGCATTTTATTGTCGCACGAGCTTGTGGCGTTAAAGTACTCAGGTTCTCGGTGGGTTTCGGTAAAGTGCTGTTCTCGCGAACCGATAAACAGGGCACTGAATTTGCCTTAGCTGCCATCCCCTTGGGTGGTTATGTGAAAATGCTCGATGAGCGAGAGGGTGATATTGATCCGGCGCTAAAACATCAAGCCTTTAATAATAAAACAGTATGGCAGCGTATCGCAATAGTGGCGGCAGGTCCCGTGGTTAATCTGCTGTTTGCGGTACTGGTATACTGGACGCTGTTTGTCAGTGGCGTTAATGTAGTCGTGCCGACGATTGGCGCTTTAGTTCAAGATTCTGTAGCTGAACGAGCAAAGCTGCCGCTAGGGGCCGAAATTGTTAAACTCGATGGTCAGGATGTGCACTCGTGGCAGGATGTTAATTTAGCGCTAGTCGCTCGTATTGGCGATTCGGGTATTATAGAGCTGCGCTTAAAAGGTGGCGTAGGCAATGATGATTTCCATATTGGGCATTATTCTGTCGCGTTACAAGATTGGTCTGTAGATCTGGAAAATCAAAGTCCAATCAATGCTCTAGGGCTGGTTCCTTTTAGGCCAAAGCTGCCGCCTATTCTCGCACATGTGGCTGAAGATGGTGCTGCAAGTCGTGCGGGTTTAAAATCGGGAGATCAAATATTAGCGATCTCTGGAACAGCCATTGACACTTGGCAGCAACTAGTGGAAATTGTTCAAGTATCTGCGCAAGTGCCGTTGATGTTTGAGGTACTACGGGCGGGTTCCACTATGGAGCTGTCGATAGTGCCGGCACAGAAAATACTTGAGTCTGGTCGCATAGTGGGTTTTGTGGGTGTCGGTGTTGCCCCACCAGTTTGGCCTGAAGAGATGATTCGCACCCGTCAATTGGGGGTGTTTGACGCTCTGCAGGCAGGAGTACAGCGAACCTGGACGATGATTAGCCTGACGTTTAACTCAATTAAAAAGATGCTTTCAGGTATTATCTCGGTTAAAAATTTGAGTGGCCCGATTACCATTGCTAAAGTGGCCAGTGCCAGTGCTCAATCAGGATTTGAGTCCTACTTGAGTTTTTTGGCGTATCTGAGTATAAGTTTAGGTGTGTTGAATTTGTTACCTATCCCAATGTTGGATGGAGGGCATCTTTTTTATTATGCAATTGAAGTAATCAGAAGAAAACCGGTGTCAGAAAGGCTACAGGGAATTGGCTTGAGAATTGGGATGACGTTGCTGTTTAGCATGATGGCAATAGCGATGTTCAATGATTTGATGCGATTGTAAACTACGCCACTAAAGGCTGAACAATTTACTTAATGAGAGAAGAAGAGTTTCATGAAAAAACAGTTAGGATTGTTACTGGGTTTTTTGTTTTGGGCTAATATTGCGGCTGCCGCTTTTCCGGTATTTACTGTCCAAGATATTAAACTTGAAGGTATCCAACATGTTAAGCCTGGGATTGTGTTCCATCATTTTCCCATCGAGACTGGAAACGTTATTAATCAGCAAGTATTGAGTGCTGCGGTTAAAAAGCTTTATCAATCGGGCTACTTCCAGAATATTGAAGTAGAACGAGAGGGTGATGTGTTGACTCTTAAGCTCACCGAGCGACCCGCTGTGAGTAAAATACGTCTCTCGGGTAATAAGGTGATTAAAACCGAGGCGCTGTTAGAGGGGCTTGAACAAGCGGGGCTGAAAGAGGGGGTGGTGTTTAAACGCTCCTCAATTGAGCGAATCAAGGCTGAGTTGCAAACCGTTTACGCTTCTCAGGGCCGCTATAATGCAACCATTGATATGGAAGTTATTCCGCTGAGCAGTAACCGTGTGGCGGTGAATGTCGAGATAAAAGAAGGTAAAGTTGCACTGATCAGTCACATTAACATTGTCGGAAATAGCGTCTTTGAAGACGAGGAGTTAACGGAACTCTTTAGCTCCAAATTGGCCTCTTTTTGGTCTTGGTTTAGTAAAGATGATCGTTACTCAAGGGAGCGGTTATCGGGAGATGTCGAACGTTTACGCTCTTATTATCTGGACCGCGGTTATTTGAATTTTAAAATAACTTCCTCTCAAGTCTCTATTTCACCCGACAAACAAAATGTGTTTATCAGTATCAATATTTTTGAGGGTGCCAAATTTAATTTCGGTGGGATTCGTTTTAAAGGAGAGTTAGTCGTCCCTGAAACTGATTTACGCCAGGTATTGACGATCGCTGATGGAGATACATTTTCTAGACAGCGCTTAAGTGATTCTAAAGAAAAAATGTTAACAGTATTGGGTAATAGTGGCTATATGTTCGCCAGAGTTATCAGTGTTCCCAGTGCTAATGTTGCTGATGCTGTAGTTGATATTGAGTTTGTGCTGCGCCCTGGCAAACGTACTTACGTGCGTCGTATTAATATTAAGGGCAATGAAAAAACCGCAGATATTGTCATCCGCCAACAGTTTGTGCAAATGGAAGCAGCACTGGCATCCAGTGAAAATATAACTAAATCGAAAGAGGCATTAGATAGATCTGGATACTTTTCGACGGTGGATGTTTCGACAGCCCCTGTGCCTGGTACCGATGATCAAATAGATGTTAACTTAACCGTCGAAGAGCTCGGTTCAGGAAACTTTACCGCGGGTGTCGGTTTTTCAGAGAGCGAAAAGCTAATCCTGGAATTTGGCGTGAGTCAAGATAACTTTTTAGGCTCGGGAAACAGAGTTAGCGCCAAGTTCAGTACCTCCGATATTAGAAAAGAACTGAGTTTTGATTATGTCAATCCATATTATACAGTGGACGGTGTGAGTCGAGGCTTCGATCTTTATTTTCGTGAAGAAGATTTCGATAATGATTCTTCAAGTAACTATAAAATTGACGAGCTTGGCCTTGGAGTGACTTTTGGTTACCCAATTGATGAGTATCAACGTATTTCAATCAGGTTGGGAGTGGAGAAGCTTGATATCACTCCAAATCCTTTAGGTAGTAGTGGGGAAATTGAATATTATCTTAACAATAACGGCAATCAATTTACCAATTTTAATACCACCGTTTACTGGAATGAAAACCGTTTAAATAGGGGTATATTTCCCAGTCGCGGCCGCAAGCAGAACATCAGTCTAGAGCTCTCTGCACCAGGTAGTGATTTAAGCTACTATCGCCTGTCGTATGATGGCAGCTGGATCAAGCCGTTAAGCGCTGATGAGAAATGGTTGTTTGGCGCCAGGGCCAATGTTGCCTATGCCGATTCTTTAGGTGATAAAGAATACCCTTTCTTCAAAAACTATTTTGCCGGCGGTATCGGCTCAATGCGTGGGGTATCGGCAAACTCATTGGGACCGCAAGATACCTTGAAGGATTCCATCGGTGGTAATGCTCGCGTATTTGGCGGTGTTGATTTGATTTTTCCGATGCCCGGTTTGAATGATGTGCAGAAATATCGTACTTCACTGTTTATGGATGTCGGGGGTGTGTTTGCCACTGAATGTTTAAAGGTAGATACCAGTGTACATACCTCAAGCTGTGAGTCCGGGATAGATTTTGATCAACTTAAATATTCAGTCGGTCTTGGTTTTACCTGGTTAACGCCTCTTGGGCCGCTGACGTTCTCCTACGCTACATTGCTGAATGAGGAAGATGGTGATGATCCGAAAAGATTGGATTTCACCTTGGGAGGTACCTTTTAAACAGAGTCTAAAGTTAGCCCGAACATTGCATGTAATATCCGGGTTAGGGGGTTTAATTGTATACTGTTGCGCAAATAGCAAAATTTTTACACGGACAATTTAAGGGCGATGGCGCAGAGCAAATATCTCAGTTAGCGCCTTTGGCGAGCGGCCAGCTCGGTGCGATTACCTTTTGTGCCCAGCCGAAATTTCTCAATCAATTAGCAGAGAGTCGAGCCTCGGTGGTACTGGTCACTGAGGCGAATTGCCACTTGGTAAAAAATACGGCGATTATTGTCGAAGACCCCTATTTAGCCTTTGCTAAAATAAGTCAGTGGTTTGATTGGCGGCTACCGGTGGTTGCCGGGGTTTGCCAGAGTGCTAACATCGCTGAATCCGCTTCGATAGCTGAATCTAGCCAAATTTGTAGTGGCGTGGTGATCGGCGAGCAGGTAGTGATCGAAAAAGGTTGTTATATCGGTGCCAATACGGTGATTGGTGATCTCTGTGTGATCGCCGCTAATTGTAGACTGGAAGCAAATGTAAGCTTGTACCAAGATGTGCATTTAGGTGAAAACTGTATTGTGCATGCTGGCGCGGTGCTCGGCGCCGATGGTTTTGGTTTTGTTAAGCGCGCCGAGGGCTGGCAGAAAATTTATCAACTCGGTGGGGTTCGAATCGGTAGCGATGTAGAAATTGGTGCCTCGACCACTATTGATCGCGGAGCATTGGAGCATACCGTCATCGGCGATGGGGTCAAGCTCGATAATCAAGTGCAAATTGCGCACAATGTACACTTGGGGGACTTCACCGCTATCGCGGGGGGGACGGCGATTGCAGGCAGTACTCATATTGGTGAAAACTGTACCATTGGGGGGCTTAGTGGGGTAACCGGGCATTTGAAAATAGCCGCAGGCACGCATATTACCGCCATGAGTTTAGTCAGTCGCTCGGTTAAACAAGCGGGGGTCTACTCATCGGGCACGGCAATGGAAGAGCATCATAGTTGGAAGCGTAACGTGGTTAGGTTTCGCAGTTTAGACCAGATGGTAAAACGTATCAAAAGATTAGAGGACGAAGTACAAAAGCTTTCGTCCCAGGAGCAATAGGCAAACTATAATGATGGACGTCCAGCAAATTCGCGAGTATTTACCGCATCGCTACCCTTTTCTATTAGTTGATAGAGTCGTTGCATTGACGCTGGGAGAATCGATAGTCGCCTATAAAAATGTGACCATAAATGAGCCTTTTTTCAATGGCCATTTTCCAGAAAAACCGGTGATGCCAGGGGTACTAATTTTAGAAGCCATGGCGCAAGCGTCTGGTATCTTGGGTTTTAAAACCATGGATAAAACGCCGCAAGATGGTTCTATGTACTATTTTGTAGGCTCTGATAAACTTCGTTTTAAACGGCCCGTTGTCCCCGGGGATAGACTGGACTTATTTGCCACTGTTTTGTCAGTAAAGCGTGGTATATGGAAATTTGAAGTAAGAGCAGAAGTTGACGGTAACTTAGTGAGTTCAGCTACCATCCTCTGCGCAGATCGCTAGGAAATACGCTTGAAAGAAAATAGTACCAAGATTCACCCCAGTGCCCTCATAGACCCTTCAGCCACCATCGCCGAGGGGGTCAGCGTGGGTCCGTGGACCATTATCGGTGCTAACGTTAGCATTGGCGCAGGGACCAGTATCGCCTCCCATGTGGTGATTAAGGGGCCCTGTAGCATAGGCGAGAACAATAAAATATTTCAGTTTTGCTCGATTGGGGAGGACTGCCAAGATAAAAAATATGCCGGGGAAGTCACTTATCTAGAAATAGGTGATGATAATGTCTTTCGCGAGAGTTGCACCATCCATCGAGGTACTGTGCAAGATCGAGGACTGACTAAGATTGGTAATCGTAACTTGTTTATGGTCAATGTACACGTTGCCCACGATTGCATGATTGGCGATGATATTATTATGGCTAATAACAGTGCGGCAGCGGGACATGTGGTCATTGCCAATCGGGCCATTTTAGGTGGCTTTACTGCCATCCATCAGTTTTGTCATATCGGTGCTTCAGTGATGTGTGGCGCGGGAACCGTTATTTTGAAAGATATCCCCGCATTCGTCATGAGTAGCGGCAACCCCGCTAAACCTCATGGTATCAATGCAGAGGGATTAAAGCGCCTGGGTTACAGTGCTGAGGCTATCCTCAATATCAAGCGCGCCTATAAAATTGTCTTTCGACAGCAACTTACCATTACGCAGGCCATTGATGCTCTTCAACAAATGTCTATTGAAACACCTGAGATTGCAGTGTTGGTCAAATCCCTGCAGCAGTCTACTAGGGGTATTATTCGCTAGTGCCTAAGCTCAGAGTAGCCATGATTGCCGGTGAGACGTCGGGAGATATGCTCGGCGTCGGGTTAATCAAAGCACTCAAACTACGCTATCCAGACATTGAATTCTACGGTATAGGTGGCGAGTTAATGATAGCAGAGGGCTTTATTTCAAAGGTGCCGATGGAGCAGCTATCGGTGATGGGCCTGTTCGAAGTATTGTCTAGGCTGCCCAGCTTGCTAAAATTGCGCAGAACATTAATTGCTGAATTCATCGATAACCCCCCGGACGTCTTTATTGGTATTGATGCCCCTGATTTTAATTTAAATATTGAACTAGCCTTGAAAAAGGCGGGCATTTTAACGGTTCATTATGTCAGTCCGTCAGTGTGGGCGTGGAAGAAAAAACGTATCTTTAAAATTAAACAGGCGGTAGATCTACTGCTCTGTCTATTCCCCTTTGAGCAACAGCACTATCGAAAGACGGGGCAAAACATTGCTTATGTAGGGCATCCGCTGGCGAAAATCATTGCGCCAAGCTACAGTCAGGATGACGCTAAAACAGCCATGGGTTATCGCGCAGATGAGTTGTTGGTCACCATCATGCCCGGTAGTCGCGGTTCAGAGACAAAGTACTTGTTACCGGTATTCCTAAAAACCGCGCAGTTACTCTGGGCAAAACATCCGCAGGTAAGATTTATATTGCCGGCGGCTAATCAGCACCGATATGCTGAAATTAAGCGGCATTTAATCGATTATCCAGCGCTGCCGGTAAAGTTGGTATTGAAACAGTCGAGAGCGGTAATGGCGGCCAGCGATGCCATTCTAATTGCATCAGGTACGGCGACACTAGAGGCAGCTCTACTCGGCAAACCTATGGTAGTCGCCTATAAAATGGCCGCTCTAACCTATGCTATCTACTCACGGATGATTCACGCTAAATACATATCACTGCCGAACATACTGGCAGATGAGCCGTTAGTGCCTGAAATGCTCCAACAAGCAGCAACCCCCGAGAGATTAGTGGTGGAGCTAGAAAAAGCGCTTTTTGATCAGCCACGGCGAACTATTCAGAAGAACAAGTTTAAAGAGATTCACCAACTGCTCGATTTGCCAGCTAGTGAGCTAGCGGCTGCAGCAGTTGAGCGTTTATTAAAAAAATCACCGATTAAAAGTGCGCCATAATAATAAGGGGAATCATGTTAGACCTAGAGCAGTACACTACCGTTGAAAAGTTGGCTGGCTGTGATGAAGTTGGCCGAGGCCCCCTAGTAGGTGATGTAGTGGCGGCAGCGGTGATTTTGGATTTGAGCAAACCTATTGCAGGCTTGGCAGATTCCAAAAAGCTGACCGAGAAGAAACGCGATTATCTGTATCAATGTATTATGGAAAAAGCCCTTTGTGTCAGTGTCGGGCGGGCCTCTCACCTAGAGATAGATCAGCTAAATATATTGCATGCCAGTATGTTGGCCATGCAGCGCTCTATAGAAGGTTTATCAGTTCAGCCAAGCATGGTCCTAGTAGATGGTAATCGATGCCCCAACATCGAGTATCCCTGTGAGGCAATTATTAAAGGGGATGCCAAAGTAGCGGCAATAAGTGCCGCATCTATTGTGGCGAAAGTCATTCGCGATGCCGAAATGAAAGCGCTGCACCAGCAGTACCCAGAATACGGATTTGATCGGCACAAAGGTTATCCAACCAAAGAGCATATGGCGGCGCTAAAGCAATATGGGCCACTGTCTATGCATCGAAAAAGTTTTAAGCCAGTAAAAGTGTTATTAGACTAGTTATCTTCAGTATATAAGTACGGAACCCGAATTTTATGTCTCACTCATTTATCCACCTTAGAAACCACACCGAATATTCAGTGGTGGATGGCCTCTGTAAAATAAAGGGCTTGGTGGCAGCCGCTATTAAGGCTGATATGCCGGCGGTTGGTGTTACCGACCATGTGAATCTATTTGCCTTGGTAAAGTTTTTTAAGGCGGCCACTGGAGCCGGAATAAAGCCTATCTGCGGTATCGATTTGATAGTGGTTGATGATCAAGATCTTGAATCACCTGCGCTGATTACCCTGCTGGCACAAGATGCGCTCGGCTATCGGAATTTAATGGAGTTGGTCTCCAGAGGCTACGAGCAGGGACAAAACTTTATCGTCGATAAAGTGATGGTCAAAAAGAGCTGGGTATTTGAGAAATCAGCGGGTTTGATCGCCCTGTCTGGGGCGGGTAAGGGGGATGTCGGTAAAGCGCTAATGGCGGATAACGACAGAGCGGCTGACCTGCTGGCACAGTGGATGGAGAATTTTCCCGAGCGCTTTTATTTAGAATTGCAACGCACTGGCCGTCCCGGTGAAAATGAATTGATAGAACGCAGCGTGCTGCTGGCAGAAGCCGCCGGGTGTCCAGTGGTGGCGACCAATGATGTGATGTTTATTCATGCAGCGGATTTTGATGCCCACGAAGCGCGAGTCTGTATCAATCAATCGCGGGTTTTAGATGACCCCAAAAGGCCTAAAGACTATTCGGAACAGCAATTTTTTCGTAGTAGTGAAGAGATGTGTGAGTTGTTCTCCGACATACCCAGTGCCATTGAAAATACACTATTGATTGCTAAGCGCTGTAATATCGAGTTGGATTTAGGCACCTATTATCTGCCCAAGTACCCCATTCCCGATGGCATGACCATGGATGAGTATTTTAGAGATGTTTCTGAAAAGGGTTTGGAAGAGCGTCTGCTAGTGCTGCTTGACAAAGAGGATCCTGAATACACCACTAAGCGTCAGAAATATTACGACCGGTTGGAGTTCGAACTAGAAATTATTATTCAAATGGGTTTTCCCGGATACTTTTTGATCGTCATGGATTTCATCAAATGGGGAAAAGACAATGACATCCCAGTGGGTCCTGGACGCGGATCAGGTGCTGGATCACTGATAGCTTATGCGCAAAAAATAACCGACTTGGACCCCCTAGAGTACGATTTACTGTTCGAGCGTTTCTTGAATCCTGAACGTGTCTCTATGCCCGATTTTGATATTGACTTCTGCATGGATAATCGGGACAAAGTGATCGATTACGTGGCGCGTACCTATGGCAAAGATGCCGTTTCACAGATCGTGACGTTCGGTACTATGGCAGCCAAGGCGGTCATCAGAGATGTGGCGCGAGTGCAGGGAAAACCCTTTGGACTTGCGGATAAACTCTCAAAACTGATTCCTTTTGAAGTGGGTATTACCTTATCTAAGGCGCTCGAAATAGAGCCTGCCATGGCAGAGTTCGTCAAGGGCAGTGAAGAGGCGCAAGAGATAATGGAGATGGCCCTCAAGCTAGAGGGCACCGTGCGTGGTACTGGCAAACACGCGGGGGGAGTGGTAATCGCCCCCACTAAGTTGACTGATTTTTCTGCCACTCTCTGTGATGCAGAAGGGAAAGGGTTAGTCACTCAATATGATAAAAATGACGTCGAAGAGGCGGGCTTAGTTAAATTTGATTTCTTGGGGCTGCGTACCTTAACCATTCTGGATTGGGCGTTAAAGACCATTAATGCGGTGCGGGCTAAAGAGGGAAAGGCTTTTTTAGATATCGCCTTGATTGATCTGGAAGATGCTGCGACCTTTGATTTGTTACAATCTGCTCAAACGACTGCGGTGTTCCAGTTAGAATCCAGTGGCATGAAGGATCTAGTGGCAAAGTTACAGCCGAGTCGCTTTGAAGATATTATCGCACTGGTGGCGCTGTTCAGACCGGGTCCTTTACAATCGGGCATGGTCGATGACTTCATCAACCGCAAGCATGGTCGTGCGGAAATGGCCTGGCCACACGCAGATTATCAGTTGGAAATGCTCAAACCCGTGTTGGAGCCGACCTACGGTATTATTTTATACCAAGAGCAGATTATGCAGATCGCCCAAGTGATGGCGGGCTTTACCTTAGGTGGTGCCGATATGCTGCGCCGGGCGATGGGTAAAAAGAAGCCTGAGGAAATGGCGAAAATGCGCGGTGCCTTTCTCGAGGGTTGTGAAGAGCGCGATATCGACAGAGGCCTGGCGGGTAATATTTTTGATCTGGTAGAAAAATTTGCCGGCTACGGCTTTAACAAGTCCCACTCGGCAGCTTATGCTTTGGTCTCCTATCAAACGGCATGGCTAAAGACCCACTATCCTGCTCCTTTTATGGCGGCGGTAATGTCCGCAGATATGCAAACCACTGAAAAGGTGGTGGTCTTGGTTGAGGAGTGTCGAAAAATGGGTATCGCCCCGGCGCTGCCCAGCGTGCAAAGTGGCGATTACAAATTTACCGTTGATCAGTCAGGCACTATTATCTATGGTCTGGGCGCGGTTAAAGGAGTGGGTGAAGGCCCGATCGAGGCTATCGTACAAGCACGTAATAATGGTGCGGGTAAGTTTGTCGATATGTACGAGTTCTGTGAGCGCGTCGGGGCGAAGAAATTGAATAAAAGGGTACTTGAAGGATTGATTCGCTGCGGTGCCATGGATGATTTGGGGCCCAATAGAGCGGTGATGGTGGCCTCTATTAGCGACGCCTTAAAAGCGGCTGATCAAAGTGCCCACAACCAGAGTGCCGGTATGTTTGATTTATTCGGCAATGATGACCAAGAGCAGGCAAGGGATCCTTTTGAGGAAAATTTAAATGTCCGTAACTGGACGGATAAAGAGCGTCTAAATGGCGAGTTAGATACCTTGGGGCTGTATTTAACTGGACATCCAATCGATGAGTACGAGCTTGAACTGAAGCACTTTATCAGCAAGAAAATTAGTGAAGTGGTGCCCGCTCGTGGTTCAGTCCAGAAAATTGCCGGTTTGATTGTCGAGCAGCGTGTGATGAAAACCAAAAAAGGCGATAATCTCTGTTTTGTGACCTTAGATGATCGATCAGCGCGCATTGAAGTAACACTGTTTGGTGATGTGTATGAGCAGTATCGCGATATCATTAAAAAAGATACCGTGGTGATCATGGAGGGGGAAATTTCGAATGATGATTACACCGGCGGCTTGAAAGTGCGGGCCAACCGTTTAATCAATATCCCACAGGCTCGTGCCCAATATGCTCAGTTGATTAAAGTACAGTGTCAGGCCACTGATTTTAAGGGGCGGAAATTAATAGAGGTATCGAAGCTGCTTAAGCAACACCAACATTCGCAGGGACTAAAAGTGGCATTTGATTACCGGATAAATGACGCACGCGGTTTGATTAGCCTTGGTGAAGCTTGGAAGGTAGAGGCAAGCGATGAGTTACTGATAGCATTGAGTGAGCTTTTTGGCGAGCACTCAGTGGTGGTTGATTATTTGTAAGCTCTGTTGAAGGCGAGGTGACAAGATTGCTATTTTCTTGAGTTCAGCTCAAAGTGTAAGAAAAAAGTTAGTTTAAACGTTAGTTAAAACAAGTAATTATAAATGAACAATCAAATTAACGCTGAAATTATCAGCTTGGACTAGTTATCCTTGCGGCACAGCGGTAAAATTGGCCGTTAATTTGATATTAAGAGCGGAAGACGAGCAGATGAATCCTAATTATTTAGAGTTTGAGCAGCCTATTGCTCAACTTGAGACTAAGATTGAAGAGTTGCGACTAGTTGGTGAAAACACTGAAATCAACATCGCTGATGAACTAACTAAACTCGAAGAGAAAAGTAAGACTTTAACGAAATCGATTTTTAACAACCTTTCCGCTTGGCAAGTGCAGCAAATTGCCCGTCATCCTCAACGTCCCTATACGCTTGATTATATCGAAAATCTGTTCGAGGATTTCGAACAAATTCACGGTGACCGTCACTATGCAGATGACGAGGCGCTGGTCTGTGGTATGGCGCGCTTAGAGGGCCGCCCAGTCATGATTATCGGCCACCAAAAAGGTCGTGATGTGAAAGAGAAAGTTCGACGTAACTTTGGCATGCCAAGACCTGAAGGTTATCGTAAGGCATTGCGTGTGATGCAAATGGCAGAGCGCTTTAAATTACCGATTATTACTTTTATTGATACCCCGGGCGCGTATCCTGGAATAGGTGCAGAAGAGCGTGGTCAATCTGAGGCAATCGCCTTTAACTTGGCGAAAATGTCTAATCTTAAAACGCCGATTATCTCGACAGTGATTGGCGAGGGTGGCTCAGGTGGCGCGCTGGCGATTGGTGTCTGCGATAAATTGATGATGCTAGAGTATTCTACCTACTCGGTTATCTCCCCAGAAGGTTGTGCCTCTATTTTGTGGAAGAACGCGGATAAAGCTTCTGAAGCGGCTAAGGTCATGGGAATCACCTCTGAAAGGTTGTTAGAGCTTGGCTTGGTGGATGAGGTGATTGCAGAGCCTCTTGGCGGGGCGCACCGTGCTCCAGAAGAATTGGCTAAATCTGTAAGGGCCAAACTGGTGAGTTCTCTTAAAGAGCTAGAGATGCTCTCAGAGGAAGCGTTACTCGAAAGGCGCTATGAGCGCCTCATGTCTTACGGCATCTTCGCAGATTAACGTTATCTAGAGATGAGCGTTATCCAGGAGTTTGTGCAGCAGTGCTCGGCACTTGAGCAGAGTACTGAGGTAACCCGCTGGGTGATTGCACTGAGCGGTGGTCTGGACTCCATGGTGACGCTAGAGTTGGCGCATCGCTATCTTGCCAATAGCAAGTTAGTTGCATTGCATGTCAATCACCAGCAGCAGTCCAGTGCGGCTCACTGGCAGCGTTTTTGTGCCGAGCAGTGTCAAAGCCGTAATATTACCTATCAGAGCATGACCGTGTCTCCCCAGGGGGGCTCAGAACAATTGCTGCGCGACGCCCGCTATCAATGCTTTGAAAATTTTTTAGTCGAAGGTGACTGTCTCTTGCTGGGGCATCATGCTAATGACCAAGCGGAGACTATATTGTTTCGGTTGGTTAGAGGAGCTGGTGCCAAAGGGCTGTCGGCAATACCACGACAGAGAAACATTGCTGCCGCTCAATTAATGCGTCCGCTGTTAGGATTGAGCCGCGCTGCCCTCGAGGCATTTGCAGATCAACAAAAGCTAGCTTGGGTCGATGACCCCAGTAATAATAGCTTAGACTACGACCGCAATTATATTAGGCATAAAGTATTAGCTCCACTGCGTGAACACTGGCCGAAAGCGAGTGTGCAGATGGCGATTTCTGCGCAGTTACTCAGCGATGATCATCGGCTACTCAATCAATATTTAGCCGCTGATTTAAAAGTGTTAGTCACCAATAATTGCTTAGACCTAGTGCTCTTCAAAGCAATAGAACCCACTAAAGCAATGGCTTTATTACGCTATTGGCTGGTAAGTGAAACCGGTGTAGGGTTGGGAAAAAAGCTGTTACAGAGAATTGTAGAAGAGGTTATCAACAGCCGTGCGGATAGTTTAGCATGCTGCCCGGTGGGTACTTTTCAGTGTCGCAGATTTAAAACCCGGCTGTTTCTCTTGCCTGAGCAGCCTGTCGTAGACGCTTGGCCAACTATTGACAATACGCGTTTTCGATACTCACTCTCACATGGCTTGTTTACGCTACAGCAGGCTGGCTCGGGTATCGAGTTGTTAGAGGGCATGTATCTACAGTCTAAAGAGGACGGGATGACGGTGACGGCGGTTAATCGCCCTCGCAAGAAACTCAAGAAGCTATTTCAAGAACATGGTGTCCCTCCCTGGTTGCGAGAAAGTTGGCCGCTGTTAATGTACCGAGGTGAATTAGTTGCTATCCCCGGCATCTGTATTTGCGAGGGTTGGTTACAGCACCGAGAAAATAAATCGCTATTTTGGCCACAATGGCAAGCTTTGTGATTGAGCAATTCTAGATTTTTTGATAGAATGCAATGCCATCTAAGCAGTACTTTTTTTCTCCACATTTAATCAAAAACAGGTTCTCCATGACGCGTTATATTTTCGTCACAGGCGGTGTTGTGTCGTCTTTAGGCAAAGGCATTGCCGCGGCTTCACTAGCTGCTATTTTAGAAGCACGTGGCCTCAAGGTTACCATGCTAAAGTTAGACCCTTATATCAATGTCGATCCAGGAACGATGAGCCCCTTTCAACACGGTGAAGTGTTTGTTACCGAAGATGGTGCTGAAACAGATTTAGATTTGGGGCACTACGAGCGCTTCATTCGCACCACTATGAAGAAGTCAAATAACTTCACCACGGGTATTGTCTACCAACATGTACTCAATAAAGAGCGTCGTGGCGATTATTTGGGGGGGACTGTACAGGTAATTCCTCATATCACAGACGAAATTAAACGTCGGGTGATAGAGGGGGCGAAGGGGGTTGATATTGCCCTAGTAGAGATAGGGGGCACGGTAGGAGATATCGAATCTCAGCCGTTTTTAGAAGCGATACGTCAGATGCGTGCCGAGTTAGGTTACAAAAACACGTTATTTATGCATTTGGGATTGGTACCGTACATTGCGACAGCCGGTGAATCAAAAACTAAGCCGACTCAGCACTCAGTCAAAGAATTACGCTCTATTGGTATTCAACCTGATATTCTAGTCTGTCGTTCAGATCATGATATCTCCGATGAATCACGACGTAAGCTATCGCTGTTTACCAACGTTGAAGAACGTGCGGTTATCGCCCTGCCAGATGCCAATACTATTTATAATATTCCGCAAATTCTCTGGGAACAAAATGTCGATGACCTAGTTGTTGAACGTTTTGGTATCGATGCACCTGAAGCCGATTTAAGTGAGTGGACGCGCGTAGCTGATGCACACCTTAACCCTCAGGGAGAAGTGAGAATTGCCATGGTGGGCAAGTACATGGAGTTACTAGAAGCCTACAAATCTTTAATAGAGGCACTGACCCATGCCGGTATTAAACTCCGTAAAAAGGTCAGGATAGATTACATAGATTCTGAGCGTATCGAACGTGATGGCGTGGATGTGCTAAAGGGTGTTAGCGCTATTTTAGTGCCGGGTGGTTTTGGTGAGCGCGGCATTGAGGGGAAAATTAAAACGGTCCAATATGCACGAGAAAATAAAATTCCCTACCTGGGTATCTGTTTAGGTTTGCAGGTAGCTGTTATTGAATTCGCCCGTAATGTGGCTGGGCTTGAAGGGGCTAACTCTACCGAATTTACACCGGACACCCCACATCCGGTTATTGGTCTGATTACAGAGTGGACTGACAGTGAAGGAAAAGTAGAAACGCGTGATAAAGATACCAATTTGGGTGGCACCATGCGTCTAGGTGCTCAAGAATGCCATTTAAAAGCTGGCTCTAAGATTGCTGCGAGTTATGCAAGTACCGAAATTATTGAACGTCACAGACATCGCTTTGAAGTCAATAATAACTATGTGACTGAACTGGAAGCTGCAGGTCTGATTATCTCGGGGCTCTCTAGTGACCGTGAGTTGGTTGAGTGTATTGAAGTGTCTGATCATCCCTGGTTTGTCGCCTGTCAATTTCATCCGGAATTCACTTCATCCCCGCGCGATGGGCACGGACTGTTTACCGGTTTCATCGAAGCTGCGTTGGCGGAGCAAAAGCGTCAGAGCGAAGTATAGATCGATAGAGAAATATAAAATTAAGGAGCCATTGGCTCCTTAATTTTGTCCGGTATACTGGCACTTCGCAGGGCGATATATAGTAAATTGCTTGCCAATGTTAGATAATGCCGAGTCGCTGTGCCAGCGGCAAAGTGATTTGTGTTCTTAGCCCGGATATTGCATGCAATGCCGTGATGATAGCGCCGTTAGTTGTTTTTACAGGCTTTTTTTCGATTGAGCGCCGGACTGGTACGTCCGGTTGATTGAGAAAGAAAAGTCAGTAAAAACAAGGAGCAAGCTAGGGCACGAGCAATTGGGTGCAATATTCGGGTTAGACACACCCAGTAGCAAAATAAGACGCCATAGAGCTTCTATTAACAGGATGAACGGTATCAAAGCTGCCGACAACACTTAATACATCTTAGAAAATGAAAGCTAAGGGTTTAGTTTGTAAAGAGCGAGTGATTTTTAATGAATGTTTAGCGACTTTTTTTGTGGCTAACGTAGGAGTAAAAAATGGCGCTTATAGCGAAGATTCATGCGAGAGAAGTTTTAGATTCAAGAGGAAATCCCACCATTGAAGCCGATGTGATATTAGCGAGCGGCGCATTTGGTACGGCCTGCGCACCCTCTGGCGCATCAACTGGATCAAGAGAAGCTTTAGAGCTGCGTGACGGTGATAAATCCCGCTATCTAGGCAAGGGTGTTTTAAAAGCAGTAGCGGCAGTTAACGGTCCTATTAGCGATGCGTTAATGGGTATGGATGCCTTAGATCAACGTGCTTTAGATAATAAAATGCTGGCGTTAGACGGTACCGAAAACAAAGAAAACCTAGGGGCTAATGCGATACTCGCAGTGTCTCTCGCGGCGGCCAAAGCGGCTGCAGTACATAAAAAAGTGCCACTGTACGCACACATTGCCGATTTGAATAATACTCCAGGAGAATATTCAATTCCTGTTCCTATGATGAATATCATTAACGGTGGTGAACACGCTGATAATAATATCGATATTCAAGAATTCATGGTACAACCGGTTAATTTTGATAATTTCCCAGAGGCGCTGCGCTGTGGTGCTGAAATTTTTCATGCGTTGAAAACGGTATTAACCAAGCGCGGTTTAAATACAACAGTAGGTGATGAAGGTGGTTTTGCGCCAAATTTAGCGTCTAATGAAGAAGCGTTAGTGGTGATTAAAGAAGCGGTGTCGAATGCCGGTTATGAGTTGGGCAAAGATGTTACTTTGGCACTCGATTGTGCAGCCTCCGAGTTTTACTCTGAGGGGAAATACCATTTAAGTGGCGACAATAAATCATTTGATTCAGATGAGTTTACGGACTATTTGGTCGATCTCGCGGCAAACTACCCGATCCTCTCTATTGAAGACGGGATGGACGAGTCTGACTGGGAAGGCTGGGCGACACTAACGCGCAAGATTGGCGATAAAGTGCAGTTAGTTGGCGATGACTTGTTTGTCACTAATACTAAAATTTTACAGCGCGGTATCGAGCAAAATATTGGCAACTCGATCTTGATAAAATTTAATCAAATCGGTTCTCTTTCAGAAACTTTAGATGCGATTAAAATGGCCAAAGATGCTGGTTTTACCGTGGTTATTTCTCATCGTTCAGGTGAAACCGAAGATACCACTATTGCCGATTTAGCGGTAGGTACTGCTGCCGGTCAAATTAAAACCGGCTCTCTGTCTCGCTCTGATCGTGTAGCCAAGTACAATCGCTTACTACGCATTACTGAAGAGTTAGGTGATAAAGCAGTTTACAATGGTTTGTCTGAAATAAAAGGTCAATAACCAATCGTTATTGACTTTTATTAAGTGATAAAACGAGGGGAGCAATAGCTCCCTTTTATGTACAGGATGTACGGTATAGTGCGGTGGCATGGCAGAATTTTGTTCCCGACAAATTCTAAGTAGCTGCGTCCCTGCATGGAATGCCAAAGAGCAGTGGTTTTTTGCTGCAGAAACCTTACACTTGATCTCTGTTAATATTCTGATCTACGCTAGGAGCTAAATGTATAGAGTATTGTTGCTATCACTATTAATACTATTGTCCGTGCTACAGTTCAGAATATGGTTTGGTGAGTCTAATTTGCTCGAATTATCGGCGCTACGTGCTGATATTGAAGAGCAGAATGCCCAGAATGATAAGTTATTGTTGCGCAACCACCAATTAGAGGCAGAGGTGAAGGACTTACGCAAGGGTTTAGTAGCAATAGAAGAACGCGCCAGAAGTGAGCTTGGTATGGTGAAACCCAATGAAACCTTTTACCAGTTAATCGATACAACCAAGTAATAAAATTTTTGTTTATAGGGCTAGAGTTGATCAATGAATACATATCCGACTGACTACCAATTCTTATATGGAGCGCCAACGTGCAGCGCGCAAATAAGAACTAACAATGAAGATTTTCAGGTCACAGAGCTGTCAGCCTTTGATCCCGATGGCGAGGGAGAGCATTTCTATTTCAATATTGAGAAAAATGGTGAAAATACCGATTGGGTTGCTCAGCAATTGGCGAGCTATTTTGCTGTTACCAGTAAAGAAATAGGTTATGCAGGCAAGAAAGATAGACATGCCATTACTCAACAATGGTTTAGTGTCTGTTTGCCAGGCGTTAAAAATATTTCTATCGAGGCCTTTAATACCGAGAGCATTAAAGTGCTAGAGGTGAAAAAACACAGTCGAAAATTACGCACAGGTGCGCTAAAAGGTAACAAGTTTAGTTTGGTGTTGAGAAATGTTAGCGACGATAAGTATTTAGCGCAGCGCCTAGCGCTCATCGAGCAAGGGGTCCCCAATTATTTTGGGGAACAGCGTTTTGGAATTAATGGGGCAAATTTACAGCGTGGTATCGCCTTATTAAAAGACGAATTTAAAGAGCGCAACCGGACCAAAAAAGGATTGTATATTTCAGCGGTACGCTCTTGGATATTTAACCATGTTTTGTCGCAGCGTATAGAACAGGGTCATTGGCTGAAGATTATGCCCGGCGACGTGGTGATGTTGGACGGCAGTAAAAGTCATTTTCAAGTGGATGATATAGTCGCTCTGACCGAGAGAATGCAGCGCCAAGATTTACATTTAACCGGGCCATTGTGGGGCCGGGGTCGCTCACTGGTTGGGGAGGAAGCACAGCGCTGGGAAAACGAGTTGTTAGAGCCCTATACCGACATCGCTGAACGGCTGGAACATCGAGGTTTATCTCAAGATCGGCGCTCGTTGCGTCTGCTACCTAAACAGCTCACTTCTGTTTGTATTGAACCAGGGGTTTGGGAAGTATCCTTTGAACTGCCTCCAGGGTCTTTTGCGACCAGTGTTTTAAGAGAATTATGCCAGTACTCGCAGGGACGGGCCATATGATGCAAATTTTGGTTTCAAACGATGACGGGGTTAAAGCCCCGGGCCTTGAAGCGTTGGCAGAAGAGCTAAAATGCATTGCTAAAGTACAAGTAATAGCCCCAGATCGTGATAAATCTGCGGCGAGTAATGCGTTAACCTTAGATAAGCCACTGAGTTCTTATGTCCATCCTAACGGTTATATTAGTATCGATGGTACGCCCACAGATTGTGTTAATTTAGGGGTCGCGGGTATTTTTGGAGTGATACCTGAAGTGGTTGTCTCAGGGATTAACGCCGGTGCAAACTTAGGTGATGATGTGCTTTATTCTGGCACAGTGGCGGCTGCTATGGAGGGACGCACTTTAGGGCTGCCAGGCATCGCCATTTCTATGGCAGCTGCTCATCCCAGTCATTTTGCCAGTGGAGCTGCTATTGCTAAAAATTTAATCTTAAAATTAACCTCCCTTAAAGTAGCGCCGCGAACGATGCTTAACGTCAACGTGCCAGATTTACCTCTGGCAGAAATAAAAGGCATCCATGTAACCCGATTGGGACACAGAGCGGTATCACAAACGCCTATTGAGTGCACAGATCCAAGGGGTGAAGTACGGCATTGGATTGCCGGTGTAGGGACGGCCATTGATAATGGCCCCGGCACTGATTTTTACGCAATTGAGCACGGCTATGTTTCGATAACGCCGGTGCATTTTGATATGACACACTATGTAGTCATGAATAATTTAGAAGATTGGTTGGAGAATATTTAGTGGCTGAGCAATTTAATTTGCGTGGTTCAGGTATGACATCACAGCGAGCCAGGGATAGGTTAGTCGTTAGTTTACAAGAGCAGGGGATTGTTTCACAAAGAGTACTCAGCGCTATGCGTAGTACACCGCGTCATATTTTCATCGATGAGGCGTTGGCTCACGGAGCCTATGAAAATAATGCGCTGCCAATTGGCTATAATCAAACTATTTCACAGCCCTATATCGTCGCTAAAATGACAGAGATACTGCTCGGTGATAAACCGTTGCATAAGGTGCTTGAAGTAGGCACCGGATCAGGCTATCAAACCGCCATTTTGGCGCAGTTAGTGGGTAAGGTATTTTCTGTCGAAAGGATTAAACCGCTGCAAGATAGAGCTAAAATAAGGCTCCAGGCATTGCAGTTAACTAATGTGCAACTACTGCACAGTGATGGCGGTATGGGATTAAAGGATAGAGCCCCCTTCGATGCCATTTTGGTGACTGCGGCGCCTGATGTGGTGCCCAGTGAGCTGATTGAGCAATTGGCCATTGGCGGGACACTGGTGATACCGGTGGGGGGAAATCAGAGTCAACAATTGAAAAAGATCGTTAAAAAATCGGCAAACCACTGTGAAACGACCATTGTTGAAGCCGTGAATTTTGTGCCGTTACTCTCCGGCGTTATTAGTTAGTTTTGATCCAAAAACAGTGAGTTTGCAGTAGGCATGTGTGGCTGGATGGACACGGCTTAGAAAGACTCAAATAAATTTAAGCAGAGGTTTAATTGCAGCGTAATAAAAGAGATTTTATCAATTTGTTTGCCAAGGGGATTATGATGGGAGCCGCGGATGCAGTGCCGGGTGTCTCCGGTGGCACAGTGGCGTTCATCACGGGCATTTATCAAGAGTTGATAGAGACGCTGAGCAAGTTGGGACCCTTAGCTTTAAAAGTATTGTACCGTCAGGGAATAGTGGCTTTTTGGGGTTATATTAACGGTAGCTTTTTGACCGTATTGTTAGTTGGCATGCTCACCAGTATTGTACTATTGTCCAATCTGGTGCTCTTTTTGCTCAGCGCGCACCCTGAGCAACTCTGGGGTTTCTTTTTCGGCTTAATCTTAGCTTCGAGTATAGTTCTAGCGAAGAGCATTGAACAGTGGAGTGCAAAATCCATAGGTCTATTTGTGTTGGGCGCGGTTTTGTCTTACCTGCTCACGGGTATGAGCGCTACGGTCGTTGACCCCAGTTTATGGAATGTTTTTTTTGCAGGCATGTTGGCCATTTGCGCGATGATATTACCGGGCATTTCGGGTGCTTTTATTCTGTTGATGCTAGGTTTGTACAGTCATATACTCGGTGCTTTAAAGGCTTTTGACTTAATCGTCATCAGCGTGTTTGCCATAGGTTGTGCCGCCGGGTTGTTGAGTTTTTCAAGAGTGCTCAACTGGTTGTTTAGCCAATATAAAAATTTCACTATGGCGTTACTGACTGGGTTCTTATTAGGTTCACTGAATAAAGTATGGCCCTGGAAAGAAACACTGAGTACCAGGTTGAATAGTCACTCAGAGCGGGTGGCGGACTTACAGCAAAACATCTCACCTTTTAATTATCAGACACTGACAACAATGGATGCGCAGTTTTTGAACGTGGTTTTACTTGCCTTAGCAGGTGGCGCGCTAGTACTTTGTTTGGATAAGGTGAATAGTAAATAAATTTATAAGTTTAGGAGGCTGGATATTAATTTCCTAGCAAACACCAGACACGGATTTGAACATACATAATGGGCCATTTAAGCTGTGGCAAATTTTCCGTCGCCCTCATTCTGCTATTGTTATTATCGGCCTGCTCTACCGGTTATGCTCCCGTCAGTGATATTTCATCTAGAAACCACCGCTCTATAGGGGCCGTACAGAGTAACTCTAAAAGAATAACGGCCATCTCTCCCAATAATTATAGAGTGCGCTCAGGGGATACTTTGTATTCAATTGCCTGGAAATATGGGTTGGACTTTAAACAGTTGGCTAGGGAAAATAATATAAATAATAACTATATTATTTATACGGGACAATTGTTGAAAACATCAGCTTCTAAACAACATCAAAAAGTGTCTCTAAACAAAGCGACTACGCTTAATAATAGCGAATCTACGTCTGCAAAAAGAGACACAACATCCGCATCGAAAAAAATTAAGGTAGCGAAATCAAGCCGAAATCTGGCTAAAACATCATCAAACAAACAAATAAAAAAAATAAAACAACAACAATC
>JABSRA010000027.1 GCA_013215445.1 Oceanospirillaceae bacterium
CTTGAGTGTGATGAGGTTTTAGGGGCTTTTGTGAAAGGTCAACTGATGGTGATGTTGGCGCTTGGCAGTATTTACACACTAGGATTGTGGATAATTGGCTTAAATTTGGCATTGATAGTCGGCATGATAGCGGGAATAGCTAGCGTAGTGCCCTATATGGGTTTCTTTGTCGGTATAGTAGCGGCTTTTGCAGCTGCTATCGTACAGTTTAATGATCCAAGTATACTCATCTGGGTTAGTTTGGTCTTTATGATCGGTCAGGCCCTAGAGGGGATGGTATTAACCCCTTTGATGGTGGGTGATAAAATTGGTTTACATCCGGTGGCGGTTATCTTTGCTATTATGGCGGGTGGTCAATTGTTTGGTTTTATTGGAATATTGATAGCATTGCCGGTAGCGGCGGTGATTATGGTTTTTTTACGGAATTTACATGTAGGTTATACTAAAAGTGCCTTGTATAGTACGGAGTCATTAACCGAGGTTGAACAAGAGTGTCGCCCCAGTGAGGAGACAAACGTCAAAGAGGAATCATAGGGATTGAATAGGTAAAGTCTACTGATTCTCCAGCCTTGGAGAATCAGTTTATTGACGAGAATGATCCCGCTTGACAAAGGGGGGTTAGCTATGAATATTTACGTCGAGGTTGCGAAGGCCATTATTACAGGTTTTTAGCAAAAAGTTCTAGTTTGTCTTTTTTCCTACCGAATGCAACATTGATAAATAGGCTGATTAACCCCAACAGAGTGATGGCTATCGAACAGTAGATTAAGGCTTCGGCCATGGTGATATCAAGCCACAACATGGGTGTGTAACCACAAGCTTCCCAAGGTTCAAAAACAGCAGGTAGCCATTGATCCAAAGGTAACCACTGAGGAAAATCTGCTTTGAATCCACAGGTGCTTTCAACTTGATTACGCTCTATTCTCAATAATAAATCTGACTTTAAGTAAAGTGCTGCACCCGCTCCGCTCAGTGCTAAATTCATTAGATTTGCGATTAATCTATATTGACAGAGCAACATTGCAACCAGGGCAATGAGCATGACGGCGAATACCAGTGCCCTTATTTCTACACAGAGTACGCAGGGACCATAACCTAACTGATACTGGAAATAGAGAGCAATAAGCTCTAGGGAAAGCGCCATGAGGAAAATTAAAAACCAATAGCTAGTAGAGCGGCTTATATTGGCGACGAGTGATAACATGATCGATCCTCAAATTATAAATAATTGTAATTTTTGTTTTTTCAAACAGTGCATGATAACCATTATGAAACAAGTTGATAATAATCTTTGCAGTGTTAGTATTTTTTATTTTGCTGAACTTCACAGAGTCGATATTTTACGGATATTATTAAGCATACCAAACGTTTATCGACAATTAGGCAGAGATATTAGAGTTTTTTTTTTAGTTTGTCCATTGTGATTATTAAGAGTATGGTGGCTGCACATTAATTCCCTTTAATTTATATTATTAAGTGCAGTACCTCTAAGACAACTATCTTATTATTTTTCCGAATCCATTAAATACCTAAAAGCTATTAACATATTAACCACAGATGAGCGGGCGTGGTGCGGAGTTTCAATTGAAAAATCATTCACTAGGTCGATCCAGCGATAACTACCTCGAATTAGTCAAAACATTTACCTTGGCCTGGCCGCTTATTATTGCGCAGTTAGCGGTGATAGCGATCAATACCACCGACGTTATTATGATGGGGTGGTTGGGCCCGAGCTACTTAGCTGCCGGCACTTTATCAACTGCCATCCTGCATCCAATTCTATTAGCGGGAATAGGGTTGTTAAGTGTCATCACACCTTTAGTGGCGCAAAATCTAGCCACTGATAACTTGACAGCGATACGACATACCACACGACAGGGTTTGTGGGTGGCAGTACTAATCAGTGTGTTAAGCATTCCATTTTTATTGCAAATTAAAACAATTATCATCTTCCTCAACTTAGATGTATCCATTGCAATACTCGCAGAAGACTACATGAGTACTGCTGCCTGGCATCTACTGCCTGCGTTTTTGTTTTTCGTATTGCGAAATTTTGTATCAGCGCACAGTGATACTAAGGTTATCTTAAAAATAACCATCGTTGCTATCATCTTAAATGCACTGGGCAATTACGGTTTAATGTTTGGTAATTTTGGTCTGCCCGCCCTAGGTCTTAAAGGGGCAGGTATCAGTACTACCATCGTTAATAGTTTTATGTTTCTCGCTTTATTAAGTTATGTGTTGACCCATCATCGGTATAAAAAGTATGACATTTTAGTGAGGATTTATAAGCCTGACTGGCAGATTTTTGCTAAAATTTTCGCACTCGGCGCTCCCGTTGGCTTGATGATCGCGGCAGAAGCAGGATTGTTCTCGATTGCTGCAATATTTATGGGGTGGTTAGGCACTTCGGAGCTGGCAGGACACGCGGTCGCTCTACAAATTGCTGCTATTGCCTTTATGATTCCGCTAGGTCTGTCCAATGCCACCACTATTAGAGTAGGTTACAGTTATGGTGCGCAAGATAAAAAAGGCGTGATAATAGCGGGCTGGGTATCAATAGCGTTAGGCGTAGGCTTTATGTTCTCGACCTTAATTCTATTTTCGGTTTTTCCCTATCCACTGGTATATTTGTTTTTAGATCCCAGTGTGTCCACAAATATGACGGCAATTAATTATGCGGTGAGTTATCTGTTTATTGTGTCGCTATTTCAATTGGCAGACGGTGGGCAAGTGGTTGCAGCTGCAGCGTTGCGAGGCATTAACGATACAAAACTACCGATGTATATAGCTATAGTCGGCTATTGGTTGGTGGGAATGCCTACAGCATATCTGTTGGGTTTTGTCTTTGATCTACGCGGTGTAGGAGTGTGGTTAGGATTAGCTGCGGGTTTAGTCTTTGTCGCCATTGTTTTGATATTGAGATACTGGTCTTTGACTAAGAAGTTAAGCTTTAATTAAAAAAGTAGGCTAATAGCTGTCTCGTGTTTAGCGCAATACAAGTATTGGCTTGCATAGCGGGTCACCGATGCTCCCTGTTTGAAGCAAGTATCATTGATCAAGCGCTGCTCTTTTAACTGGTGCCCATCCAGCAGCATGTCTGCTTTATGGGCTGGCTGGTTTACTTGCTTAGTGTTGGATGTGGTTATTATGCATGACCCATAAAAGCCCATCTCTAGTATCGAGCATCTCTAACCCTAACCCTAACCCTAACCCTAATCATTGATAACTGCGCGCTACGGGTATATTTCTGCAGGTCGCTATATGAGTCTTTGCACCTAATATTCAAGAGATTTATGAGCGACTAACCTTAATCGTTCGCATCTTTGATGCCTCGCCAATAAAGGAACTTTTTGAATGTCTGGCCTGTATGCTCTGAGTAGTTGGCAGTTCCGGTTCAATAATTTTTTCAGTTGCATTTCAGTCTCCCCCCCGTCATTAATAAAAAGTGTTAACACCCGAAGTTTTGCTGGGTTACGCTAACGTTGTCATTTTTACGTTTTGTTAACAACCTAGGCTCAATATGCTGATATTCGGTTAATTACTCGGTTAATTATGAAATATTGTCGACAATTTATTCGTCAAAGGTTGACCATCTAAGAAAACGGGTGTACCTTTGATTTAATATTGTCGACAATCTGTTATTTTTTATGGAATAACGTCAAGGTGAATTGTGAATAAACAAGCGGACATAGAAAATCAGCATCCATACCCAGTCAAAGCGAGTAAAGCGAAAAGCTTTAACGCCGATAAAACCTTAGCTGCAAATGTAATGGATATGTTAGTTACGGCAATCGTTAAAGGTGAATTGGCCCCAGGAACTAAAATCAGTGAGCCTGAACTGGCGCGTCAATATGGTATTAGTAGGGGTCCGTTGCGCGAGGCGATAAGACGTTTAGAAGGTTTGCGCTTAGTGGAATTGAAACCACATGTTGGCGCGCGTGTCGTACAGCTAAGTGCCAAAGAACTTATTGAAATTTATAGGGTTAGAGAAGCGCTTGAGGGTATGGCCGCACGCTTAGCGGCCCTTCATATGTCGCAGGAAGAAATTGATGATTTACGCTCTTTATTAGATCGTCATGAAGAGTCGATTGTCGAGTTGGACGGTTTGGCATACTTCCAAAAAGAGGGTGACCTAGATTTTCACTATCGGATAGTGAAGGGCAGCCAAAACGAGAAAATGCTCGAACTGCTCGGCAGTGATTTATACCATTTAGTGCGTATGTATCGCTATCAGTTTAGTGTTGCTAGCTCGCGCCCAGTACGAGCACTCAAAGAGCATCGTCAAATAGTGGATGCCATTGAAGCGCGCGACCCAGAGTTAGCAGAAATTCTTATGCGCAGACACATCAGTGCTGCCAGGGTAAATATCGAACAAAAATTAGAGTCTTAACATTTATTATCTTTTTAATTGAGTGATCAAAGATCAACTATTTTTGATTTTATTTGATTTTTCTGACCGCTCAAGGCCTAAATTCATAGTTTATTTTCTAGGAGCAAACATGACATCTATTACAGCGGGTGCCCGCTTTCGCCGAGTATTAGCGGATAACTCACCGCTACAAATCGTCGGTACGATCAATGCATATCACGCCATGATGGCTGAACAAGTTGGCCACAGTGCTATTTATGTCTCTGGTGCTGGCGTCGCCAACGCCTCTTATGGGTTGCCCGATTTAGGCATGACGTCGATGAACGATGTGCTAGAAGATGTGCGCCGTATCAGCAGTGCGGTAGAAACTCCACTACTAGTGGATATCGACACTGGTTGGGGCGGGGCATTTAACATTGGCCGCACGATTAAAGAGATGCAAAAAGCGGGGGCGGCAGCAGTACATCTAGAAGATCAAATTGCACAAAAGCGCTGTGGACACCGGCCCAACAAAGAAATAGTCAGTTTAAGCGAAATGGTTGATCGGGTGAAAGCGGCGGTAGATGCTAAAACCGACGCTGACTTTTTCATCATCGCGAGAACTGATGCCTTCCAAATGGAGGGTCTTAATGCGGCTGTCGATAGAGCACAGGCCTGCCTAGAGGCGGGAGCCGATGGCATCTTTGCTGAGGCGGTACATACACTTGAGGACTACGCGGCATTTTCCAAGGGCATTGATGGCCGACATTTACTGGCAAATATTACCGAATTTGGCGCGACTCCACTGTTTAATAAAGAAGAGTTAGCAGCGCATGGCGCGACGATGGTGTTATATCCACTGTCTGCCTTTAGAGCAGCCAATAAGGCGGCACTCAATGTTTATCAAACCCTATTAACCGATGGTGACCAAAAAGCCGTGATAGATTCTATGCAAACCAGGATGGAGTTATACGACTTTCTTAATTACCACGATTTCGAACAAAAACTCGACGCCTTGTTTGCGCGCGAAAAACAACAAAAATAATTTCATTAGGAACTTAGCATAACGTGACGAGCGAAGGTAAGACAAGGCAAAAATCGGCGAAATAGCGAAGTCAGTGTGCCCTCTTTTTGGGTATTACTGGTGTAAATGAGCATATTGAGTCGGTTTTTAACGCCGTATTACCGAGCGTAGTTATCATGCCCTTTGGGTAAGTTATCTGAGGCCTCACATTTATATTACCTAGTATTGGAGTCTAATATGGCGGATACAAAAAAATTATCAGGGGCGGGTCTGCGTGGTCAATCTGCCGGAGAGACAGCACTGTGCACCGTAGGTCAAACAGGTGCCGGCTTGACTTATCGAGGCTACGATATGGCAGAATTGGCCGATAAAGCCAAGTTTGAAGAAGTTAGCTATCTGTTAATGAATGGTAAATTACCCAATAAAGCAGAATTATCAGCCTATATTGAACGCTTAAAAGCGCTGAGAAGCTTACCCCAGGCGTTAAAAACAGTGCTGGAGAATATTCCTAAAACAGCACACCCGATGGATGTATTACGCACCGGCTGTTCTATGCTGGGTAATCTTGAAACCGAAGCGGATTTTTCTGAGCAGACCTCACACATTGAACGGATGTTGGCGATATTTCCGTCGATTATCTGCTACTGGTATCGTTTCAGTCATGAGGGGGTACGTATCGATACCCTCGCTCCCGATATCGATTCAATTGGCGGCCATTTTTTAGCGCTATTACAAGATAAAAAACCCAGTGAGCTGCATGAGCAGGTAATGAATGCCTCCTTGATTCTGTATGCTGAGCATGAATTTAATGCGTCGACATTTGCCGCTAGAGTCTGTGCCTCGACTCTTTCGGATATACACTCATGCGTTAGTACCGCGATTGGCACTTTACGCGGTCCCCTGCATGGTGGTGCCAATGAGGCGGCGATGGATATGATTGAAAACATGGATGATGCGGAGAATGCCGAGCGACAAGTGATGGATATGCTGGCCCGTAAAGACAAAATAATGGGCTTTGGGCATGCTGTTTATCGCACCAGTGATCCGCGTAATGCCATCATTAAGAAGTGGTCCAAACGCTTGTCACAAGAGGCTGGAGACTCCAACCTATACGATATCTCAGAACGCGTCGAAGCGGTGATGTGGCGCGAGAAAAAGTTATTTTGTAACGCAGATTTTTTCCATGCGTCGGCTTATAACTATATGGACATTGCCACTAAACTATTTACCCCTATCTTTGTTTGTTCGAGGGTGTCAGGTTGGACAGCCCATGTCATGGAACAGCGTGCCAACAATCGTATCATTCGCCCCTCGGCTGACTACATCGGTCCAGAAAATACCACTTGGGTGGCCTTGGCAGATCGCCCTTAAAAGAACTCAGCTTATTGAATCTTGCGAGCCCTAGATTCTAGCTCAATAATAAAAGGGGCCATGCCGTCAATTGAGTGACTGTGTGGTCTTATCTTGGAAACCACCATGAACAGTTTATACCGTACAGCATTGCCGGGTACTGCACTTGAGTACTATGATACTTGTGCCGCGATTGAAGCCATTGAAGCGGGTGCCTATCGAAAAATGTCTTACACCGCTAAGATCCTCGCTGAAAACCTAGTGCGTCGCTGTGATCCGCAACAATTGACGCTTTGTCTACAGCAGATCATTGGCAAGAAGAGCGAGATTGATTTTCCCTGGTACCCTGCGAGAGTAGTCTGTCACGACATATTGGGTCAGACAGCACTGGTAGATTTGGCTGGGTTGCGCGATGCGATCGCCGAACAGGGGGGAGATCCGTCAAAAGTGAACCCAGTGGTACCGACACAGTTGGTCGTCGATCACTCTTTAGCGGTAGAGCATGCGGGCTTTGAAACCGATGCCTTTGATAAAAATAGAGCGATAGAAGATCGGCGCAACGACGACCGTTTTCACTTTATTAATTGGACTAAAGAAGCCTTTGATAATGTAGATGTGATTCCGCCGGGCAACGGTATTTTGCATCAGATTAATTTAGAGCGGATGTCGCCGGTGATTCAAGCGGTAGACGGCGTGGCTTTTCCCGATACCTTAGTGGGTACCGATAGTCATACTCCGATGGTAGATGCACTGGGTGTTATAGCGATCGGCGTGGGTGGTTTAGAGGCTGAGAGCGTGATGTTGGGTAGGGCTTCTTACATGCGTTTCCCCGAAGTGATAGGGGTGGAGCTGACCGGATCAGCAGCACCAGGCATTACCGCTACCGACATTGTCTTGAGTCTGACCAAATATTTACGTGAGCAAAAGGTAGTTTCAAGTCATCTAGAGTTTTATGGCGAGGGCGCGACTAATTTAACCTTGGGGGATAGGGCCACCATTTCCAATATGACGCCGGAATTCGGTGCCACTGCGGCAATGTTCTATATAGATGCTAATACCATCGACTACTTAACGCTCACTGGGCGTGAAGATGAACAAGTTAAATTGGTTGAAACCTATGCTAAGCAGACTGGTCTGTGGGCTGAAGATATGGTCGATGCTGAATATGAGCGCGTCTTGAGCTTTGATTTGTCCAGCGTGGCACGAAATATCGCCGGGCCTTCAAATCCCCACAATGTGGTGCCAGTCTCTGAACTCGCGGCGCGAGGTATCGCCGGCACTATCGACCATGAAACCGATAAAATGCCCGATGGCGCGGTGATTATTGCCGCTATCACCAGCTGTACGAATACCAGTAACCCCCGCAATATGATTGCCGCAGGTTTATTGGCGCGCAATGCCAATGCCGCAGGTTTGACTCGTAAGGCCTGGGTGAAAACCTCCCTGGCACCGGGTTCAAAAACCGTCAGTTTGTACTTAGCAGAAGCGGGTTTACTCAGTGAATTAGAAGAGATGGGATTTGGCATCGTCGGGTTTGCCTGTACTTCCTGTAACGGCATGAGTGGTGCTCTAGATCCAGAAATAAAACAGGAAATAGTCGACCGAGACCTATATGCCACAGCAGTATTGTCAGGCAATCGTAATTTTGACGGTCGCATTCATCCCAATGCCAGCGAGGCATTTTTAGCTTCACCTCCGCTCGTGGTCGCCTACGCTATCGCCGGTACGATTAGATTTGATATTGAGAAAGATGTATTGGGCATCGATGCACAGGGCAATGACATCAGGCTCAAGGATCTGTGGCCCAGTGATGAGGAAATTAACGCGGTGTTAAAGCGCAGCGTCAAGCCGGAGCAGTTTCGCAGTGTGTATATCCCGATGTTTGATTTAACCGGCAAGGTAAAGAAGCAGGTAGACCCGCAATACCAGTGGCGCGAACAGAGCACCTATATTAGACGTCCTCCCTATTGGGAGGGGGCACTGGCCAAGCGCTCACTCAAGGGCATGCGCCCATTAGCCGTATTGGGCGATAATATTACCACCGATCACCTATCGCCCTCCAATGCGATCATGATTGAAAGTGCAGCGGGTGCCTATCTGGATAAAATGGGTTTGCCCGAGGTAGATTTTAACTCTTATGCAACTCACAGAGGGGATCACTTAACGGCTCAGCGTGCCACCTTTGCCAATCCAAAACTGTTTAATGAAATGGTTAAAGAGGATGGGCAAGTAGTGCAGGGATCACTGACCCGTATAGAACCTGAAGCTAAAGTCTCGCGCATGTGGGAGGCAATAGAAATTTATATGGCACGCAAGCAGCCATTGATTATTATCGCCGGAGCCGATTATGGACAGGGCAGTTCGCGGGACTGGGCGGCAAAAGGGGTGCGCTTGGCCGGTGTAGAAGTCATAGTCGCCGAAGGATTTGAGCGTATCCATCGTACCAATTTAGTCGGTATGGGGGTATTACCGCTGGAGTTTAAAGCGGCAGAGAATCGCCATACACTGGGTATAGATGGCAGTGAACTCTACGAAGTGCAAGGTGACCCTAGCCCTGGCGCAGAGCTGAATCTAGTCATGACCCGCAAAAATGGTGAGGTAGTGACAACTGCGGTTATCTGTCGCATTGATACTGCAGAAGAGCTCTCTATCTATCAGGCAGGGGGTGTATTACAGCGTTTTGCTCAAGATTTTTTAGCGTCCTCCAATAATTAATCACTACCTACCTTATATTGACTAACAGGAATTAACGGCCATGGCCCAGAGTGCACAAATAAAAATCCCCGCTACCTATATGCGCGGGGGAACCAGTAAAGGTGTGTTTTTTCGGATGCAAGACCTGCCCGAGGCAGCACAAGTCGCTGGCGCAAATCGAGATGCACTATTGCTGCGGGTGATTGGCAGCCCAGATCCTTATACCAAGCAGACCGATGGCATGGGAGGGGCGACCTCAAGTACCAGTAAAGTGGTCATCTTAGAGCGCAGTAGCAAGGATGATCACGATGTGGACTACCTGTTCGGGCAAGTGGCTATCGATCAGCCCTTTGTCGATTACAGTGGTAACTGTGGCAATCTAACGGCAGCGGTGGGGGCGTTTGCGATTAGTGGTGGCTTGGTCGATACACGGCGCATTCCACAAAATGGCGTGGCGGTGATTCGTATTTGGCAAGTGAATATTCAAAAAACCATCATTGCTCATGTCCCGATCTGCAACGGTGAAGTACAGGAGACCGGTGATTTTTGCTTAGATGGGGTGACTTTTCCAGCGGCTAAGATTGACATTGAATTTTTAAACCCAGCGGGGGAGGGGGCGATGTTCCCTACTGGCAACCTAGTGGATCAATTAACCGTGCCAGGGGTGGGGACTTTTGCGGCGACCATGATTACAGCGGGCATACCGACGATTTTCATCAATGCCGAAGATTTAGGTTTTAGCGGTATCGAAACTCAAGATGACATTAATAATGATACTGAAGTGCTGGCTAAATTTGAATTGATTCGCAGTTATGGCGCGCTTAAAATGGGTTTGATTACAGAGTTGTCGGAGGCAAAAACCAGACAGCACACCCCCAAAGTTGCCTTTGTCGCCAAGGCGAAAACTTACATCAGTTCCAGTGGTAAACAAATTAGCGCCACGGCGATCGACTTATCAGTTCGCGCCCTGTCGATGGGTAAGTTGCACCATGCCATGATGGGTACTGCTGCGGTTGCCATCGGCACCGCCGCCGCCATTGATGGCACCTTAGTCAATTTGGCGACGGGTAAAGCTGCCGGTAGTGAAGTCACTTTCGGTCACCCTTCAGGCACATTATTAGTCGGGGCTGAGGCCAGCGTTAGTGATGGTGATTGGCGAGTGGATAAAGTAGTGATGGGTCGCAGTGCCCGAGTGTTGATGGAAGGTTGGGTACGAGTACCCGGTGACTATGCAGAAAAATCAATAGCTTAGTCTATCAACCTAGATTCGGCGATTGAGCGCGAAAAAGGAGTGCAAGATATTGGTGTGCATAGCAAATTAGAAAATTTTGTGGTCACCTTATTGGTGATGAAAATATTTTATGGTTTTCTAAGTGCATCAAGAGCTTGTGCTTACTTTCGTGATTCAACTGCCGAATTTTGGTTCACTTGAACAATAGAGAATGAAGAATAACCATGGCGAAACGCGCAGCATTTGATCAACAAGACTACTATGGCGCTCAATTTAAAGAGTTAGATTTTCGGGGTGAAACGCTCAGTGATATGAGTTTTGAGGACTGTCGTTTTGATAACTGTGATTTTAGCCAAGTTGTTCTTCAGCGCTGTCGGTTTGTCGAGTGTGATTTTAACCACTGTAATTTCAGTCTAGCGCAGTTCCCGCGCTGTCATTTTAATGAAGTGAGCTTTAAAGCCAGTAAAATGCTCGGCATCGACTGGGGAAAAGCACAGTGGCCCAGTATTGTATTGGATAATTTACTCAAGTTTGAAACTTGCATTCTAAATGACAGTAGTTTTTTCGCGTTGAAATTACAGGGACTTAAACTAATAGAGTGTCGCGCGTTAGAGGTCGACTTTAGGGAGGGTGACTTCAATGGCGGTGATTTTTCACACAGCGACTTAAGCGGTAGTATCTTTACCAACACTAACCTCAGTGGCGTCAATTTTGCGGAGGCGGTCAATTACAATATAAACTTTCAGCACAATGACATTAGTCGCGCTAAATTTAGTCGCTTTGAGGCGTTGAACTTATTAAATTGTTTGGATATTGAGTTATTAGATTGATTATTGGTCCATTCAAATGGTCGGTAAAAATGATAACCATCCTTTAGCCAGTATATCTACGACAGTGTTGAACAGCGATGCTAATAATTATTTTTCAAATCAAGGGTTTTTTTCAGCCAGATATTGTTTCTTAGGCTTGGCTGGGGTAATGGCACCAGCGCAGGCCAATCACCCTGCTATGTTTTGATTCGTTGCAGTGGCTGCAACACTGGTGCCAGCAAAGTGATAGTTCTGTGAAAATCGACCGATGACGAACTTCATTTCTAGGCTGGGGAAAACGCGAGCAATTGCCTGCAACCGGCAATTTCATGTTTAGGACGTGGCGGTAAATCTCCAAATTTCCCGGTGCCTAGATAATAAAATCCCATTGGCAGAGGGTGACTGCAACCTTTTGTACAGCATAGGAAATAGCTTCAGGCCCCCCCATCCACTCTCGCAGACGCTTGTCGTATGTATCCTCAAAGGGTACGCCCTTGTCATGATTTTTTCGACCAGGGGCTTGCCATGCAATGAAATGCTGGCCTGCAGGTCAAGTTGCAGCAATGGTCGAAGGCTATGTGGTAAATGCTTTTCGCAAATGTTGAATTCTCTCATTTGTTACAATAAGTGCCCAACGGCAGGCATGTGTTTAGCTCCTTATGTTTGAGGCTTTTAGGGATTCATCCGCTTATCTGTTGATCTCAGTAAAATGCTGTCACTTACTTGGGCAGTAATATAAAAATAGTTCCCTGCTGTTTCATCTCGCCAGCTAGTGCTTCAGCACGCTCACCTCGGCCAAAAAAGATGTCAGCGCGTACTGGGCCATTGATCGCGCCCCCCGTATCTTGAGAAAAAACCAGCCGTCGATAAGCCTGGTTGCTCTGTGGCAACTGGGTATCTAGCCACAGTGGGCTACCCAAGGGAATAATACTTCTATCGACCGCCACTGAGCGCTCGGGTGTTAAGGGCACATTGAGTGATCCTCTCGGTCCCTGCTCTATATCTTGGCGTAAAGTAAAAAATATGTAACTGGGGTTTTTGTTTTTAATTACCTGTGCTTGGCGCGGATTATCGCCGAGCCACTTTTTGATGGTTTGCAGAGAAATATCTTGTTTTGAAATCACCCCTAGAGCCACTAAATCACGACCGATGGCGCGATAGGGGTGGCCATTTTGCTCAGCGTAGCCAACGGCCACAATACTGGCATCTTCGAGTTGCACTAATCCGGAACCCTGAATGTGTAAAAAGAATGCGTCATCGCTACTGTCGACCCACAATAACTCATTGCCCTTTAGGGGCAAGGTCGGTCCATCTATTTCAGCTCTTGAATAATAGGCGACAATTTCTCCCAAATACTCGCGCCCACGGGCGCGGTTATCTTTTACTTTTAACAAGTTTTTAGAGGGCGACACTTTCAATAAACTGGATGGCTTCTTATACAGGGGATAATAAAAACGTTCACTTTGGGTGTAACTTCCCTGCAGTAATGGCTGGTAATATCCAGTAATCATCCCTGTCGTTGAACCCTTTAAACCGTTGATTTTATGTGGGGTGAATTGTTCCTCGAAAAAATTTTTTAGCTGCAGGTCACTGGCATTTTCCAGTTGTCGCGCACCGTTGCAAATACTTCTCCAACGCGGCTGCTTTTTTTCCAATTTAGGGCATTGTGCGAGCAACGGCATCAGTAATTGACTATGTTTCTCACTCTGCCAACCCTTGAGTTTATCCCAACTGACCGCATTTGATATCCCAGGTTTGGCTGCACAGCCAATCAAAAACAATATAATGACGCTCAACAATAGTTTGAGAGGGGGGTGCAGCTTACCGATAATACTTTTGCATGAAACAATTAACATGGGTTAATCTCAACAAAAAAAGCAAATTGTAGCAGTATTGAGAGAAGCTCTATAGCGGTTGTTGTGTCAGGGCTGAATAGATGTGAAAAAGTCACCAACCGAAGATAATCGGTTGATGAAAAGCTGGAAACACCATCGCTTATACTATCGTTTCAGCGGCAGGAACTATTGATAAAAACTGCAGAGATTCTGCAATAATCAGTAGATTTAATGTTAGTCCGCTAAATTGATGCAATGGAGTTAATTTAACGCCATGCAATATTAGGACTAACCTTAAAAATACCGATCAAAGGTTATTTTGAAATAATCGTCTTTATCGAAGATATTAGAGGGATCATTACTACTACCTGGCGAGAAAATTCTCGCTTCAATACTGGCCTTCCAGTTATCTCCTAAACGGCGCTCGGCTTCCAGTGAGAAGCTATTGCCGTGATAGTCTAAGTCGTGAATGACTCCAGCCAACAATGAACTGCTCTGCGCGTCGTTGAAGGCTAAGCGGGCCCCAATCCCAATATCGTTCTGCATCAGAGCATCAGCGGTAATCCCCCTCTGGTCGTAACCAGCCTCAAGCAGAACACCTAGGTCCGTAGCAGACTCCTGGATGCCATAAAAGGTATACTCAAAGCCTACTTGGGTGGCCCAATAGTTCTCAGTGGAGTTATCTTGATAAATCACTTCGCCCTTGTACAACCAGCTATCAACGGTAGCTTGCAAATCGATACCCACTTGTTCTATCTGCTGATAATGAGCTTTCAGTACGAGATTGTCATTGTGGGTGACCGCTTGATATTTCGGCGTGCGGTCAGTACCTTTAAACCAATGTACACCTATATCATAGACATCAAAAGAATGGCTCCAGCGAGCCGCTAGGTCAATATGTTTATCTTCGCGGCTCGATTCATAAGTAGTCAGTACATCTTCAACGGGGATGCTCGCTCTTAAACGGCCGTCGGTAGATGGATAGGTCTGTTCGCGAAATCCAGGTAGGAGGAAAAGGTCAACTATTCCCCAATCATTAACGACTGAGTAATTGATCATAGGTTGGCCGAGTTTGTGTTCGTTGTTTAGGCCCTCCACCGGATCTTTTTGGTTGATAACATCGACGAGGTTCTGAAATTCGGTGACGCCCCAAAATACTTTACGCAAACCGGTACGCAATTCCCAATTATCGGATAAATGCACCCAGTTTAACTCGCGAATATCCGCATGTGACCGACTGGAGTCATGCTGATCTTTACGAAAGAATGGTTCGAAGGTGAGGCTATCTTGTTGATCATTCCACTCCCAATAAAAGTCAGGGGAGAGCGCTAAAGAAAGGTTAGCATGATAATCTTGCCCCTTGAATTTGCCTTTTTGTGGATAGAAAGTAAATTCAGTACTGACTTTTAAGTTAGCTTCAAAATAGTTCTCACTGGCGATAACAGGCTGCGTAAGCAGCCCGCTGCCGATCGCCAATAAAACGATCTTTTTCATGGTTAACGCGCTCTTTTTAATGTGTTTTTATTAAAGTCAGCGGCGGATAAGCCATTGCCAAATCGGTAGTTTTCCCATTTTAAGTCGGTGCTCTTCTGATTTTGGTGGTTGACCATTTTCATTAAGCTGGGACGCCAGAATTTACCGTTGTACTGTTTATAATCATGACTAGTGAGGGTTTTTAATAAACTATTTTTACGGTCGTAAAATTCGACTTTAATCATCCGGTATTCGGCTTTATCAATCCATACTAGGCGTCTGGTATAGCCTGAATACTTATCGGTAGGATATTGCTCTACCACAAAACATTCGCCTAAGTCACAGGGCTGCTCTTCGATGAATTTATATTGGTACTTTTCAATTTCAAAGGAGGCCAAGTCTTCAAAGGAAAACTCTGATCCCATGAAAGGACCTGATTTATTGCGTGAGGCAATGCGTTTAACTCGCTTCAGGGCGGGTAAATACAACCATTGATCATCGGCACCCACATTGTGTGAAAAGCTGAGAAAGGCGGTGCCTTTAACATCGCGGGGTTTATCGAAAATACTTAACGACTTGTCTCCGTCCCCGGCAACTTCTAAGGTTTTCATGCGGATTTCACGAATGCTCTCCTGACCCTGTTTGTTACGTAATACCATGGTCATGGAGGCGAGCATATCTACCCAGCCATTATCGCGGGCAATACTTTCCTGAGAAATAGCCAGACCTTGCTCTTGCGCACTCTGGGCGAAGACAGTGGCGGTGCTGATGGTTAAAATTGAGGCCGCTAATAGGGTTGTGGCAAGTTTAGTTATTTTCATTCTGCAGTTCCTTTGGCAATATTCAAGTTTTCAGTTTGCTCTTCTACGCTAGTCGGGTTGGTTGTCTTTTTCCCATCTAACATCATCAAAAGAGGTGGTAGGAATAAGAAATCTACGATCAGTGCAACCGCGATGGTAACCGCCGTTAATAGACCCATATCACCGTTTAATTTAAAGCTAGACTGTGCCAGTACCATAAAGCCGGCCACCAGTACTAAAGTGGTAATCCAAAGTGCGCGTCCCACACTACTGAAAGCATACTTGACCGCCTCTTCGCTACTCTTGCCGTAGTGGTCAATCGCGTGTTTGTACTTGGATAAAAAGTGCACGGTATCATCGACCACGATACCCAGGGTCATGCCCGCTACCACGGATAGCGCCAAGCCAACCTGGCCATCCATAAAGTACCAAAGTCCGAAACCTATGGAGGCGGGAATTAAGTTAGGCAATAAACTAATGAAACCGTACCGCACCGAGCGCAGGGCAAAAGCCAGTAGCAGTGAGATAAGGATTAGTGCCACAGTGGTACCGATCAACATGCTGTTGATATTGCGTTGACCAATGTGGGCAAACATCAATGTTGGGCTGGCAATATTGACTTTGTAGTCCGGTGCATTAGCTGCAAACCATGCGTACATGTTAGTTTCGATGGTGATTTGTTGACTGGAACTGAGGTTTTTAAAGGTGCCGACTACGCGGGTTGAAGACTTGTCGACATTCAATTGGTTGTTTAAATCTAAACCGTAAGGTAGGGACATCTCGTACAATAGTAAATATTGTGCGGATAGTTCACGCTCTTCAGGTAGGCGGTAGTATTCGTCATCGTCGCCATGCATGTTCCGGTTAAGACGCTTGAGTACATCCGAGATGGTGCTGACATGATCTGTCTCAGGCATGGCACGCAACCAATCAGAAAAATCACCGACTGTCTTGAGGAATTTAGGATCGTTGATGCCGCTGCTTACTTTACTGTCGATAGACACTTCAATTAATGATAGGCCAGATAAATTAGCTTCCATAAAATCGGTGGCGGAGCGAAACGGCACGGTCGTATCAAAATATTCAACAAAGTTATCATCGAGTTTATTTTGCGGTAAGAAAGAGGCAATAATGACGATGATCACCGCAGTGCCCGGTAAAAGTATCTTGCGCTTGGCGATGACAAACTCAGCAAATTTTTCCATCATGCCATTATGGTCGTTAGGTGTTACTTTACTGGCTTTAACCGGTAATACCATTAACAGCGCTGGGAATACTGTAATAGCGAAAACAAAGGCTAGCATGACACCGATAGCGACCATGTTTCCCAAATCGCGAAACGGCGGAGAATCAGAGAAATTCATACTTAAAAAGCCGATGGCGGTGGTAACACTGGTTAATAAGATCGGTTTAAAGTTAACTTGTAAACTATACAATAAAGCGTCTTTTTTCGGTTTTCCCTGACGCATTTCATAATAATAACTGGTCAATATATGAATACAATCTGCAACGGCTAACGTCATGATCATAGTAGGTGCGCTGACCGAGGGGCCCGTTAGATAGAAACCCATCCAACCGACAGCACCCATGGTACCGGCAATACTGAAAATAATCACGACCAGAGTGGCAAAGGTACCGCTAAAGCTGCGTAATAGCAGCATCATGGTCAGTAATACAATGCCAAACATAGCAGGTACTAAGGTTGAACTGTCAGATATTGATGTTTCAGAGAAGGCGGTGTTCATCATTACCATGCCCGTCAACTGGACATTGAAATTAGGAAATTTGGCTTCGAACTCCGCCTGAATTTTTCTGACTTTGTCGGCGACCTCGGGTATTTCGCTGATAGGATCTAAGCCGGGCAACTGCAAGGTGATATTGACAATAGTAATATGACCGGTGGCGGACACTACTTTATTTAATAACAGTAGATCGTTGGTGGCAATTTGTTTGATGCGGGGCATATCGGCGTCAGTCAGTACTTGCGGATCAAGTACTAAGTCTTCAACAATAAGATCGTCTCCCTCGGCAATGGTGTGCTGGAAATTAGCAATAGAATCTACTCGGGTAGAGTAGGGTATTTGCCATGATTCTGTGGTCAACCAGTGAATGGCGGTCAAGTTTTCAGGGGTGAAAACATCGCCATTTTTAGGGTCGAGAATAAACACCGCGTTATCACTTTTCGCATAGATTTCCTGCATTGCTTCAAAGTCGAGAAGCTGCGGATTTTCGTCACTAAAGAAAACTTTGTAATCTCCTTTAAAGACCAGGTTTTTAGCGCCATATGCCGTACCAAAAACCAGTACGATGGCTAACAATAAAACTAGCCAGGGCCGGTTGAGTGCAAAATTGTAAATGCGTTCTCTCATGAATACTCCGAAAAATTAAAGTTAAAGTTAAATTATTAATTGTTGTTAGATAAACTTTGCAGCTGAGCGATAGTCTCGACCTCTGCAGAAAATATTTCTTTTTTGATGCGTTCAACTGACGCACGCCAGTCAAAATCTTTGGCCAGCGGTTGCCAGCACATGCCATCGTGCATGAGGTTAATACTGTTCAGTAATTCGATTTCGACATTTAGCTGTGAGCGAATACTGCAGCCATCGTTGTCTCCCATTAGCAGGGTCTGTACCCCAAAATCGATGCTCCAGCAGCTAAAGGCCATTTGTTCGAAGCCCATGCCCTGCGGAATAACACATTCACCAGCAGCAGCAGAATTACGAAAATGGGCAAAAATAGGGTTGAGAAAGGCCATTTCAATTTGTTGGTGTTTAAGACGTCTAGATTCTGATGCTTTTGAGACACATCCAGCGGTTTTAACCGTCACACCAATCATAAAATCGTCTGGATTGGCCAGGGAATTTAACAGTGATCCCACGTGCACAGCGAGTGCCTTCTCGCGACTTGAGCCATTAAAAGTGAGGCCTCGTGCTAACACTTTACCCACTTGTTGCATATGGTCGGTACAGATTGCCAGCATGATGTCTTCTTTACTGCTGAAATGGTTGTACACGGTGCCCTTAGAATAGGGTAGTTGTTTGACCAGTTTATCAATGGTGAGAGAGGGCACACCTTCAACTCGAATAATCTGTTTAGCGCACTCGAGCATCTCTACTTCGCGGGCGTCCTTCTCTTCTTGGCTGAAAATTTTCGGAGTCATATTAAGTACTTTTTATTTTGACGGTTCGTCAAAGATAGACCTGATGTAATCTAATGTAAAGTTAAAATTGTTTATTTTGACGGATCGTCAAGACGTTGTTTACATTTCAATAATGACTTAATACTTTTTGTTTTAAAATAGAATGTTATTTGAATGCATAACAAACCATGGTGTTTAAGTTTTTTAATCCGATGATTCTGATTGTAGGCGTAAGGCATGACAGCTAGTGTCAGTAGGTGGGGATGATTCAATAAAAGAGCAGTGGTTAAATACCAAGGTTCACTGGCTGTAAAGCAGACGAATGCCCACAGAGATACCGGATTGAACCCGGATATTGGATGCTATATTCAGGTTAAGTTATTCGGTTGCTATATTTACTGACAATAAATTGCTTGTGATGGGATATTGACGCCGATAATTTTATCTGAGATCCCTGTTAACTAAAATATTAAACTAAGGATCAACAGCAGGGCTAGGCAGCCGCTCACGCCCTGCCAAAATAATACTGGGTTGTGGGTGATTAAGGGCGGTTGTTGATGGTGGCTAAATTGATCTTGCTGACGGTTTTTAAAGCCAGCATACATCTGTGAAAAGCTCGGGGTACGCTTTTTTGGGTCAGCGGCGAGGGCATCTTTCAGGGTATCGTCTATTTCCCTAGGGAGATTTTTACGAAAGGTAGCAATGGGTCGGTACTGCCATTGTTGCAGGGACTTAGGGATGTCGGAGTGAGCGGATAAGGTTTTATAGGGCATATCACCACAGAGCATTTCATAAGTAATAATGGCCAGGGAAAATAAATCGCTCTGGTGACTGGGGCTTTGTCCAAGCAGTATTTCAGGGGCGCTGTACGACATAGTACCCAGTGGCTGAGACCCAGCGGGTTCTTCAAAGCAGCCAATTTTGCAGCTGCCGTAGTCGATCAATGTGATGTGGCCGCTCTGATCAATCATAAAATTATCTGGTTTTAAATCACAGTGCACGATGTCCATGCGTTGTAGGCTGCGCAATGCATCTATCATCTGTTTCAGTATGTCACCGACGCTCTTAAGAGATGGCGAAGGGTTGGCACTCATCCATTCATCTAACGGTTTACCATTTATTTTCTCACAGATATGATAGAGGAATTTACTGTTGGCATCTCTTGGGTAAATTTTCATCAGGCCGGGATGGTTAAATTTTTCACCTATCCAGCCCTCTTTGATAAAGGCACTGATATAGAGTTGATCTTCAGCAAAATTAAGCGAGGGCACTTTAACAATGACTTCACGTTTGGCTTGCCTATCAAAGGCTAAATAGACATGAGAGCGGGCAGTTTGTTGTTTTATTGCCAGTATTTCAAAATCATCTAGCACCGCCCCCAGGGGCAAAGCTGGAGGGATAACTTGTTGTTGACGTTGATGAATTAATTGATTGAAGGAAATGTCAGGGGCGTTATCTACCTTAATCAACACACAAGTTAGATTGTCTTGAGAGCCATTGGCTTGCGCTCTTTGGCAAATTTCTTGGCTGGCTTGCTCTAGAGAGCCGCTTTCTTTGATAATCGCTTGAACGTCTTTTTTGGTAATGAAATCATAGACACCATCACAACTTAAGAAAAAGATATCAGCTGTTTCTATCTCCGTGGTGGTGAAGTCTACCTCGACATGATGCGATGCGCCGATAGCCCGATTGAGAATACCTGAGGGGGTCGAGTGTGCTTTAGTGAGTATCTGGTAGCCATCGTTATTAATCTTGACGATTTGACAATCGCCGATGTGAAAAATTTTAGCTTCAGTACCTTTTAATACCAAGGCAGAAAAGGTGCTATACCACTGTTGTTCTCGCAGGTTTGCTGAACCGACTTGCTGTCTTGAATACAGCCAGCTATTTAAGGCGGAGATAACTTTTGCAGCAGATTTACTAACCGACCAACTGTTGGGTGTTGCCAAGTATTCTTCGATGAAGTGACAGACGCTCATTTGACTTGCCTGTGCGGCGCAGTTGGCGCTGGATACGCCATCTGCGATCACCGCGACATGACCTTTAGTTTCCAGCTCTATGCCCTTGGTGGTTTTCACAGCAAAGGCATCTTGGTTTTCACCTTTGACACCGGCGCTGGAATAACCGCCGGCTTGGATAGTTAAAGGTTTGGTCTGGTTAGTGGTCCTGATCATAGCATCGCTTTTCTCTAGTTAACCTTAATTAATTCAACACTGCCATCGGGCATGATTTCAGCCATAACACCTTTGGGTTCTTTCATCAAAAAAAGCATCAACAAACCGACAAAGGCACTGATAGCGATCACAATAAAGAACTCTTGATAGCTGACGAATGACAGTACGGTTAAATAGAACACAGCACCAACATTGCCATAGGCACCTGTCATGCCGGCTATTTGACCGGTCAATCGTCGCTTGATCAAGGGCACTGCTGCAAACACTGCACCTTCACCTGCCTGCACAAAGAAAGAGCAACTCATGGCGGCAATTACCGCTAAAAATAGTGGCCATTCACCATTGATACTGGCCATCACCGCGTAGCCAATAGAGAGGCCAGTGGTGAGGATCATCAAGGTGATTTTACGCCCATATTTGTCACTTATCCAACCGCCCAAGGGGCGTGATAATAAATTCATAAAGGCGTAAGTAGACGCCAGTAAACCCGCGGTTACCATACTTAAGTTAAAGGTTTCGGCAAAAAACAACGGCAGCATCGAAATAACCGCCAACTCTGAGCCGAAGGTGGCAAAATACAGCACATTAAGTACCGCGACTTGCTGAAAAGAGTAGCGGTGTAAAGGTTCTACCTCTTTTATAAACAAGTCTTTATTCACTTGGTAGGCGGCGCGAATTTCGACTACAAATAAAACCGCTAATCCAACATAAGAAACGAGGCTAAAGTTTTCGCTAATCAGGTTTACACCCTCTGGAGAGAGTTTCCAGACCAGCAGTACCAGTGCCGCAAACAAGGGGATTTTCATCAGCAGTAGTAGGTAAAAATCACTGATGCTGGTGACTTCCATGGCCTTAGAGCTTTTCGGCTTGAAGTAAGTAGCGCCTTTGGGCGTATCTCTAACCCCCCAGTAAAAAACCAAAGAGTAAAGCATACAGATGATACCCGTCACGCCCACCGCCCAACGCCAGCCATCGTCACCGCCAAACATCAGTGCCAATACTGGTAGGGTACCCGCTGCAGCTGCCGAACCGAAATTCCCCCAGCCGCCATAGATGCCTTCAGCCGTTCCCAATTGATGAGCGGGAAACCACTCACTCACCAAGCGGATGCCAATCACAAAACCAGCACCAATGAAGCCCAATAAGAAACGAGCCAGGGCCAGCTGTTCGAAATTATCCGCTAAAGCAAACATGAAGCAGGGGATCGCACAGACAAATAATAAGATACTATAAGTTTTACGTGGGCCGTACTGATCGGTCACCATGCCAATGATAATACGCGCTGGGATGGTGAGTGCGACGTTTAAAATGAGTAAGGTTTTAATCTGTTCAGGACTTAAACCCATAGACTCGGCAATCATGCCCAGTAGTGGAGCATGATTAAACCAGACTAAAAAACTGATGAAAAATGCCATCCAGCTAAAATGTAAGATCTTCATCTCAGAACTTAATGAGAATAGTTTAAATTTACTAGAGTTCACTTTAAGAAACCTCTTTAAGCTGCACAAATCCATTGTTAATTCGTGACTCATAAATAGGAATTGAAACAGAGTCATCCTGCTGGCATTTACCGGTATCTAAGCAAAACTGCTGTTTTAATAAAGGTGATGCGATGCTATATTTTTCATCGAGTTCGGTGATTAACCCTCTGGAGAGCACATTTGCCTTGGCAAAGGGATCAAAGTTCGACACGGCTTTTACCTGGCTTTCTGCGCCGTTACTGCGGCTATGGATATGGAAAACGGCAACTTGCTCTCCCTGTAAATGGGCACAAACACCGGTGTTTTTGGGAATGTCGAGTATTTTACAAATATCAATCCACTGGGCTGACGTCGTCATAAAAAGGTTTCCTTATAGTTCTGTGGCTAATTCAAGTGCTTTTTCACTCGGACTGATTTGTTTGCGTACCGTACTAAAAATTATATTGTCATCGGTTTTATCACTGTTGATGTAGTGGCTAAAACGCTGCAATTTCCCGGGATTTTCCAGGGTGGTTTTCCACTCACATTGATAGGTGTCTATTAGATGATCTACCTGCAGTAGTAGCTCATCGTTAATGCCTAATTTATCATTCAGTACCACTTCTTTAAGGTAATCTAAACCGCCTTCTAGGCCTTCCATCCAAACAGAGGTTCGCTGTAATCTGTCAGCGGTGCGCACGTAAAACATGAAAATAATGTCGATATAGCGAATTAGGGTGGCGTCGTCGATATCACTGGCAAATAAATCGGCGTGACGTGGACGCATGCCACCGTTACCACAGACATAGAGGTTCCAGCCATTTTCCGTAGCGATGATGCCAAAATCTTTACTTTGTGCCTCTGCACATTCACGTGCACATCCGGAAACCGCCATCTTTACTTTGTGCGGTGAGCGTATCCCCTTGTAGCGATTTTCGATAAAAATGGCCATTGAGGTGCTATCTTGGACGCCGTAACGACACCAAGTATTACCGACACAAGATTTGACGGTTCGCAATGATTTTCCATAGGCGTGGCCGGTCTCTAAACCCGCATCGACGAATCGCTGCCAAATATGCGGCAACTGGTGAATTTGCGCGCCAAATAAATCGATGCGTTGACCACCGGTGATCTTGGTATAGAGATTATATTCCTTGGCAACTTGGCCGATTAATATCAGGTGGTCGGGGGTGATTTCGCCAGCTGGAATACGCGGAACAATCGAATAGGTACCGTTTTTTTGCATATTACCTAAGAAATTATCATTGGTATCTTGCAGGCCTATTAACTCTTCTGCGAGAACGTGCTCGTTCCATAACGAGGCCAGCATGGAGCCGACCGCAGGTTTGCATATTTCACAGCCATCGCCATTGCCACAGTCATCGAGCAGTTGATTAAAGCTGCGAATTTGTTTCACTCTAATGATGTCGAATAGCTCGGTGCGCGAATGTTTAAAGTGGCGACATAAACTGCTGTCGATGCTGACCCCCAATTTACTTAATTGCGCATTCATCACTTGGGTGACTAAAGGCATGCAACCACCACAGCCGGTACCGGCGCCGGTACAAGCTTTGAGCGCGGCGATGTCGGTGGCACCGCCTGCAACGGCCTCATTTAACTCGGCCTTGGTGACATCTAAACATGAACATATTTGCGCGGTGTCGGGTAGTGCATCTATCCCGGCGCTACCTCCTGACATTGCACCATCAGCCTCAGGCAGTAACAGATATTCAGGTGGGTGGGTAAGCTCTATTTTATTCAGCGCCAATTGTAGCCACTGACCGTAATCACTGCTGTCGCCTACTAAAACTGCGCCGAGTAAAATTTTACCGGTTTCGTCCATGACAATTTTTTTATAGATGCCCGTCGCCGAGTCGATAAAGCTGTAGGTTTGAGAATTGGCCGTATTGGCATGTGCATCCCCAATACTCGCCACTTCAATACCTAGTAGTTTGAGTTTAGTGCTCATATCAGCACCGGCGAACTCTTTTTCTCCGCCAGTGATGTGGCTGACCGCGGCTTTTGCCATGGCGTATCCAGGGGCGACCAAGCCAAATATTTTATTATCCCAAAGTGCACATTCGCCAATCGAATAGATGTTTTCGTCACTGGTTAGGCATTGGTTATTTATGCTGATACCGCCACGTTCGCCTAATTGCAGATCTGCGTCTCGGGCTAGACTGTCTCTGGGGCGGATACCTGCTGAAAATACAATGGTATCCGTTTCTAAAAAGCTACCATCGGCAAAGTTCATGCGGTAGCGACAGGTTTCACCTGCGACGATTTCTTTGGTGTTCTTTTCTGTGTGAACTTCAACACCCAACTGAGCAATTTTCTGTTTTAAAAGCTCTCCGCCACCTTGGTCGAGTTGCACCGCCATTAGTCGCGGAGCAAACTCAACCACGTGAGTTTTCAGCCCTAGTTGTTTGATGGCATTGGCAGCTTCTAAACCCAGTAAACCACCCCCTATTACTACCCCTACTTTAGACACTTTGGCAGATTCGGCGATTGCATCTAGATCGTCTAAGGTTCTGTAGACGTGAATATGTGGCTGGTCTTTACCTGGTACCGGTGGCACAAAAGGGAAGGAGCCTGTTGCCAGTACTAGTTTGTCGTAGCTGATGGTCTCACCGGCTGAGCTTAAAACCGTTTTGGCGGTGCGATCAATGGCGGTAACTTGTTGGTTTAAGAAATACTTAACCCCCATTTCAGCGTATTGTTGCGGGGTTGTTAATGCTAAATCAGCAGCGCTATTACCGGTGAAGTAGCTGGTTAACATGACACGATCATATGCGAGGCGACTCTCCTCACAAAAAGTGATTATTTCATAATCATCGCTCGCTGCATTACTTAATTGGCTGATGAAATGATGCCCAACCATACCATTGCCTACGACTACTATTTTTTGTTTAGCCATTATAATTTCACTCGCTATTTCTTATATTTGGTTCTTGTCTGATCTTAGACAAGCAATTTAGAGGCCAGTTAACTATAATAAATGTTAATAAACTTTAACTTGTTGAAATAATTGACTATAAAGGAGTAATGTAGATTTTTTAAGACATCACTATGGCGAGTGTTAAACTATAATGCACAGTAAGCTTGCATCTAGCTAAAGAGCGGTGCGCTATTTTTGGGCGAAAGAGGGCAGTGCAATGATTATCCCAGTTTTTAATTCTTATAATTCCTAGTAAGTTATTGAAAAACAATATATTTAATATAAATATAATGATTGGCTTGTTTTTTGCTTTATAGATCATGCGAACGTAAATCAGGAGTTTTAAGTGAATAATCAAGCTTTACAAGCCATACCCAATTTAATTGTTAGCGATGCAAAAAATGGGATTAAGACCACCTGCCCATATTGTGGGGTTGGCTGTGGAGTGCAAGTATTAGTACAAAATAATAAGTTTCAAGTACGCGGTGATAAACAACATCCCGCTAATTTAGGCGAGCTTTGTATTAAAGGTAAAAATTTAGCAGATACCATCGATAACAGTAATCGTTTAGCCTCACCACTGGTGCACGGTGAAACGGTTAGCTGGGATAGAGCTACTGATTATGTGGCCCATCAATTCCAGCAAATAATAGCTGAACACGGGCCAGACAGTGTCGCTTTTTATGTGTCTGGCCAGCTACTGACTGAAGATTATTATCTGGCCAATAAGTTGATGAAAGGCTTCATTGGCTCTGGCAATATCGATACAAACTCAAGGCTATGTATGTCATCGGCAGTGGCCGCTCACAAGCGGGCTTTTGGTGAAGATATTGTGCCAATGAGCTACTCCGACATTACCAAAGCTGATTTGATCGTATTGTCCGGTTCAAATTTAGCTTGGTGCCACCCTATATTATATAAACGCATCCGCGATGAAAAAGTCAGGCGTCCCGAGCTAAAACTAGTGTTAATAGATCCCAGAGTAACGGCATCCAATGAGCTTGCGGATTTGCACCTGCCGATAAGAGCGGGTGGCGATCTGGTTCTTTTTAATGGGTTGCTGAATTACCTGCAAGAGCATGATCATCTTGATTGTAGCGCGGATGGTTTGTCGGCGGCGTTAATTACGGCAGCCAAGGACAGTGGAAAATTGCACAACATCGGCTTAGATCAGCAAGCTATAACGGATTTTTATCAGTTATTTGCCAGCAGTAAGAAAGTGGTCACCTTATTCTCACAGGGCATTAATCAGTCTGAGCAAGGGGTCGATCAGGGGAATGCGATTATTAATTGTCATTTGGCCAGTGGTAAAATTGGTCTGCCAGGATCGGGGCCGTTTTCTATAACCGGTCAACCTAATGCAATGGGCGGCAGAGAGGTAGGTGCGTTGGCGAACACCTTGGCCAGTCATATTGAGTTTGATGATGTCGAGATGCACTCAGCACTGGCAGATTTTTGGGTAACCGATAACCTCGCTATACAGCCTGGTTTGAAGGCCATTGATTTATTCGAAGCCATTGATCAAGGCAGTGTGAAAGCGATTTGGATTATGGCGACTAACCCAGCAGTTAGTATGCCTGATAGTGAGAAAGTAAGACGGGCATTAAAAAAATGCCCGCTGGTGGTGGTCAGTGACTGTGTGGCCAGTAATGATACGATTGAATTTGCAGATGTAGTACTACCAGCGCAGGGGTGGGGTGAAAAGTCGGGAACCGTGACCAATTCGGAGCGACGTATCTCGCGACAGCGAGCGTTTTTGCAGCCTTTTACTGGGGCTAAAGCTGACTGGTGGATAATTGCCAGCATTGCTAAAAAAATGGGTTTTGATAAGCAGTTTGATTACCGCAATGAAAGAGAAGTGTTTTTAGAGCACGCCCAGTTGTCGGGTTTAAACAATGCGGGCGCTAGGGCATTCGACATATCAGCCTTTGGCCATATCAGTGCAGCTCAATATCAGAACTGGGTACCCGTACAATGGCCGCAGCCAAATCCTAAAGCTATCGTATTGAATGATCAGCTTATGTTTGAGAATAAGGGGTACTACACCCCCTCAAAACGTGCGCAAATAATTGCTGTTAGTGATGCATTGATGAGTGAAATACCAAGCAACTTCACCTTAAATACCGGAAGAACCCGCGATCAATGGCATACCCAGACGAGAACGGGTAAATCTGCAGTGCTCTCTAATCACTATCCTGAACCGCTAGTCGAAATTCATCCCAGTGACGCTGCCCAGTATTCCCTAGCGGATGAATCGCTGGTGAAAGTGTACAGTAACAAAGCCAGTTTAGTGGTGCGGGTAAAGCATAGCTACACCCAGACGCGCAACAGCTTATTTATGCCGATCCACTGGTCAAGTGAAAATAGTCATCAAGGTGCGGTGGGTAAATTAGTGGCAGCCAAGGTAGACCCGATTTCTGGTCAGCCCGCCTTTAAACATGCCTGCGTAGAAATATCTGCATGCACTGTCAATAGCGAAGCGCAGTTAGTAGTACAGCATAAACTACCTCTAAGTATATGTTTTTATCAAATAGAACAGTCAGTTAAGGATGGTTATTGCTATCATTTAGCCAGCCAAGAGACACCGAGTGAGTTGTTCAGTCGATTAAAAGAGGTATTGCAAAAGATCCAGAAAAAATTAGCGATTACCAGCCAGATAGAGGCGATAGATGTAAAGGCAAAGTACTATCGGCAAAGCTATTTTAAAGGCAGTGAATTGCAAGCCGGCCTCTTTGTGGCCTCGACTAAGCAACAATTGCCGCAAGGTTGGGTCAGTCATTTTTACGACCATCGCGCTGGCGATATGCAAAAGCGTGGCAGCATTGCCGCCAATGTAGTGAACTTGCAAGATGAGAAAATATTTTGTCAGTGTCTTAAGGTACCGGTCTCGAAGATTAAAGCCGCGATTGCCGATAAAGCAGTCAATGTTGATCAAGTACGCAAGTGCACTGGGGCAGGCAATAGCTGTGGTAGTTGTATCGGGGATATTTCGCTGATGCTAGGGCACTATTTAAAACAAGTTAGTTAAAATATTACGCTTACCAATCAGTTTAAGGATAGGTTATAGATTGATAAAAAAAATGCATCGTAAAGTGTGTAAAATAATGCACAATGTAATTAACCCGAATATTGTACCCAATCGCTCGTGTTCTAGCTTGGTCCTTGTTTTTACAGATTTTTCTTTCTCAATCAGTCGGACGCACCAGTACGACGTTCAATCGAAAAAAAGCCTGTAAAATCAACTAACGGCGCTATCATCACGGCATTGCATGCAACATCCGGGTTAGGTATCTTTCTTATATTTAGAGGTTGTGTTGATGAGCATTAAAGGCAAGGTAGTGGTAATTACTGGCTCTACAAGTGGTATTGGATTAGGAATTGCGAAAGGTTTTGCTCAGGCAGGTGTGAATGTCATGATCAATGGCTTGGCTGAATCAGAGGTTATTGAGGGTATATTAGAAGAGCTGAGGGATTATGGTATTAAAGCCATTTACCACGGCGCTGACATGACTCAACCAGCACAGATAAAAGATCTGATTAGTTCCACGGTCGCTGAATTTGGCGCCTTAGATATTTTGATTAACAATGCCGGGATTCAAAAAGTGGCCCCCATTGAAGATTTCCCCGATAGTTCTTGGGATGCAATCATGGCGATTAATTTATCTTCTGCGTTCCATACGACTAAGGCTACGTTACCAGTGATGCGTAGGGCGGGCTGGGGAAGAATAATAAACATTGCCTCGGCGCATGGTTTGGTAGCCTCGCCCTTCAAGTCGGCCTATGTTGCGGCTAAGCATGGTGTCATCGGCCTAACTAAAACAACAGCTTTAGAGTGTGCAGAGCATAATATTACCTGCAATGCTATCTGCCCGGGTTGGGTGATGACACCTTTAGTCGAAAAACAAATTGAAGATTTAGCGCTATCGCGTGCAATGTCCAAGGCGCAAGTGAAAACGGATATTTTATTAAAAAATCAGTGGACCAAAAAATTCGTCGAGGTCGAAGAGCTTTCTGCCACCGCGCTGTTCTTGTGCTCGCAGGCGGCACAAAATATTACTGGCACTAATATCAATGTTGACGGGGGTTGGACGGCAGCCTAAGTTGCTGCGCATTTCGCTCTAATTGCCAGAGCATAATAGCGGCACCCATTGCCGAGGCGCCCAGTAACATGGTCATAATCATTATTTGATATCTAACCGCAATCAGCGGCGATACATCTGAGAGGATTTGCCCGGTCATCATGCCGGGTAATGAGACTAAGCCCACTGCTAGCAGGGTATTGATTTGTGGAATCATCGCGCCTTTAAAAGCGCTATCTCTGGCTTGCGCTGCACTCATTTGCTGATGCAGGTTGGCGTGAAAACGCTCAGCAGCTAAACTGATTGAATTCATCGTATTAGCAAAATACATCCCCGCTAGCGGGATGATAATCTTCGGTGCATACCAGAGCTCCATATTTAACACCAATTGCGCTGAAATAAACAAATGCAGTGCCACTGAGAGGGTAAGTGCGATCAACGCAGGTAACAGATAACCGCGGTGATGACGCACCGGTCGAATGGCTATCCAAGTAGCAGCACTGAGCATTACCAACATTATGGCGCTACTAAATTGCCAAGATGGATTGAGAAACATCACTATTAGTAAATAGCCTACCCCAATCAGTTGCACTAACATTCGGGCACTGCCAATTAATACTTCTAATACATCAATTTTCCAGTAGAGATAAATCAGGCAAGTGAAAACGATGGGGATAATACACCAGGCCAAGGATAACCAGGAAATAGTTTGCATAATAAGGTCCACAGAGATTGTCGATAGAGGCTAGTTAAGTTAATTTAGCACTATCAATCAGTAACTGGAAAATTTATGTCACTATTTCCCCTCTGGGAGGCGTTTTTAAAGCAGCAGAGCAAACAGCGTTACTTTAGCGAGTTAATGGCTGCCATCACTCGCCAAAGGGTATCCGGCATTGAGATTTTTCCGCCGCAAGCAGAAATTTATCGTGCGCTTACATTTGTCGATCTAGATCAAGTCAAAGTGGTTATATTGGGTCAAGATCCCTATCACGGACCTAATCAAGCGCAGGGAATGGCTTTTTCGGTTAGCTCCGATATGAAAATCCCCCCTTCGCTGAAGAATATATTCAAGGAATTAACCCAGGATATCGAAGGCTTTATTACTCCTCAACACGGAGATCTTAGTCAGTGGGCAGAGCAGGGCGTGCTGCTGTTAAATACGGTATTGACTGTCCAGCAAGCTAAGGCACACTCTCATGCAAAGCTGGGGTGGGAGCAATTCACCGCTGCGCTTATCGCCACTATTAGCGAGCTAAACCCCCATTGTGTGTTTCTGTTATGGGGCGCTCATGCACAGGAAAAAGGTAAAAATGTGGATACTAAAAAGCATTTAATACTACATTCTGTTCACCCGTCACCGCTCTCAGCTTATCGGGGGTTCCTCGGTTGCCAGCATTTTTCAAAGGCCAATCAATGGCTGGGTGAACAAGGCTGCAAAAGTATAGAGTGGAAAATTACAGATAGAGGGTCACTGCCGCTATTTTAGGAATGCCGTTAAGTTACTAACCAGTGTGCCGTTTCTTAGTAAGAAAATTATAGATTTTATATATATTAATCAAATAATTAAGATTGATAGCTAAAGTAAATATGTTGGTTGGAGAGTAGTCTCTGGGATGGCCGCATAGACGGGAGTAATGTAAGAAACGAGCACAGATTAAAAACAGTTGAGGAGATGTTTATCCAGTGACGTACTGCTTTTCTCGTGCCGTCATTGACTGTGAGTAGCTTTTTCGGCTGTTAGGTCGAAACAGAACTATTGATTTCAGTTGAATCCAACATTGATTTTCACATAATTGAATTGAAAGGAGTATTTATTGGTAACAGGCCATTAAATAATGGTTTATAATTGAATGTATTAGCATTTATGGAATAGGCTATTATTATGGATTATGAAAAAATATTGGATTTTTGGTTTTGCGAACTCACCCCAAAACAGTGGTGGAAGAAGGATCCTGAGTTAGATAACTTGATCAAAAACCGCTTTGACAGCCTTTATGCTCAAGCTAGTTTAGGTGAACTTTATGCGTGGCGAGATCATAGTTTGGGAAGACTGGCAGAAGTTATTATTCTGGATCAGTTTTCTCGAAATATGTTCAGAGGCTCTCCGCAGGCCTTCGCCACTGATTCTATGGCGCTGGTATTGAGTCAGGAGGCAATACGCGTAGGTGCAGATAAAGAGCTCAGTGCCACTCAACGCAGCTTTTTGTATATGCCGTTTATGCACAGTGAGTCTCTTGTTATTCATGCTCAGGCAAAAAAATTGTTCGCAGATGTTGGCATAGAAGGCGGCATTGACAGTGAAAATGCGCATTTTGAAATCATTGAGAAGTTTGGCCGTTACCCACACCGAAATCAATTGTTATGGCGAGAGTCAACCGAGCTAGAAATGGAGTTCTTAGAACAACCAGGTTCTGGTTTTTAACTGAAACATAAGCAACTTAAAAGTATTTCATAATTAGGTATGATCGCTTTAAGTTAATAATTAAGGCGATTAACTTGTTAAATAGTATTGCAACGCTTGGCCCTGAAGGGACATTCTCAGAGCTGGCAACCAAAAAATACCTGAAAACCAAACAACTAAATTTAAATATTAAATATTACCATAGTATTAAAAAAACCTTAGCCGCAGTGGGACATGAAACAGAATTTGCAGTCTTACCCATAGAAAATTTTTCTGAAGGTTTTGTTAATCCCGTGTTAGATTTTTTAGTGACTGCGGACCTCTATATTTGTGCCCAGTTGTTACTGCCTATTCAATTTTCACTGGTCAGTCACGGTGAAAAAATCGAACAAATAAGCAGAATTTACACGCAGTTTGTCGCAAAAGGGCAGTGCTCAGATTACCTAGAAGAATTGCCCGCTATGGATTTTGTGAGTACCGAGAGCAATACTGAAGCATTAAAGAGCATTGCGCTCGAGCCTAACAGTGCAGCAGTTATTCCCACGCATTTATTAAAAGCCCATAAATTTCCATTTACCATTGAAAATATCACTGACTACCAAGATAATCAAACCCGTTTTTTGCTGTTATCATCACGGCCCAATACCGATTACAATGGCTGCTCAGCTGACTATAAAACCAGTATAATAGTGTTGTTTGAAAAAGATCACCCAGGGTATCTAGAAAGTATATTACATAAAATTTCAACTCAGAACATTAACTTGACGTCCATTGTCTCTAGGCCCACTCGAAAGACTTTTGGTAAATACCATTTTTTTATTGATTTAGAAGGGCATCAAGAAGATCAGGGAATAAAAGCGGCGCTTCGGGATATCCAAACGAAATTTAAAGTTAAAATATTAGGCTCTTACTTAAGCGCAACCTAGTCAAAAAAAACCACAGATTGTCAGTAGTAGACCAGACTTGAGCGTTAAGTGTTTATGCTCTAGTCGGCAGTATATTAACAAATATGACATTATTGAACATGGAAATAAGCCGAATGAAACCAACAGATATCAACTCGGATGCTAGTAAGAAGACTGACTTTACCACCAGTATTGTGCATTTTGATAGAAACATGCCCCATGCCAATGGTGCCATTCACTACCCAGTACATCCTTCAACGCAATATACCTATGATTCTGTCAATGCACTAATTGATGTATTTCAGGGAAAGAGCAAGGGGAATTCACCCTACTCAAGGCAGGGTACTCCCACTACTGCAGTGCTTGAGGCTAAGCTTGCCAGTATTGAAGATGGAGATGGTGCTGTTGTTTTTGCCACTGGCATGGCGGCGATAACGGCCACATTTTTGACCTTACTAAAGCATGGAGACCATGTTGTTGTCTCTGAATATCTTTTTGGAAATACCGCAAGCCTGCTTAATACCTTGGAAAGCTTTGGGATTCAAGTCTCAAAAGTAGATAGTTCAACTGTGGAGAATGTGCGCAGCGTACTCAGAGAAAATACCAGAATGGTGTTTGTTGAAACCGTCGCCAATCCTGGTACCCAAGTACCTGATTTAAGAGCGATTGGAGATTTGTGTGAAGAGAAGAAAGTATTGTATATTGTTGATAATACGATCCTCTCTGCCTATTTGTTTAAACCGAAAATTGTTAAAGCATCATTGGTAATACACTCTTTGACCAAGTCAGTCGCAGGACAAGGACAAATTTTGGGCGGGGTAGTTATCAATACTGGGCTCTATGATTGGTCGCTCTATCCTAATATATTTTCAGGTTATCAAAAAGGTGATGCGAATAAATGGGGGTTGATGCAGATCAGAAAGAAAGGTCTTAGGGATATGGGAGCTACTCTAACCTCACAGGCAGCCCATATAATTAGTTTAGGTCTAGAAACTCTGGCAATTCGTATGGATAGAAGCAGTGAAACCGCTTTAAAAATAGCCCTTTTTTTAGAGAATCATCAACATGTTGCTAAAGTATATTATCCATTCTTAGCCAGTCATCCAGCTTGTGCTCAGGCAAAGAAAAATTTCAAAGCTGGAGCTTGGCTGTTGTCTTTTGAGCTAAAGCAAGCTGATAATTGTCTCGCGTTTGTCGAAAAGCTACGCGTTTTTATTAAGGCAACTGGTTTAGGTGATACTCGAAGTTTGATTATTCCGGTGGCCCATACGATTTTCTGGGAAATGGGCAGTGAAAAGCGCGCAGATATGCAGATTAGTGACGGCATGTTGCGTATCTCTGTAGGGTTAGAAGAGTCTGACAGCCTGATAGCTGATCTTAACCAAGCTTTAGACGCTCTAGAGTAGAATAGTCTCTTGGTGCTCATCTACAGTCATCCAAATTCTCTGCTGGTATTTAATGCGAGAAATATTTTGCAGGCCCAGTCTCTCAAAGTGATACTTAAAAATGAATTCTCAGCGGGCGCAGCCGGAGGGCTGCCTCCCACCGATCATTGGTTAGAGCTCTGGCTGTATGAGGAGAAGCACTTTGTTATGGCCACCAAGTTATTAGCAGAAATGCAAAGCCAAGCCCTGGAAGAGGACTGGCTTTGTAAACAATGTGGTGAGTTTAACGGGACCAGTTTTGACTGGTGCTGGAATTGTAGTGAATAAAGATATAATTACTACTAGTCTGGATCTGAGTGCGCATTTTGAATCTGAATAATAGTCTCAAGATTATCTTCCATTAACTGCACTAATTTGGGTTCAAAATGTGATCCCGATTGCTCGCGTATTAGTTGCATAGTGTCATCCACCGTCCAAGGTTGCTTGTAACAGCGTTTTGAACACAGGGCATCAAAGACATCAGCGATACCCGTGATCCGTGCAAATATATGAATGTCATCACCAACAAGGCCGTTTGGATAGCCAGAACCATCCCATTTTTCATGATGTTGCAAGGCGATAATGGCACCGCTTTGAATAATCGGGCGCTTAGAGTTGCTAAGCACCTGCGCACCTAGCAGGGAGTGGGTTTTCATTATTTCCCACTCTTCTGGAGTGTGTTTTCCAGGCTTGTTTAAAATGAGATCAGGTATGCCTACTTTGCCAATATCATGTAGTGGAGAGGCCAGTTTAATAGCGTATATGTCATCATCCGATAGGCCATACTTTCGAGCTAAAAGCTCACAAATTTTAGAGACCCGAATAATATGATTTCCGGTTTCTTTAGAGCGGGTTTCAACGGCGCCAGATAACATGGAAATTATTTCAGTTTGTGTCTCTTCAACTTCCTGCCAAAGTCTCAAGTTTTCATGGGCAATAGCGATATTCTGCACAAATAGTTCAATAAGATTTTTAGCATCGTCGGTGATTAATTTATGAGAGTGCAAATACAGTAAGCTTTTATGATTGTCATCCGTGGTAAAAGAGACGATAACCTCGTTTCTTTTAATGATGCTGTATCCTGTTTCGGTACTTTTTAACCAATCTTCTAGGATAGGTTTTGGTATTGAATCGCTTGGATCTTTGCCAATTAAGCTTTTGTATTCGCCGATAGCGGCAACTACTCTGACTTTTTGCCCTGTCTCTAATGCGGCGACGCCTGTTGAGTCAACCAGTGCGGCATTAGGTTCGAGATAGAGTAGAGAGGTTAATTGATTTAAAGCACCATTGGTGAACTCGTGCAAATAGCGTTCTTTAAAGATATGAGAAGAGGCTTTAATGACGCGTTTTAACTCTATTCTATTTTGATTAAGTGCCGATAAATCTCTGAAAGAGCGCAGACCGGAAATAACACTGGAGAAGAGTTTTTGCGAGGTGAGTTCGGTTTTGTTTTTGTAATCATTAATATCGTAATCGATGATTACTTGTTTTTCTGGGGCTTGGCCAGGCTGTCCAGTACGCAATATAATACGGATTAGCGTATTATTCAGCTCTTCTCTAATCCATCTGGTTATCTTCAGGCCTTCAGTGTCTGTTTCCATCACCACATCAAGTAACACAATAGCTATGTCGTCACGTTCTTTTAGAATGACTTTCGCTTCCCTACCAGAAAGGGCGGAGAGAAAGAAAAGTTCTCGACCTTCGAAACTAATGTCATCGAGAGCAAAGCGGGTGACATCATGGACAGATTGTTCATCGTCTACAATTAATATATTCCACGGCTTAGCCGCTACGATGTCAGTTTCATTAGATTGATCTAGCTCAACATCATCAATCAGAAAATCATACATTTATAAGCTCCTAAACCTCTCTGCTTTGGACAAGTATTGCCCTAGCTTGCATTCCCTTATGTAAGCTTGATTAAATATTACCATTAGCCCTGAAATAATCCTATGAGAACAATTATTAATAAACCTAAAGTAAAGGCATAAAATAGGCTGTTATTGTAACAATATAGTACTTAAACAAGTGCCGTACAAGAATAGTAGAATATTTCGGTGAAGCCAGTGTAAAAGAATATACCTAAAATACGGAGCTATGGAAGTAGCGACGCACGCATTAATAGACAGCCTCATTATCTTCATATTAATGAATAAAATATTAATATCAAGCATTTTTGTATGCAAATAGCAGGCTGAAAAGAGATATAAAAATTTGATTTAAAAGTTAATTTTATATATTTTTGTGTAAAATCAACTTTTCAATATTGACCAAACGGAAAAGGTGTATATAATTCACCTAGCTAGAAAATAAGTTTCATATTTATGTGCATCACGATGTCCTGTTTTTTCATGCCTCGTCATGAATTCATAAGTAATAGCAAAATTTTCGGCCTACAGCCTTAATATGTAATTAAGGTATCACTTACTCTTGAATGAAAGGATTTTCATATGTCTACTACAACTGGTACTGTTAAATGGTTCAATGAAACTAAAGGTTTTGGTTTTATCGAGCAAGAATCAGGTCCAGACGTTTTCGCTCACTTCAGCGCTATTGCTGGTGACGGATTTAAAACTCTAGCTGAAGGCCAAAAAGTTCAGTTCACAGTTTCTCAAGGACAGAAAGGTCCTCAAGCTGAGAACATTGTTGCTATCTAATTAGTCAACAGAGCAGCCCCTAATCGGGCAAAAAGGGGTGTGTTTTCGAACATACCCTTTTTTCGTTGTGCTTAGAGTAAATGTTCCGGCAATATTTCTGTGTATGTATCACAGCTGTCAATCAGGCTTTTGGCGGTTAATTTAGCGACAGAGTGAACTTCTGTAATGACTTGCTGAAATTGACTAATATGTGATAATAAAATATCAAAATCGCCGTCCCCTGATAATAATATTATTTTATCTACCTCTCTCGATTTTTCCATTATATCCACAGTAATGCCCACATCCCAATCCCCTTTGGCGCTTCCATCAGACCTCTGTATATAAGGTTTTAATTTTATCTTGAAGCCAATATGGCGCAGTGCTGATTGAAATTTTTGCTGGCCTAGGTCTCCACTATCTATGGCATAAGCAGTGGCGGAAACGATATCGTTTTGCAGCGCGCAAGCTCTCCAGAATTCTCGATAATTGAAGGATCGATGGTAAGTTTCTTTAGTGGTGTAATAGATATTTTGTACGTCGACAAAAATGGCGGTTTTATGCATCATGAGCTCTTTTCGTAGGGGCATTGTTATTTGAAGTGAGTTTGTCATTAATCGTCAGCAGACGATAGCAAATTATCTGGAAATCTTAAATCAACACCAATCTCCAGTCTCGGCTAATAGCCCTTTAAATAGAGAAGCTCTAATGTTGATGCAGTGGATGGCTTTGCATAGCAGCATAAAACCTTATGATGGGAGCGTCAGACATGGCAGTAACCAGCAGCATATACCTGGTGATTACTTTTCATGCCATCTATGCTTGAACAGCACATTGCTTATAATCGTGTCCATAATCGCTCAAGACTTGGAGTTGGTCCCGAGCGATTAATTTATCTAGTTTCTAGAGATAGTCTCTTCTCTGCAGATGAGACGGCGATGGTAATTATATAATTGAGCGCTAGATAAAATGCACCCGCTATAATGAGCGGTTCAAAAGGACTAAAATAGTCTGAGGAGATTTCCTTGTAGACACCTGTCATATCCATGATGGTAATAGTACTGGCGAGGGAGGTGGATTTAACCATTAGAATTACTTCATTGCCATAGCCGGGCAGTGCTTGGCGCATCGCCAACGGAAAGGTGATCCGTCTAAAGAGCTGAATGGTACTCATACCGCAGGCTTTCCCTGCCTCCAAAAGCCCCAGTGATACAGATTGTATGCCGCCACGAATAATCTCACTGGTATAGGCCCCAGTGTTTAAGGTCAGGGATAAAATAGCACAAAACCAGGGTTCTTTGAAAAACTGCCACAGTCCGATGCTATCTAATTCGTCTCTGAATTGCCCTGAACCATAATAGATCAGAAACATCTGGATAAGCAGTGGGGTAGATCTAAATATATAGACAAAGATGTAGGCGGGTTTGTTCAAAAAATTATGGCGACTTAAGCGACTTAGTGCGACGATCACTGCGAGAAAGAATCCAAAAAATAGTGAAATACTGACCAGCGCGATAGTGACTGGTAGAGCTTGAGCGATAGCAGGTATCGATTCTTTAATTATATCAATATCCATTTATGAGTTCCTTACGCCACGATTGGACCACTTCTCTATGGATAGGTAGCCTCTGTCTGAGATAAAGGCCAGCCCTAAAAACAGCACCAAGCCCATCAGGAAAAAAGTAAAAGGTTGTTTTTCGCTGCCGGCACCAATCTGTGCAATGCGCACTATCTCAGCCAGACCGATAACGGATATCAGCGACGTTTCTTTAAGGGTTAATTGCCATACATTTCCGAGACCAGGCAGTGCAAAGCGGACCACTTGGGGAAATAAAATGCGTCGAAGTCTGGTGCTGGTGTTCATTCCTATCGCCTTAGCTGCTTCAATAGTGCCAACAGGTACTGCCAGTACGGCGCCGCGAATGACTTCAGTAGAATAGGCTCCAGAGCTAAGTCCGATGCAGAGCACGCCCATTAAAAAGATCGGTAGTTCTATATATTCTGTATAGTTAAAGGCGCCTTTAGCGATGGACATTAGCAAGCTGTTGCCACCGTAAAAGATCAAATAGATGATTAGTAATTCAGGGATGCCACGAATAATAGTGGTATAACCATTAGCGAGCGCTCTTAAGGTTCTATATTTACTAAGTTTCATCGCTGTTGCGCCCACAGCTAGAACAATGCCAAATGCAAATGAACACAAAGCGACTGAGATAGTAATGAGTGTCGCATAAAAAAACTCGTCACCCCAGCCGTCTGCGCCCCAGCTTAAAATAGTTAAATCCAAAGGAGTACCTGAATGTCAGTTGATGTAATAAGAGTCATTATAAAGCCACCACTAAAAAGTAGGCCATAAAACTGGCCTACGGGCGGTGCTTAACTGGTGTCGCGGTTATTTGGTTGAAGCGTCAAAACCAAACCACTTCATGGCAATTTTAGAAACAGTGCCATCTGCAATAGCCGCGTTGATAGCCACGCTAAATTTATCGGCGAGCGCTTGATCATCTTTACGCAGACCTAGGCCAACTCCTGCTCCGAAAGGGCCCTCTGAGAATCCTGGACCTATCGCTAGGAAATCTTTACCTTCTTCCTTTTGGAAGAGAGGGTGCCAGTAGCTCATCGCGGCAAAAGCAACATCAACGCGACCGGATTGTAGATCTAGATCCAGTTGCTCTTGAGTGGCGTAAGTGCGAATAGTTATGTCGCTTTTTAAATATTCTTTTAGGAAGTTTAGATGAATAGTGCCTTTTTGAACACCAATAGTTTTTCCTTTAAGCGCGGCAATAGTTGCATCCAGGGCTTTTTGTTCAGCTTCGTCTAAATTCGCCAGCGATATTTTAGCAGCTCCAACGGTGAAGCTAGCTAGAGCGGATTTCTTGTCGACAACAAATACAGCAGGGCTAGCGGCGTATGAGCGAGTAAAGGTGATTTTCTTTTTACGCTTGTCAGTAATTGACATACCAGCCATGATGACATCAAATTTACCGGCTTTTAGAGAGGGGATAATGCCTTCCCAAGGTGTTTGTTCCATAGTGCACTCAAGCTTAGCGCGCAGGCAGAGATCTTTATAGAGGTCTATTTCAAATCCTTCAAGTGTGCCGGCACTGTTAAGTGCATTCCAAGGGGGGTAAGCCCCTTCAGTGGCAATTCTTACGATGTCTCCTGCCTGTGCGGCACCAGAGACTAATGTTACAGCTGTGAGAGCGGCTGTCGCCAACATTTTTTTCATGCTTACATCCATAAAGTTAATTATTTTTATAAAGAGTATTTGCCGATAGATGGTACTTTATTGGCAGACTACCCATATATTCACCGGCTATACTACAATTTATTTCAATCCCCCTATACGGCTTAAATGATCTTATTTTTAGATATAGCGACATTTACTTAAACGAAAGTAAACAGGCTGGCTAGTATATAAACAACCTTATGTTATGTTTCCCTCGGGATTAAAATAGCGGACAAGAAGGGTGGAATTAGCTAGATTTGCTCGTTCACTCCAGTTAGTCTAATTTTTTAATATCCCATAATAAAAGTGTAATGAGCGACCGGTTCATTCAATAAGAGCTAAATTATGTCCGAAAAAAAGATCGCAATTAACGTCAGTAACATCCATAAAACCTTTGGTGACCTTGAAGTGCTTAAAGGTATTGATCTGCAAGCTAGGGAGGGTGATGTGATCTCCATAATCGGCTCGAGTGGCTCTGGTAAGAGTACCTTTTTAAGATGTATCAATATGCTAGAAAACCCGACGGAAGGTAGTATTGAGATTAGTGGCGAAAAGCTAAAACTCAGCCGAAACAAAGTGGGTGATCTGGAAGCCAGTGATCACAAGCAATTAGAAAAGGTACGGCAAAAATTAGGATTTGTCTTTCAAAATTTTAATTTGTGGCCCCATATGACCGTACTAGAAAATATCATTGAAGGGCCGGTCTTGGTATTAAAGAAAAGTAGAGAAGAGGCGGTGGCCTACGCTGAACAATTAATGGAAAGAGTCGGTTTGACCGATAAGAGAGATGTGTACCCGAGTATGTTATCTGGGGGGCAGCAGCAGAGAGTATCTATCGCCAGAGCGTTGGCCATGGATCCAGAGGTGATGTTATTCGATGAGCCAACTTCTGCCTTAGATCCTGAACTAGTCGGCGAAGTGTTAAAAGTAATCCGCGATTTAGCAGAAGAGGGTCGTACTATGTTGATAGTCACCCATGAAATGAAATTTGCGCGTGAAGTGTCTAATAAAGTGATGTTTTTGCATCAGGGAAAAATTGAAGAATTTGGCGCGCCAGAGGAAGTGTTTGGCAATCCAAAATCATTGCGCTGCAAAGAATTTTTGTCATCTGTTTTTTAAGACTAAATATTTAATGATCTCTATCGATTTTGGTTTTTATCGGTAGAGCGACAACCACAATACGGTTACAGGAAACGACGTGTCACATAAGGTTACAAGAATTGACTTGAAATGTTCAAGTCCCGGTACCTCTAGATTTTTAACCGTGCATAAATTTATCGGTGCCGCTGCGGGGCCAAAAATTTACTTGCAAGCAGCGCTGCATGCTGATGAATGGCCGGGATTACTTGCCTTGCAGCATTTATTGCCAGCATTAATTGAGTTGGACAATCGCGGTCAATTGCTAGGTGAGATAATATTGGTCCCCTATGCAAACCCAATAGGCATGGATCAGAAGATCAATGGGGTAGTGTTAGGGCGTCAATCTTTTAGTGCTGAGGGAAACTTCAATCGACATTGGCCTGATTTATCGGCCGTCGTTGCTCAATTATTATCCAGCAATGAGGCAGCCACAGTATCCGAGATAAAGCAGGCTTTACGTGAGGCTGTTCAACAGCTACCCACGCAAACCCCACTTAAGCATTTAAAAGCTACCTTGTTATCACTGTCTATTGATGCCGATATCGTGTTGGATTTGCATTGCGACTCTCAAGCTTTGCTGCATCTTTACAGTAATTTTCGACATGTCAAACAAGCTGAAACCTTGGCTAAACATTTGCGGATCCCCGTGCTGTTGCTGGAGGATGAGCCTGGCGTGACCCCTTTTGATGCCGCACATATATTGCCCTGGTTAACCGTGGCGGAAAAAATCAATCACAGTTGCTTTTCTGCCACGGTAGAGTTGCGTGGTTTCGCGGATGTTAACGATGAATTTGCGGCGCAAGACGCGAGAGGATTACTCTCTTACCTGTCATCTCAAGGCCTGATAGCGGGTGAACTTTATCCGGTGGAGCCTTTTGCGGTGTCTAGTACTGAATTAACCGCTGTCGATGCAGTAATGGCGCCGTGCACCGGCATTATCTGCTGGCAGGTCGCGCTGGGAGAGGCGGTGGTAAAGGGGCAGTTAATTGCCGAAATAGTTGATTTGACCGCCGCTAACCCCGTTGCAGGTCGCACCGCTGTTTATAGTAAAACGTCTGGTGTTTTATTCGCGATGGGCATGGCCAAACTGGTGACTGTCGGTGAGAATGTGGCTAAAATTGCCGGGACTGAAAAGTTCGATCGTAAAGCGGGGGAGCAGTTGCTTTCGTTATAGGGCTATTGTGCTAGTTGCAGGACAACTAGCACATCATCGACTGCTTAATTAAATGCTTTCGGCTTGCTTGACCGCATTGCCTATATAGTTATGCGGGGTGAGTTGCTTAAGCGCATTTTTAGCATCTTCAGGCATGTCTAAACCATCGATAAAGGCTCTGATGGTCTCTTTGTTCATATCTTGACCACGGGTCAATTCTTTTAATTTCTCGTAAGGTTTTTCAATATCATAGCGACGCATGACTGTCTGAATAGGCTCGGCTAAAATTTCCCAGGCGTTTTCGAGGTCTGCATTGATAGTGGCGGGGTTAAGTTCTAGCTTGCTCATGCCCTTTAGCGTCGATTGGTAGGCGATCATGCTGTAGGCCATGCCGACACCCATGTTGCGCAACACCGTAGAATCGGTTAAATCTCGCTGCCAGCGAGAGATGGGTAATTTAGCAGATAGGTGCCCCATAATGGCATTAGCCATGCCTAAGTTTCCCTCAGAATTCTCGAAATCTATGGGGTTTACTTTATGCGGCATCGTTGAAGAGCCTATTTCGCCGGCGATGGTTTTTTGCTTAAAATAGCCATTGGAAATATAAGCCCAGATATCGCGGTTAAAATCGATCAAAATTGTATTGTAGCGCGAGAAGGTATCAAACATTTCCGCGATATAATCATGGGGCTCTATCTGGGTGGTAAAGGGGTTAAAATCTAGGCCTAAGCTCGCTACAAAAGATTTAGCATGTGCTTCCCAGTCAATATTTGGATAGGCACTTATATGCGCGTTGTAGTTACCGACTGCGCCATTAATTTTGCCTAAAAACTCAAGGTTATCGAGCTGCTTTATTTGACGGCGTAAGCGATAGGCTACATTGGCCATTTCTTTGCCAACCGTCGTGGGGGAAGCCGTTTGGCCATGGGTTCTAGAGAGCATAGGTTGCGATGCAAAATTTCTCCCTAGCTGGGCGATCTCCGCTTCGAGTTGTTCGAGTAGAGGACGCATGACCGCCAGGCCATCTTTGAGCATCAGCGCGTGGGATAAATTATTGATATCCTCAGAGGTACAGGCAAAGTGGACAAATTCATTAATCGCTTGAAGCTCTTGGTTGTCGGCAAATTTTTCTTTAATCATGTACTCAACCGCTTTAACATCGTGGTTGGTGGTTCGCTCGATTTCCTTGACACGCAGTGCATCGTTTTCGTCAAAATCATCGACAATAGCGTTTAACTGCTGTTGAGTCGCATCAGAAAAAGGCGGAACTTCAGTGATTTGTGCAGTGTCAGCAAGTTTTTGTAACCATCTTATTTCCACGATTACTCGATTGCGGATTAAACCGTATTCACTGAATATAGGACGCAAAGCAGAGGTTTTGCCGTGGTAACGCCCGTCAATAGGGGAAACCGCAGATAAAGCAGAAAGTTCCATGAATGTTCTCGCTATGTACATGTGATGATAAAATTTGTGCGAAATTATACAGTAAATATAGGTTGGGGGGTACGCTAGTTATGGCGTTAACAGTAATAGTTGCCCTGTTTAAATGGTTGTCGCTACCTATTAAGTAGCGAGGATTTTCTCAACACTCTGTTTAATTCTCGATTTAAAGAAAAGTAGTTGCCAGCGTTTACCGCCGACCTGACGCCAGAGAATGGCTGCTCTAATACCCGCTAATAACAATGCTCTCACTTTGGCGGCGTTTTCTTTATTTTGTAAATGTCTGGGATCACCTTGCACTTTAATTCTGAAACTAAAAGTGCTGATGGTATCTTGGTACAAACCATCTAATCCGGCAATAATATTGGTGTGGGTATAATTAATAGAACCGTCTTGTTGAGGCATATCATATGAATAAAACTTTTCTGCCTTGATGCTTAAATCATCTAAGCGCTGTCCCATCATCGCGAGCATCGCAGTATCATTGGCGAGTTTCTGCTGCAACATGATCATCGATAATACGTAATTGGTAATATTAATTGAGTGCTTGCCATTGCGCTTACTTACCGTATCAATGAGTGCTTTAAAGCCTAAACCTAAGTTGTTGGTGAGAAACTGTTGGCCACCAAAAATTTGCTCGGTATTCTTTGGGTTCATCTCAAACAGACTATTGATTGATGTCTCAAAACTACTCTGTGACATCATACCCTTGTTGGCGATTTGATCGACTAGTGAGGCCGCTTGGAACATAGCGCTGATGGCAATGGCCTGTTCATCTTGACGTCTAGACATACAAATTTACTCCGTGAGTTGTGTCTGGGTATTTATGGTTATTTATGGTTCATTTATTTTCCGGTTGTTTCAATAACACCACCACCTAAACAGATGTCGTTGCTATAAAAAACCACAGATTGGCCGGCAGTGATAGCGCGTTGTGGCTGCTCAAAAGTAACTTTGTAGCCACCTTGGGCTAATGGCTGAATAGTACATCGCTGATCATCTTGACGGTAGCGTACTTTCGCACAGCAGTTAAAGTCTAGGTTGTCCTGTAGGGCGCTTGGTTTAGCATTAATCCAAAAAATATCGCTAGCAGTTAGCCACTGGGTGTAAAGTAGCTCATGTTGTTTACCTTGAACCACCAGCAATTGCTTGTTCTCTAAGTTTTTTCCTGCGACAAACCATGGGTCTTCAGGGTAGTTTTTTAACCCGCCAATTAACAGTCCCTGTCTCTGGCCAATGGTGTAATACATCAGGCCCGCATGCTCGCCAATAATCTCTCCTTTTTCAGTGACTATTTTTCCAGGCTGGGCGGGTAGGTACTGTTGTAGAAAGTCTTTAAAGCGCCGCTCGCCAATAAAGCAAATGCCGGTACTGTCTTTCTTGTTATGCGTAATTAAGTCGTGCTCTTCAGCAATAACCCTAACCGCAGGCTTTAACAATTCACCCACGGGGAATAAGGTTTTGGCTAGCTCTGTTTCGCCGACTTGATGTAAAAAATAACTTTGATCTTTGTTGTCATCCAGCCCCTTTTGCATCAGCACACTGACAGAGCCATCTGCTGCTATTTGCTCTTTGCGCCTGACGTAGTGGCCAGTGGCAATGTAATCAGCACCGAGCACTAGGGCGTACTCTAAAAAGGCTTTAAATTTAATTTCGCGGTTACAGAGAATGTCTGGATTGGGAGTGCGTCCAGCTTTGTATTCCTCGAGAAAATGTTCAAAAACATTATCCCAGTATTCGGCGGCAAAGTTGGCTTGATGTAATTTTATGCCTAATTTGTCGCAGACCGACTGGGCATCGGACAGATCTTCGATGGCCGTGCAATATTCGGTGCCATCATCTTCATCCCAGTTTTTCATGAACAACCCTTCTACTTGATAACCTTGTTGTATCAATAATAAGGCTGAGACTGAAGAGTCGACTCCACCTGACATACCGACAATGACTTTGGTTTTTAGGTTATCTTTGCGCTTGTTCATGTGCTGTAATCGACTCTGATAAATAGTGATAGGTGAAATTTTACAAGAGGATAAAACTACCCTGAGCTACCCTCTATATTCCCTTTGAAATTAGTTGAGTATAGTAGCGCTTTTGTGTTTTGATCTAAAGTGGCGAAACAAGATAAATTGAGCAATTGTCGAACATTCCTTTAATTCTGCTTAGAAAGACGGCTCGTTGAGGCTAGGTTGTATAGATGTCTAAAAATTTAATTAAAGTACAGGGGGCTGATTTTTCTCACACCGAACTTTTTGCCTGGTTGCAGGGCGATGGATCCAAGCAGGGGGCCGTCGTTTCATTTACGGGTATGGTGCGCGATAACGATCACCATAATCTACAGTACTTGTACCTTGAACACTATCCAGGCATGACTGAAAAATGTTTAGTTAATATCGTTGATAGAGCGAGATCGCGCTGGCGTCTTGAACGGGTCGCCGTTGTGCATCGAGTAGGTAAATTGCACATTAATGACAATATTGTGTTTGTCGGTGTGGTCAGTGCCCATCGAGTAGAGGCTTTTTTAGCTTGCCAATTCATTATGGATTATTTAAAAAAAGAAGCGCCATTTTGGAAGAAAGAAGGGTTACAGGATAAGGAGCATTGGGTTCTGCAAAAACAATCGGATTTGACCGCGGCTGAGCAATGGTGAGTTTATCAATTATCTGAATTTCCCCTGTTAAAAAGAGCTCGATGGAGTTAAACATCGAACTCTGCTAAGGCTATGTATTAGCGTGTGGCTAATACATCCTTCAATCTCTCGTGCAAACTAAGCAGGCAGTCTTCAGTCTGTTGCCAGTCGATACAACCATCAGTGATTGAAATTCCATATTTTAGATCAGCGGGATCAGCGGTCATCTTTTGATTGCCAAAACCAATGTTTGACTCGATCATCAAGCCAATGATCGATTTATTACCGTCGAGGATTTGGTTGGTGATATCGCGGGCGACTAGAGGTTGCATCGCCGGGTCTTTAGATGAGTTCTCATGCGAGCAATCCACCATAATATTCGCTTTTAGCCCCGATTTTTCTAATGCTTGCTCACTGCGTAAAATGTTAATAGAATCATAATTTGGTTTGCCACCGCCCCCTCTTAATACCAAATGTGCATACTGGTTACCCGAGGTTTTAATGATGGAAACTTCACCTGCTGAATTTATCCCTAAAAAACTGTGTGAATGGCTAACAGATTTAAGGGCATTGGTAGCGACGGCTAGGCCACCATCCGTACCATTCTTAAAGCCGACGGCGCAGGATAGACCTGAAGACATTTCGCGGTGAGTTTGTGATTCAGTGGTGCGTGCGCCAATGGCAGACCACGCGATAAGGTCTTGTAAATATTGTGGAGAGATTGGATCAAGTGCTTCAGTGGCTAGTGGCAGGCCTATCTCTGAGATATCTAATAATAATTTGCGACCAATGTGTAAGCCTTTTTCTATTTCGAAAGAGTCATTGAGGTGCGGATCATTAATCAGTCCTTTCCAGCCAACGGTGGTGCGGGGCTTTTCAAAATAGACACGCATTACTATATAGAGAGAATCTTTAACTTTCTCGGCTAGGATTTTAAGCCGTTTTGCATAATCTAATGCAGCCTCAGTATCATGAATTGAGCAGGGGCCTATTACCACAAATAATCGCTTGTCACTGCCATCCAAAATATTGCGAATAACCTGGCGGCCCTCAGTGATTACTTTTTTGGCCGTGTCGGTCAAGGGAAGCTGTTCTTTTAACCCTTCAGGCGTGATAAGTACGGAAATGGAATCTATATTCAAATTGTCTACTTGGTTATTTTTCATTAGCTCGTGCGTCCTACGGGGATATCAGCTTCACAGCATTAAGTTATTTTCAGTGGAACCTTTTTAACACAAATTATGCAACTGGATAAGTGACTTGATGGTTAAAATTCGATTTAGTGATTAAAAACAGCATTTTTTTGGATAGATGGTGATAAATAATCATTATTTCTAGACTTTATCCTGAAATGGAATCTAAATAGCGTAAGTGATACGTAATAAGAGGTACCCTATGTGCTTTTGCACGGTAAAATGTGCCAACACAATGGGCACTCAGGTGAGGTTGTTGTTGCGCCTGTAGAACTTAGATGGAGAAGGTCTGTCTATGCTAGCCTATCTACTTAAAAAATGGAGTTGACATTGTTGCAGTTGGTGATCAAAAGAATTTACATACTTGTGGTTTTTCTCTTAACCGCCTCTAGCGTCAATGCGGGGCTTTTTGGCAATACCGATACTTCAAATCCTAGACCTGTTGAAGAGGTGTTCATCCTATCGACAGAGCTGTTGGAAGAAAACAAGTTACTCCTTCGCTGGGATATACTGGACGATTATTATCTTTATGATAATCGGATGAAATTCACCTTGGATACTGGAGAATCTGCCCCTGAGGTAAGTCGCAGTAAGACCAAGCCCAAAGATGATCCGCTGTTTGGCAAGGTAGAGGTTTATTATTACAGTAGCGAAATAGTATTAGATTTAAGCCGCTTTAGCGACAGACAAACGGTTGCCATAAAGATCGAGTATCAGGGGTGTTGGGATGGTGGTGTCTGCTACCCCCCTATTAGTGAAACTCGACAATTTAGTTTAATCAATTCGACTCCTAATCAATCACAAAGCCCCGCAGTGATTGAATCTGTATCGGTAGATCAATTCGCTAAAATCCAACCGATTGAAGGCTCAGCCAGCGATCAAGATTATTTCAGCTCATTATTAGCTGGCGGAAATCTGGCATGGATAATGGCTGTGTTTTTTGTCGCTGGCTTAGCGTTGTCCCTCACTCCCTGTGTGTTGCCAATGATTCCGATTCTTTCAGGGATAATAATCGGCCAGGGCAAAGATGTGACCAAACGCAGGGCTTTTACCTTGAGTTTGGTTTATGTGTTGGCCGTGGCAGCAACGTATACTGTCGCTGGAGTACTGGCGGGTATTTTTGGTGAAAATTTGCAAGCGTTATTGCAAGCGACTTGGATTATCGTGGTTTTCAGTGTTATTTTTGTGTTATTGGCCCTCTCAATGTTTGGTTTGTATGAACTGCAATTACCCAGCTGGTTACAGACTAAGCTAGCGGCAGTGAGTAATAATCAACGCTCGGGGAACTATGTGGGCGTCGCTATTATGGGTGCACTGTCAGCCTTGATAGTGGGGCCTTGTATGGCAGCTCCCCTGGCCGGTGCACTTATTTATATCGCGCAAAGTGCCGATCCAGTGTTAGGGGGAGCAGCACTGTTCGCCCTGAGTATGGGCATGGGTGTGCCACTACTACTGGTGGGTTATTCAGCGGGACACTTGTTACCGAGAGTGGGTGTGTGGATGAGTACCGTCAAAGCCGCCTTTGGTGTGCTGCTGATATTGATGGCTATCTATATGTTGGATAGAGTGGTTAGTTTCCAGACAACGCTACTGCTCACGACCATCACCATTATCTTCAGCGCCGTGTTTATGGGGGCATTAACGCCGCTTTCACTCGATAGTAAACAACCTGCCAAGTTTTTAAAAGGATTCAGCTTAATAACCTTAGTTTATGGTCTGAGTCTTTTAATTGGGGTCTTTATCGGCAACGCAAGTTTCTCACAGCCCCTACAGGGACTCGTACAAAATAGAGTGTTGCAATTAGGCAATCAAAATAAGTTTATTAAGGTAACTTCCCTCGCACAGATGGCGCCCATCCTGTTAGATTCGAAAGCTGAGGGCATACCAGTGATGCTCGATTTTTATGCGGACTGGTGTGTATCATGTGCGGAATTAGAGGAAATGTTTGCAGAGCAAGAGGTGGCAGCGCAGCTAGCCAAGATGCGCCTGATCAAAGTTGATCTAACTGATTTCAATCAAGATGCCCGTGCATTACTGGAAAAATACCAAGTACTGGGGCCTCCTGCACTGGTTTTTTACAATAGCCGCGGGCAACTTGAAAGCGGCATGAAAGTGATAGGGTTGGTCCCAGCGAAGCGATTTTTAGCCCACATAAAACCTTTGCTTACCCCTTGAAGCTATTCAGGGAGTGAAGCAAGTGAGTCTCGACTTTTGTTGATGTCGCTCCAGGGCAAGGTCAATGAGTTCGTCGATTAATTGCGAGTATGCAATACCACTGGCAGCCCATAGTTTGCTGTACATGCTAATCGGGGTGAAACCTGGCAGGGTATTGACCTCGTTAATATATATGTTGTGGGTGGTTTTATCGACAAAAAAGTCCACACGAGAGAGCCCACTGCCGTCAATTGCGTCGAAAGCGATGAGTGCGGCTTCACGAACTTTTTCCTGTACATGCTCAGGTAGCGCAGCGGGAATTACCGTCTGTGATTTTCCATCAAAATACTTAGTTTCGTAATCATAAAATTCTTTGCCCGCGAGTATTTCACCTACCACTGATGCCCGTGGAGGGTAGCCACCCAAAATTGCGCATTCAACTTCCGCACAGTTTTGTGCCGATTGTTCAACGACTACTTTATTGTCAAATGCAAAGGCATCTGCTAATCCCTGCAGAACTTCGGTGCGATTATGTGCCTTGGATATCCCAATACTTGACCCCATATTCGCAGGTTTAATGAAAACCGGGTAGGGGAGGCTGGCTTCTATTTTGGCGGTGATTTTTAATGTATCAGTAACAAACTGATGGTGGGTGAAAACGAGGTAGTCCATCTGCGATAAACCAGCAGCTTTAAAGGCATTTTTTGCCAATGCTTTGTCCATGGCAATAGCTGAGGCGGCTACACCACAGCCGACATAGGCTACATTGGATAACTCAAACAGCCCTTGGATGGTGCCGTCTTCCCCATAGGGGCCATGTAAAACCGGAAAGATGACATCTAATTCGGTAAATTTTTCCCCCTGACCAGCTGGGGTTATATTGATCAGTGCTGCATTGGCATTAGCAAAATTTATGGTGGTGGCTGTTAACTGTTGTTCGTCAACGCTCTGGTGCTCAAGTGTTTCAACATTGTTACCGGCATAGAGCCATTTTCCATGTTGCGTAATACCAATTAAATGTACGTTGTACTTATCGGTATCTAGGGCGGCAACGATGGATTTTGCAGACATTAATGAGACTTCATGTTCGGCTGAACGACCGCCAAATACGATACCAAGATTTATTTTTTTTGACATTATTAACCCACATTATGGATACTACTTTGTGACCCAAGATTATGGTCTGCCAGTAAATGTATTTCAATCGCTTTTAATAAATTAAGATGATTTATAGGTGCAGCACAAGAATATTAATTACCACAGGGGGGTTAGCTGCTCATTATGTGTGGGTTTGTTAATCCATATCTAGCATGGGCAATCACAATGCCATTTAAAGTGTCTGCATGTTGTAAAAGTCCCTCCAGTTGAAAATCGAGAGATTCACAGAGCTTTCTACTGCTTATGTCGTCAGTCGGGATAGAGACTTCAAGTTTATCGAGTAACAGAAAAGTGAAAGCATGATCAATAAATATTTGACATACTTTTGCCATTAAGCCTCTACCTTGGAATTCATGACTCATAAAAAAGCCTAGTTCAGCTTTACTGAGTTGATTATTAATATGGGTAAGACCGACATAACCAATCATTTCATTTTTATAGCTAACCCCGCATTGGAAAGCCTTACCTCGGGCATACTCAAACAGGGAATTTTTAATTAAAGTGTCGAAATAATTTTTATTTTCACAATCCTTAGGCCAGTGGTGCCATTGAGTAAGTTGTATCTTGTTACTTATATATAGCCGATAAAAAGAAGGTTGTTGGCTGTGATGAAGAAATACAATATTGGTATTTTTGTCAACATTGAGAGTAAACATTGTATACACCTCAGATTGAGGATTTAAAAACAATCAAGATGAATTATAATGAACCTAATATAAATTCATGTAAAGCGGAGATTGTTTAAATTTTTTTGGGTGAAATTATAAAAATGCTAGGAAAATTAAATAACCAAGAGTTGTATTTACCGAACGGCTAATTTATCTTTGCACCAACGCTGTCGCTGGGCTTTATCTAAAAAAGACCAAGCAATAAACCGGCTAATTTTATTTCCCTGTGACATCTCTATCACTTGCACATCCGCTGCCTGATATTTTTTTAAACAGACCTTTAAAGGAAACAAATGCTCTTTTTTTGACACCAGGCAGGTAAAATAGAGTACTTGATGTGCATGACTTGTGCTTTCAGCAATCATTGATTTAATAAAGGTAAGCTCGCCGCCGGGGCAAAAAAGTTCTGCTTTTTGTCCGCCAAAATTTAGCACCTTTTCCTTAACACGTTCGCCTTTTAAATTAATTAGTTTTCGGGTTGAGGCTTGGGCTGCTTCTTTTGCAGAAGCGTGAAAAGGAGGATTACAAATAGTGAGGTCGAATTTCTCACCCTTTTGTATAGCACCAAAGAATGTTTCATCCGCTTTTGCTTGAAGT
>JABSRA010000028.1 GCA_013215445.1 Oceanospirillaceae bacterium
AGGTCTCCACGTTATGCTCCCGAAACAACTCTCCGATCAGTGGAACCATTTTCTCGGTTAGGGCTTCACGCTGCTTCCACGCTGAAAAAATTTGCTCTCGACTCACAACACTCTCCAATCAATTCGGTGATAATTTGAGCGGACATTATCTCTATTTATGTTGCTCTGAGCAAACGAAAACACGCCTAGCTCTACCTATATTTAAATTTATCCATATTTATCTAAAATGCACAGAAATTTGCTGAAATTTGCTGCCAAAGTGACATAAAATAAGCACCGCAAAACATCAATGGCCTAACTGGGGAATACTTTGAAAAAACTTGCGTTCAAACTGCCGCTAAAAAATGGTGATACTAAATGGCTCGGTGATGTACAGGGGGCAAGCGCAGGCTGGTTGATCGCACAGGCGGCGGCAGAACAGCAGGGTTTAACCGTGGTTATTTGTAAAGATACGAATAGCGCCCTGGTGCTGGAAGCAGAGGTTAAGTTTTTTTCCACCTGCCAAGATATACAAATACTGCCTTTCCCAGATTGGGAGACCTTACCTTATGACAACTTTTCGCCACACCAAGACATTATATCCTCTCGCTTGACCAGCCTCTATCAACTGCCATTGATTAAACAGGGAATTATCATTGTCCCGGTCAGCACTTTTATGCACCGCTTAGCCCCCAAGGATTTTTTAACCGCCAATACCCTGCTGATAGAGCGTGGTCAAACTATCAATGTCGACAAACTGCGTAAGCAATTTGTCCAATCGGGTTATAGAGCGGTAGACAATGTTTTCTCCCACGGTGAGTTTGCCTTTCGTGGCTCAATTATTGATTTATTTCCGATGGGCAGTGTCCATCCTTTTCGCATCGATCTATTTGATGATGAAGTCGACAGCTTACGCACCTTCGACCCAGAGACGCAGCGCTCTATCGATAAAATTGAACAGATAAAATTATTGCCAGCGCGTGAGTTCCCACTGACAGACAGTGCCATCAGTTTATTCAAACGGCAATGGCGAGAGCATTTTGCAGTCGATGTAAAAAACTGTGCGACCTACAAAGATGTGAGTAATGGCTTCGCCCCCGCTGGCATAGAATACTATCTACCCCTATTCTTTTCAGGCACTAGCACCTTATTTGACTATTTACCCGCAGACTCATTGATTATCAGCGAGGGGCCACTAGAGAGCAAATGTCAAACCTTTTGGCAAGATGCCACCGAGCGTTATGAAGACCGTCGCCATGACATAGAACGGCCTATTTTACCGCCCACCGCACTCTTTTTAAATACTAATGAATTCATGGGCTCGCTAAAAGCATTTCGCAAATTACAGTTCAGTACCGAGCCTGTAACGGGGGCTGGGCGAAGCAATTTAGGCGCTCAACTACCGGCGCAACTCAGTGTAGATGCACAGAGCACGCGGCCATTAAAAGCTTTAGAAGAGCATATAAAGAACACTAGCCACAGCCGGATATTATTTTGCGCCGAATCTGCCGGGCGTCGCGAGTCTTTATTAGAACTGTTAAAGCGGATTGACATTGCACCTAAACAAATTGATAACTGGCAGCAGTTTGTCGATAGCAGCGATAAAATTTCTATCTGTATCTTCCCCCTATCGCGTGGTTTTAGCGCCGCGCAACAATGGGAAGTAATCAGTGAAGCGCAACTCTTCGGTCATCAGGTATTTCAACAGCGCAGGCGCACCAAAGCCAAGAGCCAATCAGAGCTAGTGGTGCGCAATTTAACCGAATTGAAAATGCACGCTCCAGTCGTGCACATCGATCACGGCGTCGGTCGCTACCTGGGCCTAGAAACCATCGTCATCAACGACCAGAGTAATGAATTTGTTAAACTGAGCTACGCCAATGATGCGACCTTATACGTACCTGTGGCCAACTTGCACTTTATCAGTCGTTATTCCGGTACTACCGATGAGTTGGCACCACTACACAGATTAGGCACTGAGCAATGGAGCAAAGCCCGCCGCAAAGCGGCGGAAAAAATCCGCGATACTGCCGCAGAATTACTCAATATCTATGCGAGACGAGCTGCACGTAAAGGCTTTGCTTTTGATCCACCAGAGGTGGAATACCAGCGTTTTGCCGCCAAATTCCCCTACGAGGAAACCCCCGATCAAGCACTGGCAATCGAGGCGGTCTTACATGATATGACCTCTAAAAAACCTATGGACCGTCTCATCTGTGGCGATGTGGGTTTTGGTAAAACCGAGGTGGCAATGCGCGCCGCCTTTATTGCCGTGCAATCCGGCAAACAAGTCGTCATCTTGGTACCAACCACCTTACTTGCCCAACAACACTATGAAACTTTCAGCGATCGCTTTGCCGATATGGCGATTAACATTGATACTGTCTCTCGCTTTAAAACCGCCAAAGCACAGCAAGAAACCATGGCTAAGCTACAAGCCGGCAGTATCGACATCATCATTGGCACTCACAAACTGATTCAAAAAGATGTGAAATTTGCCCGCCTTGGATTAGTCATTATCGACGAAGAACACCGCTTTGGTGTGCAGCAAAAAGAGCGTTTGAAATCGATGCGCTCAGAGGTAGACATATTAACCATGACTGCTACGCCAATACCCCGCACCCTAAACATGGCCATGTCGGGGATGCGTGATTTATCCATCATTGCCACGCCTCCAGCCAAGCGTTTATCAGTCAACACCTTTGTCAGAGAATCAGACCCCGGTATTATAAAAGAGGCGATTTTACGTGAACTGCTGCGCGGTGGTCAGGTGTACATACTGCACAACGAAGTGAAAACTATCGATAAAATGGCTCGCGAATTGGCTGAATTGGTCCCAGAGGCACGCATCGGTGTGGGTCACGGACAAATGCGTGAACGCCAACTAGAACAGGTCATGTCAGATTTTTATCACAAGCGTTTTAATGTACTGCTATCCACCACCATTATCGAGACGGGCATAGATGTACCCAACGCCAATACCATCATCATCGAGCGCGCCGACAAATTTGGCCTCGCCCAACTACACCAACTGCGCGGGCGAGTGGGTCGCTCCCACCATCAGGCCTATGCTTATCTGTTAACTCCGCCCGGCAAACGGGTCAGCAAAGATGCTCAAAAAAGGCTGGATGCTATAGCCGAAGCCACCGATTTAGGCGCTGGTTTTACCTTGGCCAGCCATGATTTAGAAATTCGCGGAGCAGGAGAATTGCTTGGCGAAGAGCAGAGCGGACAAATTCAGGGGATTGGCTTCACCTTGTACATGGAAATGTTAGAACAGGCGATAGAGGCGATTCGCGAGGGGAAAACTCCAAATCTCGACAAGCCGCTACAGTTTGGTTCTGAGATCAACTTGCACATACCGGCACTAATCCCCGACGACTATCTGCCAGATGTACACAGCCGATTAGTCATGTACAAGCGGATTTCTAGTAGTAAAACTGATACCGACTTAAGAGAATTACAGATAGAAATGATCGACCGTTTTGGACTGCTGCCCGAGGCGAGCAAAAACCTATTTCGCATCACGGCCCTTAAGCACCAGGCAGATGCGCTTAAAATTGACAAGATAGAAGCGGGCGCGGGCAGCGGTAAAATTGATTTTGCCACAGACACTTTAATCAACCCAATGCTGCTGGTCAATCTAGTGCAAAAGCAGCCGAAGCGGTTTAAATTAGCGGGTGCAAACCAGTTAAAATTCATTTTGCCGATGCCCGGCCCGCAAGAGCGTTTTGAGGCGGTAGAGCAGCTGTTAGAAATGTTGCAGGGATAAAATTAATATAAGGTCTTGAATCGATAACTATAGGCCCAAGACCTTATTGACTCTCACTAATCCCGCTGCAATAAATAGCTAGCGATGGTTAGGCGGTCAGTCTTGGTCATAAATTTAGTGCCATGATTGATAATTTCACTCATGCTACCCCCAAAAGGGTTACCATGATTTCTCGGCTCTAGTCACACCTGTCATAGATTGGCGTTAAGACAAAGTAAGTCCCTGCTACTGAACTCTCTTGAGTACAAGACATACAATCAGTGCCAGTAACGCTCGGCACTATTTATGAATGAATGCATGCTCGATACTTGAATAGCACATTACTGGTAACAAGCCCTAGACGTACTCCATGAATATAGCGAGTAACGGCATTAGCGGCCAATCCAGCTAACAACTGATAGTCAGCGCTACACGCCCGGTGATCGCTAAACCAGCAAGGGCAATTAAATACGTAGCTTTATCTGAATGATAAAAAATTTCTCACGGGGAGCGGCTGCTCTAAACACTCCCCACACAACTAGAACCAGACTACACCAGAACACAAGGCAAAAAAGTATGACTAGTGCACACTTTTATAGCCCTTAGGATTTTTTTGCTGCCAGTGCCAATGATCTTTAATCATCTGCTTTAAATCGGCTTTAGCGGACCAATTCAACGCTGCAGTGGTACTCTCAACACTGGCATAACAGGTAGCTATATCGCCAGCGCGCCTAGCTGAAATTTGGAAGGGAATATCACGACCAGCCACGTCTGCAAAGGTCTTAATAACCTCCAATACAGAATTTCCCTGGCCAGTGCCTAAATTGTATACCGCACAACCTACATGATCTTTAATTTTCTTCAATGCGGCTAAGTGCCCTGTCGCCAAATCAACTACGTGTATATAATCCCTAACACCCGTACCATCCGGAGTATCGTAATCATCGCCGAACACATAAACCTTGGGTAATTCGCCTATCGCTACTTTTGCCACAAAGGGCACCAAATTATTCGGAATACCATTAGGGTCTTCACCGATCAGACCACTGGGGTGGGCACCTACTGGATTAAAATAGCGTAATATCGCAATGCGCATGGCTGGATCAGCAATCGCGATATCTTTTAGAATATACTCAATCATTAACTTAGTTTGACCATAAGGATTGGTCGCAGACAGGGCTGATTGTTCGGTGATAGGCACCGTTTCAGGATCACCATAAACCGTCGCTGAGGAGCTAAAAACTATTTCTTTACAGTTAAACTCTTGCATACAAGCGAACAGCGTCAAACTGCAATTGATATTATTTTGGTAGTACATTAAAGGATTAGCGACAGATTCACCCACCGCTTTAAAGCCCGCAAAATGGATGACGCTAGTGATATCAAATTTCTTAAAAATACCGGCTAATAAATGTTTATCGCTGACATCTCCCTCAATAAAAACCACCTCTTTTGCAGTGATAGCCTTTATTCTATTAAAAACTTCTAGATGGCTATTACTTAAGTCATCAATGACGATAACTTGCTGCCCCTCTTCCAAAAGCTGTACTATTGTATGGCTACCTATGTAACCTGCACCACCTGTGACTAATATCGCCATCGCCCTTCCCTGATCTAATAATCTATGTTTACAGATTATATAGTGGAACAAGGTATAAGTCGCGCTAGCATCAGTTACCTTGATCTTACGACAGATAACTGATGACGCAGCTTACGCTAGTCATCGTTAGTCGCTAATATTATTAGAGTATATTAGCTACCGCTGATAGCTGATTGATTTCTGCCAGTGTCGCAAATGAGCCTAAAGCGAGCCGCCTTACTTGATCCGCAACTGCCGCAAAAACTTGCCCATGTTCGCCAGCCCTGGCAGCTTCAATGGTAGAGTTTGAATGATTATTTCATGACTCTCTTTCTCTTCAATACTATCTGTTACCAATGCCGTGTAGCCAATTTCACCATCAATACCGACCATCTATACCAGCCTTTTATAGCGACCGACTTGCGGTTATGACAGTGCTGACTTTGGTGATAACTTCAACCATACAGAGAGCACCTACAATCTTATTAACCCCTGCTTGTCGATGGCGAATAACCAATGATCATGCAGAGACACTGTAGCGTGCGTAGCTAACATTTTACGTTTTTCCTGACTTCTGTTTTAGAGTAGCCCCAAAGTTGCTCGCCGCGGGTTAAACAATATCACTGCGTTTTTGTTGGCGATACGAATCACGGCTTCGACTAACCCAGAAAGCATGTCGCTATACATAGAGGAAGCTGCTACTAACGCTGGGCCACTTGTTCTATATTGTGCTGCTTTACCGTTATATGACTTTTGCCACAAACTATTTTTAGGGATTAAGAAATTGATGGTTTTTATTTGTCTTCCTTAATGTTTATATACAGCATAAGTTAATAGCAATAAGTTGCGCAATTTCTGTATGTTTTCGATAAACCTATAGACACTTAGTAACAGATGCTTAATATTGACCACTAGACCCATTACTTACTTTTTAAATAAGATAATTATCATGAGCAAAAATACCATCGCCTACCAAGGCCACCCGGGAGCATACTCTCATTTATCATGCCTCAAAGTATTTCCAGAGATGAAAACACAGGCCTGTGACAGTTTTTCTCAGGCGATGTTTATGGTCGAAAGGGAAGAGGCACGCCTCGCCATGATACCCATAGAAAACTCTACGGCAGGAAGAGTCGAAGAGATATACCGATTGATGCCAAAAACCCAGCTGCACATAATCGCAGAACATTTTGAGCCGGTAAATCACTGCTTACTGGCAGTACCTGGAGCCGATGAAGAACAGCTGCTGACGATTTCCTCCCACCCACAGGCGCTTGCCCAGTGTAATGATGCTATCCACCTGCTAGGTTTACAACAAGTAGCCCACATAGATACTGCCGGCGCGGCCCAAGAACTAAGCAACAGCCAGAACAAATCGCATGCAGCCATTGCCTCATCTTTAGCGGCGAAATTATACGGGCTGAAGATACTGAGAGAAAACTTTCAAGATATAGTGGGAAATACAACCCGGTTTATCATCTTGTCAAAACAACCAACCATCCCGGTTTATTGCAGCGATGTGACTTTTATTACGACAATAATGTTCACCGTCAGAAACATCCCCTCGGCTTTATTTAAGACCATGGGAGGATTTGCCACCAATGGCATTAATATGGTAAAACTTGAAAGCTACATGGCCACTAATTCTATGTCTGCAACCAGTTTCCACTTAGATGTTGAAGGCCACCCAGATGAGCCGAGAATGCAACTGGCGCTGCAAGAGCTTGACTTCTTCTCGTCAGAAATGCGAGTCATCGGGGCTTACAAAGCACATCCATATCGCAGTGAGAAAAGCTGATCAGAGGAATAATTTTGAGTCTGATGTGACTAGCAACGCTATTCTATCCTCTCGACGAAATGCTGTTGAGGCTGTCCACTGAAAAGCAGCGCGGATCACTGCCTTCTTAGCCCCAGCGGTCCCAATCTTTATTTTCATGCAGTAAAGTAACCTTAAAATCAGAGTAATCTACAGAGAATCTATCATTATCCACACCTTTGATAGACCCTTCACTTGCGCTCAACGATATATTTATCGTCAACTGCACAAGGTTAAGCTAACTACTTTCGCAACACCGCTGGTAATATACTGAGAGTGAAGCACTTAAGCAGCGAAGCGATAGAACCCAAGTTATTCTCAACCTATTGCTCAGCAAACTAGTAGACAAACCTATGCACTTCACGCATAGCCGACAAATTATTCAAAGGGCTGGTCATGCAATTCGGATCTAATGATACCTCGTTTCAAACTGCTGGAGGCGAAGCGGGAATTTTCGCCCTCGTGACAGAATTTTATCGACAGATGGATAGCCTCGAACAAGCGCAAAAAATTAGGCGAATGCACCCGGATGATTTAAGTGAATCGATAGATAAACTGAGTCGTTTTTTATGTGGCTGGTTAGGCGGACCTAAACTCTACCGCGAGAAATATGGCAGCATAAGTATTCCCAGGGCACATCAACACCTTAAAATTAGCATCGTTGAGCAAGATGCCTGGCTGTTATGCATGCACCATGCTTTGCAAAAATCTGATTATCCAAGCGCTTTTCAAACTTATTTGCTCACTGCGTTAAAAGTACCTGCAAGCCGCTGTGTTAATACCGACGTAAAGTGCATCGCTCAATGAAAAAAAACACGAGCGAGCTCAGTGCTACTTTAGGCAAGTGGATGATGTATTTAGCATGGATCATTGGCCTGCTGATGAGCTATTATTTTTTCCAAAACTGGATTGAATTCAAAAAAAATCCCAACCAAAATTTGAGTTCAAACAACCAACAACCTGTGGTGCTAGCACAAAACGCCAGGGGGCACTATGTGGCAACGGGAAGCATCAATGGTATCAAGGTACAATTTTTATTGGACACCGGGGCCACTGATGTTGTCATTCCTGAAGCGCTAGCAGATAAATTAAATCTCACCCGAGGTACTGCCGCTCAAGTAGTGACGGCCAATGGAATAATAACCGTCTATCCCACCACCTTAAACAGCTTAACGCTGGGCGGTTTAACGGCTCGAAATATTAGTGGGGTGATCAATCCCTACATGGATCAAGCGACGGTATTATTAGGTATGAGTTTTTTAAAGAATCTTTCTCTCGTGCAATATCAAGGTACTTTAACCCTCAGTAGCCAATTACTTAAGCAACGGCCTTAGCATAACACTGGGCATCTAGATCAGCGACATCAACTGTCATTGAGAGATCAGCCAACTCTAGGCTGGTCAATTTCTGTAACACACTGTTGGCCAATAACTTCTTTTGTTCGCTATTACGCCCTGACATTATTTTAATTGTGACATGTATAAAGTTACTTTCCGACGCTTGACTCAAGTAAGCTTGGTAGCTTATCGCCCGACACTTTATCGTTTTAACATCAAACAACTGCGAAGCCGAAGCGCCTTCAAATACGGCCTTTAATAACTGCACATCCGATACCTGTTCAGCGAGCGGTGCTGAAAACTCAACCGTACAATGGGGCATTTTAAAACCTTTTTTAGTGGCATTTCATCTAAATAACAGACTTACTGGTTTGACCAACCCGGTTTACTGAGTAGCAGTATTTAAGTCATGACGCCCGGACGGAATGGCTTATTAGCCTGATGTCTACCATGCCCATGCCCATGCCCATGTTTATTTTGCGCTTGCAATTTTACCTTTTTGGCAATCAAGCCACGCTTATCGACATGACATTCAAACTCGACAGTAACGCCTACTTTTAAAAACTGACAGTTTAATAGATCTGCTTTATAGACAATAATGTCTTTGGCATTACCGTTCTCTAAAAAACCCGATTCCTTATCACGAAACCACTTTTTTACTACTGTTTGCAATATTTGCTCCTTGACAACACACGGCCGGATTTAACTAACACTATGTAGCTGACCTTAAGAATATCTAGATATAGAATAGAATACTAACTTGATCGTAAGTCTTGAGAATAGATGAAATAACTTCCACCTACATGCCCTAACGCTTGTGGAACGATAAATATAGCATATCCACCTGGTATTGAGTATGCCTTTTCCACTCAAATTCCGATCTATAGCACTCACTAGCTCAACTATTAATAGTGATATAAATATAATTAACTTTTTGTCACTACTCTTTGGCTAATCAATGGTAAAATCTACGCATTAATTACCCTTCGATTAGTTTTTGACTAAAAAAGGGATATGGTTATAGGCTCAAGCTGTGGTTATCAACAATTTCACGCTAATAACTTTAAGATGAGTCGCGCAGATTACTTGCGCCGATTAGATACCAACAGCCTCACAGGTTAGAAAATTAACGCTGTCTGCCATTGTTTGAAAGGGCTAAATCGGGTCTTTGCCCACGTTAGCCATCACTCTTGACAACATTGCTACTTATTTTCTGTTAGTGGGGCTAAAGTCGTTTACCAAATCCCTTAACTAACGTGTATTTAGTATAATATTAATCTAAACACAAATTTTGGATTCACATGAAAAAGACCATTGCACTGTCACACCCTACACTTAAACTTGAAAGACTCGTTGATTCGATTAAACATGACGTAAAAAAATACATTAAGCGTGAGCGTAATAAAAAACTACCCACTGACGTCGATTACTGGGATTTTGATTGTAAATACGGCGTGAATCAAGCTGAAGCAAAAATCATCCATTTATCAGAAATCAATAAGTACATCGATCAAGCTGCCCAAGGCGGACTAGAAACTTTCTACTTAGAAATACTGGTAAAACCTGAGAAGCGCCAAACTCCTGAAAACCCTTGGTCTGCTGAAAATTAGAACGACTTAGAATAAATTAACAGTCGCTCTAAAAAAGAGAGCTTTGGCAGTCAGCGATGATGCACGACAACACCAAAGCTCCATTGAGCGTCTTTGTTCATCAGCGATGCTTAGCTTTCACTGTACAATCACATGCACAATACTGTCCTCGACAGGGATTGATGTTTTTCTATCATAACCATGCTTAATACTTTAACCACAGACCTTGGTCTACTTATAAGTATCGATTATTGAAGCATAAAGTTTATATTTACCATTTATAGTGGTAGCCTCATACATAGGATAAAATCCTAACCTTTCTGAAAATCAATAAATTTATATAAAAAAAATAATAATATCCCCATTAATAATAATTTATCTGATAGAAAATGCACCACAAATAGAGATATTTTAAGGGGTACCTAAAAAATTTGAGGCGATTCAATGAAATCTATTCGTGCGAAAATATTTGCCCTCGTGCTACTTCCACTTATATTGGTAGTCCTTATCCTTACTGCTATCTCAGTTAATGGCTTAACCGACATGGGCCAAAACCAAGTTGAACTGTTTAAAGAAAACCTCCTAGAATTGAAAAAAGAGGAGCTAAATAGTTTTACCCAAATAGCACAAAAATCTGTACAGCACCTAAACCCGGAAACCGCGGGCGATCTCGATAGAATGCGCGATATTATTAGGGGCCTTAAATTCGGCAAAAACAGCTATTTCTTTGTCTTCGATAAAGACTCAAATACCATTGTGCATGCGGGAAAACCTGCTCTTGAAGGAAAAAATCTCAGCTCATTGAAAGATACACGAGGCCTCCCTGTCATCAATGAACTGGTTAAAGTGGCTTTTGCTGGCGGTGGTTTTGTCGAGTATTACTGGGAAAACCCCACCACTAAACAAGAGGCTTTAAAGCTATCCTATGCCGGTATGTTAGATCAGTGGAACTTCATGATTGGCATCGGCATTTATCTTGACGATATTGATAAAAAAGTAGCACAGATGCAACATGAAACAGATGGGCAAATCTCATCATTTTTCATGCAAGTACTGTTAGTTTCACTGATTGTTATCTTAGGCTGTATTGGTACCGTGCTACTCGTTGCACCACGCATCACCAAGCCATTACTGTTCGTCGCCGAATCACTGGAACAAATTGCCGATGGCGATGGTGATTTGACCCAGCGCATCGATATTAAAAGCAAAGACGAAGCAGGTAGAGTCGCCGCTGCATTCAATCAATTTGTCAGTATGATTCAAGGCCTGGTTACTGAAATCCGCGAATCAACTGCGCAATTGAATGATACGATGCATGAGCTAGAAAAATTGCGTAAAAAAAATACCGAGCGACTTAGCGAACAGGTTGTACATAGAACCAGCGTGGTCGATGGTATTGAAGAATTAATGGTTTCTGCCAATGACATATCTGACAGTAGCACCTTGGCATCCGAGCAAGCTAAAAATGCCACCCTAGAAGCCGAGCAAGGTATTAGTGGCTTACATGAAAACAATGCTCAAATTAAGCAGCTCGCCGAAGACATCAATAAAGCGTCGTCGGTTATCTCTGAATTAGAGGAGGAGGTATCCAGCATAGGTACCGTGCTGAATGTCATTCAAGACATCGCAGAACAAACTAATTTACTAGCACTAAATGCAGCCATTGAAGCGGCTCGAGCAGGTGATCAGGGACGAGGCTTTGCAGTAGTTGCCGATGAAGTAAGAGCCCTTGCAGCACGTACTCGAAAAAGCACCGAAGAAATTCATAACATGATTCAACGCCTAGAAAGCAAATCGCAAAGTGCTGTCAGTGTGATGAACGATAGCCAAACCAGAAGTACCGAGACAGCGGAGCATGCTGGGACAGTCATTGAGCGTCTCTCGCATTTAAACACTATTATTGAAAACATTAATGAGATAAATCATAAAATTGAATCTACCTCTGGACAACAGAGCTCGATGACCTCTCAAATGAGTCAGAATATCTCGGTCATCACCCAGTTGGGAGAAGAGTCTGAAGTCGATGATAAAGAATCGATTATTCATACCCAGTCAGTTGCCTCGCAAACAAATCATCTCTTCACTTTAGTCAGTAAATTTAAGGTTTAATAATCGGGAGCTAAGCTTGATAGCTGCTCCTAGCAGGGCTAATTTTCATCCCAGCCATGACCATAGTTTAGAATAATGCTCACTGAGAAAGGACCTCTACCGGTCTTTTCTCATTTATTTTCCAGTCAACACTTCCAGCTGCAGTTTCTATACCAAAGGCACTATTAACACCGGAAGATTAGAATATCTCATTACCTTATTGGCCGTCGAACCCATAAAGAATTGTTTAGTTGCACTATGGGTGCGGGTACCCATTACTAGCATATCAGCTTTGATCTGCTCGCTAACCTCGAGTATTGTTCGGTGAATAACACCCTCGACTAATAAGGATTCAACTTGGGGCTGCCAATCCAACGTTTCAATCTCGGAATCACAAAATGCACTAATACGTTTTTCGATAATTTCCTTTAAGTTTTCGGCACCTTCTCTGCGCAATTTTGCATATGCATCAGCGGAGAGAGTAGTTTCTAAGGTGATTTTAACTGAATCGGGTATTAAATCGATGATATGCAAAAAGGTGATACTTGCACCATATTGTTTCGCCAGGCTCACCGCCATCCGAAAAGCAGGTCTAGAACCATCTTCTAGGTCCGATACATATAGAATTTTGCTAATTTTAGGAATCATGGGTATCTCACAATATTTAAATTCAGCAATATTATAAGTCAAACGCCGGGCACCAAAGCTGATCTAAATCAACAAAACTGAGCTCTATATTCCTCCCTCTTTGCTCATTATTTTAGGTCTTATTGCTGGCTTTAAAACCAAAAAAAGCGGCATAGGCCGCTTTTTTAATGACTAAAAGATTATTACCAACCGGTAATTTCTTTCAGTGCTGTACCGATATCTGCAAGAGAGCGAACCGTTTTGACACCAGCATCTTCAAGTGCGGCAAACTTCTCATCAGCAGTACCTTTACCACCAGAGATAATCGCACCAGCATGACCCATACGCTTACCAACAGGTGCTGTGACACCGGCAATGTAAGAGACAACAGGCTTAGTGACATTAGCTTTGATATAAGCGGCCGCTTCTTCTTCAGCTGATCCACCGATCTCACCAATCATTACGATTGCTTCCGTCTTAGGATCCGCTTCGAAAAGCTTTAATATATCGATAAAGCTTGAACCTGGGATTGGGTCGCCACCAATACCTACACAAGTAGATTGGCCGAAACCTGCATCCGTGGTTTGCTTAACCGCTTCATATGTCAAAGTACCAGAACGAGAGACAATACCTACTTTACCAGGTAGGTGGATGTGTCCTGGCATAATACCAATCTTACATTCACCTGGAGTGATAACACCTGGGCAGTTAGGACCGATCAAGATAACACCTAAATCGTCACACTTAACTTTACACTCAAGCATGTCTAGCGTCGGGATACCTTCGGTAATGCAGATGATCAATTCCAGACCAGCGTTAGCTGCTTCTAAAATTGAATCTTTGCAGAAAGGCGCAGGTACATAGATAACAGACGCTGTAGCGCCCGTCTCTTTCACAGCTTCAGCCACTGTATTAAATACGGGTAGACCTAAGTGTACAGTACCGCCTTTACCGGGGGTAACGCCACCAACCATCTGTGTTCCGTAGTCAATCGCTTGCTCAGAGTGAAAAGTACCTTGGCCGCCAGTAAATCCCTGACAGATAACTTTAGTATCTTTATTGATTAGAATAGACATATTTAGTTGCCCCCTGCCGCTTTAACAGCTTGCTCAGCAGCATCTGAAAGACTCTTCGCTGCAATAATGTCTAAACCACTTTCCGCTAGTACTTTAGAGCCTAATTCTGCATTATTACCTTCAAGGCGTACAATAACAGGCACTTTAACACCAACTTCTTTAACCGCACTAATAATACCTTCAGCGATTAGATCACAGCGTACAATACCACCAAAGATATTAACTAAAACTGCTTTAACCTTAGTATCAGACAAGATAATCTTGAATGCTTCGGTGACGCGCTCTTTAGTAGCCCCGCCCCCAACATCCAAGAAGTTAGCTGGGAATCCACCGTTAATCGCAACGATATCCATGGTACCCATTGCTAGGCCAGCGCCGTTTACCATGCAACCAATCGTACCAGTTAGCGCAACGTAGTTTAGCTCCCAAGAGGCTGCGTGCGCTTCGCGCTCGTCTTCCTGAGATGGATCGTGCATTTCTTGCAGATCCTTATGACGATACAATGCATTACTATCTATCGACAGTTTAGCATCTAGGCAGTGTAAGTTGCCTTCACTGGTAATAACCAGAGGGTTGATCTCTAATAGATCTAAATCTTTCTCGACGAACATTTTAGCCAGACCGAGGAAAATTTTAGTAAACTGCTTCACTTGAGTCGGGTTAAGACCCAACTTAAAAGCGAGCTCACGTGCTTGATAAGGCTGTGCACCAGTGAGGGGATCGATGGTCGCCTTAATGATTTTCTCAGGCGTTGCCTCAGCAACTTTCTCGATCTCAACTCCACCTTCAGTGGACGCCATAAAGACGATACGGCGACTTGAACGGTCGATAACGGCACCCAGATATAACTCTTGAGCGATATCTGTGCATGTTTCTACAAGAATTTTGGTTACTGGCTGACCATTTTCGTCAGTTTGGTAGGTCACTAAGTTTTTACCCAGCCATTTGGCTGCAAACTCTTTAGCTTCTTCTGCAGACTTAATCAGCTTAACGCCGCCCGCTTTTCCGCGACCACCAGCGTGAACTTGAGCTTTAACCACCCACATTTCACCGCCAATTTTCTGTACAGCTTCAGCAGCTGCTTCCGGAGTGTCTACTGCGTATCCTTTAGATACCGGTAGACCATACTGTGCAAACAGTTGTTTGCCCTGATACTCGTGAAGATTCATGCGTATTATCCGTGTATTTTCACTAATTTAAAGACTTCGAAGGTGTTATTATCACCCTTTATTACCTGCTACAAAGCAGTTAATAACCAAGTCTGCGAACAGGTTTTGACACCTTGCTAAACTCCCGTCCAAGGGCAAATCACATCGAAGCGATGAAATTTGGCATTACCGTTGGGGGAGCCTTTCAATAGGTTGAACACCTAATGATTTTTTCACTGAGATAAATTGTCTGTTAAAAACAAAGCTTTTAGCTGAGCGAAAATTGAAAACATGTGCCGATTAAATGATCACATTTATTCGGCACACAGTATAACAAAAAAACCGGGGATTTAACCTAGGAAAAGGTCAAATGTTAACGTTTTTTACGATTAGCCATGTGAATCGCCATGCCATCTACCGCCAGCGCCGCCTCATGTACAGCCTCACTGACCGTTGGATGGGCAAAGCACATAAGCTGTAAGTCTTCAGTGGTAGAGCAGAATTCCATCGCAATCGCGCCCTGAGTGATAAGCTCAGAGGCCAGAGCACCCACCATGTGCACACCTAGAATACGATCCGTCTCTTCATCGGCAATGATTTTTACAAAACCATCGGTCTCGTTTGAGGCCATGGCACGACCTGAGGCAGCAAATGGGAATTTACCAACTTTAATTTTTACCCCATCCGCTTTCAACTCTTGCTCTGTCTTACCGACCCAAGCAAGTTCTGGGTGAGTATAGATAATACTGGGAATAACATCATAGTTGATTTGAGCATGGTGCCCGGCGATAATTTCAGCGACCATCACCCCCTCTTCTGAAGCTTTGTGCGCCAACATAGGCCCACGTACAGAGTCACCCACTGCATAAATACCCGCAGCAGCTGTCTTACATTGAATATCAACTTCAATAAAGCCGCGCTCATCTAACTTAACACCGCTATCATCCGCTAAAAGCCCTTGAGTTTGCGGACGACGGCCAACAGCAACAATGAGTTTATCAACAATAATTTCCTGATCACCGGCTGCATCTTTATAGAAAACTTTCACTTTCCCATCGACAATTTCAGTCCCAGTTACCATAGAGCTAAGCTTGATGTCTAAGCCCTGCTTCTTCAATAGCTTAGCCCCTTCTTTAGCCACATCTTTATCGGCTGCAGCAAGGAAAGAATCCATCGCCTCAAGCACGGTGACTTTAGTTCCTAAACGGGACCAAACTGAACCCATCTCTAAACCTATCACACCCGCGCCAATGACACCCAAAGTCTCAGGTGTCTCATTGATATTTAGCGCGCCTTCATTGTCTAATATAAGACCTTCTGTAAGCGGTGCCGGGGGAATATTGACCGGTAGCGAACCCGAGGCCAAAATAACATTCTCAGCAGCATAAACACTCACGGTTCCATCAGCAGCGGTTACTTCTACCTGCTTATTAGCCAGTAATTTACCGGTACCTTGCAAAGTAGTAACACCATTGGCTTTAAATAAACCGGCAACGCCCTGGGTTAAATTACCGACGATTTTATCTTTGCGAGCCACCATCGCTTTAACATCCATAGTGACGTTATCAGCACTGATGCCATGTACTTTGTTATTGTGCTGAGCATCGTGAAACTTGTGGGTAGATTCCAGCAGCGCCTTAGAGGGGATACAACCAACATTTAAACAAGTGCCACCTAGTACTGCTGCACCCTTACCATCAACCCATTTTTCAACGCAGGCTGTTTTAAGACCCAATTGTGCAGCTTTAATCGCCGCTACATATCCGCCTGGGCCGGCACCGATGACGATGACATCAAATTTATCTGACATTGTGATTACCTTGTCTTGTTATGCAAGTACATAGCTTGCGATATTCAAAAATAAAGGAGCGCTAACGCTCCCTATATATATACTATATATCCAGCAGTAAACGGGTCGGATCTTCAAGAAGATCCTTAATTGCCACGAGGAATTGTACCGCCTCTTTACCATCACACATACGATGATCGTAGGACAGTGCCAAGTACATCATTGGTAAAATCACCACCTCTCCATTAACCGCCATCGGACGCTCTTGAATTTTATGCATGCCCAAAATAGCGGTTTGCGGTGGGTTTAAGATAGGAGTAGATAATAGCGAGCCGAACACGCCACCATTGGTAATGGTAAAGGTTCCGCCAACCAAATCATCAAGCCCCAACTTACCATCGCGTCCACGCATGCCAAAATCGCGAATAGTAGATTCAATCTTAGCCAGACCCATCGCATCGGTGTCTCTCAATACCGGTACCATTAAACCGCGCTCGGTAGAGACAGCCACACCAATATCTTGGTAGCCATGGAAAACCATGTCATTGCCATCAATAGATGCATTCACGGCTGGGTAGCGTTTAAGCGCTTCCGTCGCCGCTTTAACGAAGAAAGACATAAAGCCCAAACGTGTATCATGGGTCTTTTCAAACAGGTCTTTATACTTCTTACGCAGACCCATAATTGCGCTCATATCAACTTCATTATAAGTCGTTAACATGGCCGCTGTTTGCTGAGCTTCAACTAAGCGTCTGGCGATTGTGGCACGCAACCTAGTCATGGGAACGCGTTTTTCTACCCTTTCACCAGGCGCTGCAATAGGGGCCGGTGCCTGCACACTTGCTGTTGCAGGTTTAGCCGTCGCCGTACTCATAAATTTTTGTACGTCTTCTTTGGTGATTCCACCATTTTTACCGGTGCCCTTAATAGCAGAGGCATCTAGCTTATTCGCTTCAATCAGTTTGCGTGCAGCTGGGCCTACTTTATCATCACCTGTCGCTGGCGCAGTTTCAGCTGACACTGCTGCAGGAGCACTAGCACCAGCGGCACCTGCTTCAAACATCGCAATAACTTGATCCGAGAGAATAACATCGCCTTCAGCGGCAATAATATTAACAATCACGCCATCTGCCGGCGCTACCACTTCCAATACTACTTTATCAGTTTCAATATCGACGATTAAATCGTCAGCTTCACAAGCTTCGCCCGGTTGTTTGTGCCAAGTTGCTACTGTGCCATCGGCTACAGATTCTGGAAAAGTAGGTGCTTTAATTTCGATGGACATATCTGTTCCTTATTAAGCTCAAATATAGCTATTTGGCGATGCATTCAGTTTTTTGATGCCCGCCTAAATAGCTGTTCGATTAACCGTTGATCGCTTCTTCAACGAGATTCTTTTGCTGTTCTAAATGTACCGACATATAACCCACTGCAGGAGCAGCAGCATGCGGACGCCCAATACCATGTAACTTAAGGTTGGGATGGCTTCTTTCCAACACGTGCCTAATTCTGTGTTGAGTACTATACCAAGCCCCTTGATTCATTGGTTCTTCCTGACACCAAACCACCGATTCTAGATGCGTATAATCTTTAATAGCCTCGAACAATGCATCATCTGGGAAAGGATAAAGTTGTTCAATTCTCACCACTGCCACATCATCGTGTTCAGTTTCCTGACGATAGTTGTACAGGTCGTAGAACAGCTTTCCGCCACACAATACCAGACGTTTGACTTTATCTGCTTCGAGATTTTCAACTTCACAGAGCACTGGCTCAAACGTACCTGTCGATAGCTTTTCAATCGGCGAGGTCGCTTGACGGTGACCCAACAAACTTTTAGGCGACATAACAATCAGCGGCTTACGCAACGGTCTAACCACTTGACGACGCAGTAGATGAAATATCTGAGCGGGGGTGGTCGGTGTGCACACCTGAATATTGTGCTCTGCACACATTTGCAAAAATCGCTCTAAGCGCGCGGAGGAATGTTCAGGCCCCTGTCCTTCAAAACCGTGAGGCAGTAATAGTGTCAAGCCACATAAGCGCTCCCACTTTTGTTCACCCGAGGTTATGAATTGATCGATAACGACTTGAGCGCCATTGGCAAAATCACCAAACTGCGCCTCCCAAATAACTTGAACATTGGGCATAGTCGTCGCGTAGCCATATTCAAACGCCAGCACCGCTTCTTCTGACAGGAATGAATCGTATAGATCGAAGTTTGGTTGATCTTCACCGATGTGTTGAAGAGGTGTGTAATCCCCGCCTTTTTCCTGATCGTGCAATACTGCGTGACGATGCGAGAACGTACCGCGGCCAACATCTTGACCGGTAAATCGAATCGGAAATCCTTCCGCTAAAGTGGTGGCATATGCCATTACTTCAGCAAACCCCCAGTTACATTCAATTTCTCCGGATGCCATTTTTTCACGGTTTTCATAAATTTTCTTAACTTGACGCTGCACCACAAAACCTTCAGGCACCAAGCTCAGTTTGGCATTTAACGCTTGAATGACTTTCAGATCAACTGCCGTATCACAATCAAAAGACCATTCATGACCTAAATAGGGCTTCCAATCAACAAACAACTCAGAGTTGGGTTTCATGACTAACGATTTAGCCACATGCTCACCGTTTTCAAGCGCCGCCCGATAGGTTTTTTCCATACCCTTACTTTCTAAGGCACTTAAAACCCCTTCATTGATCAACGTTTCTGCATATAAGGCACGGGTCGTTTTCTGCTTTTTAATCGCTGCATACATACGCGGTTGGGTACCAAAAGGCTCATCCGCTTCATTGTGACCACGACGGCGATAACAAAACAGGTCAATGACCACGTCTCGCTTAAATTCAGTCCGATAATCTATAGCAATTTGAGTGACAAAACGAACCGCCTCTGGATCGTCTGCATTCACATGGAAAATTGGCGCCTCGATCATTTTCGCAACATCCGTACAGTATTCTGTCGAACGCGCGTCATCTCTTCTAGAGGTGGTAAAACCAACTTGGTTGTTAATGACTATATGAATAGTACCGCCGGTTTTATAGGCACGAGTCTGTGACATCTGGAATGTTTCAGTCACCACTCCCTGTCCCGCAAAAGCGGCATCCCCATGGATACTGACCGGGATAACCGTGGTACCATCTTTATCATTGCGGCGATCTTGACGGGCGCGTACTGAACCCTCAACCACGGGAGCTGCTATTTCAAGATGCGACGGATTAAAGGCCATGGCCAAATGCACTTCGCCACCTGGGGTATTTACATTTGAGGAGAAACCCTGATGATATTTAACATCACCGGATTTATTTTTAACTAGTTTTTTCCCCTCGAACTCACCAAACAAGTCTGCGGGATTTTTACCAAAAATATTAACTAAAGTGTTTAGACGCCCACGGTGGGCCATACCGATGATCACTTCTTTGGCGCCATTTTCTCCGCCGCGCTGGATGGTTTCGTCCAGTGAAATAATCAGCGCCTCAGCACCTTCTAGACCAAAACGTTTAGCGCCAGCAAAGCGTGATCCCAAATATTTTTCCAGACCTTCAGCAGCGGTTAGACGTTCAAGAATATGTATTTGGTCATCAGTATTAACTTTTGGCTTACTGCGAGTTGGCTCTAATCGATTTTGGATCCAGCGCTTTTGCACCGTATCAACGATATGCATATACTCTGAACCTATAGAGGCACAGTAGGTCTGTTTTAAATCAATGATTATTTGTCTGAGGGTGGCTTGCTCTACCCCAAACTGCAGCGTTCCCAGGGTAAACTCTGTGTCTAAATCTGCCTCCGTGAGAGTGTGGAAAGCGGGATCTAAATCAGGAATTGCATCTCGCTGAAGGAGATTAAGCGGATCGATCTTAGCCGCTTGATGGCCCCGAACACGATATCCATTAATCAGCCTTAACACTAGAACTTGCTTCGCTTCATGCCCTGAAGACACACTGGCGGCCGCAGCGGGTTGGTACGCTTTAGCATTTTTAGCATGTTCCTTAAACTGCTGCACAATAGGTGCCAGTTCTACATCGGCTACAGTATTGTCACTAGAGTTGGGCAAGTTATCGAATTCTTTACGCCACTGCTCGGTGACTGCCTGCGGATCTCTTAAATATGTCTCATAAAGCTGCTCAATATAGGATAGATTCCCACCGTATAGATGCGCATTTTTCCACAACAACTCCATCATGCCTTCTTGCATTAGCTGACCACCTTAAATTAGCAGCCCAACATTTACGTTCTATTTCAGGGAACAATGCTGAAAAAAAATACTTTTTCGGTCATCTGTTCTCTAATTAAACGTTAAACCTCAGGATCTACTGTCGTTTTCTTTAAATTACTGGCAAAGTGTCACAAAACGGACAACACATTGTACGCGTTTTAACACCACCTTTACACCGCTCTAGCTTTGTATATTATCAATTTTTAATGTTTTTCACCTCTTGGCAGTCTTATCATCTAGAAAGGGCCGCAGGCACTAGATAATCCCAACCACCAAGCATAATAATTACCCTAAAAATTCGTTTTCTAGGCCCAAGCATTACCAACCGCTGGGCTTTTGTAAAAAAACAGCTTAACCATGGATAGTCACTGACACAGCCATCGCCTTTCGTTAGTTAGAGCGATAAATTTACAATACCTTGTGTAACTATAGTTCAATTTGTTTAGCGACTGGTTGATAATCACTCTTTACTGCTTATTGCAGACACTCAACTGTCTAGCACTCTCAATATGTAAACAAAAAAAAGGCGCATAATGCGCCTTTATTTGTTTAGGTTGCTCTCTGTAACAACATATTTCGGATTTTACCGATCGCCTTAGTCGGATTCAACCCCTTAGGGCAGACACTGACACAGTTCATAATGCCATGACAGCGAAAGACACTGAAGGGGTCATCTAGGTCCGCTAACCTCTCAGCTTGAGCTGTATCTCTTGAATCAATCAAAAAACGATAAGCTTGTAACAACCCTGCTGGGCCGATAAATTTATCGGGATTCCACCAAAAAGAGGGACAGGAAGTAGAGCAACATGCACAGAGAATACACTCGTACAAACCATCCAGCTCAGCGCGTTCCTCTGGCGATTGGAGACGTTCAATCGCTGGAGCTGGCGTATTGTTGATGAGATAGGGTTTGATTTTTTCATACTGTGCATAGAACTGTGACATATCTATCACTAAATCTCTAATCACCGGCAAACCTGGCAATGGTCTTAACACCAACTTGTCTTTTTTCACTACCGCCGAGAGCGGTGTGATACAAGCAAGTCCATTTTTACCGTTCATGTTCATGCCATCGGAGCCACAAACTCCCTCTCGACAAGAGCGACGATAACCTAATGAAGGGTCTTTATCTTTCAGTAGTTGTAATAAATCCAACACCATAATATCTTTGCCACCAGGGATATCAATGTGGATATCCTGCATGTATGGCGCGTCATCCTGGTCGGGATTATAACGATAAACACTCACTAACATCGTATTTTCCTCTTAGTAAACACGTTTTTTAGGCGGAAAAGGCTTCATGGTTTTAGGCGCAAAATTGACTGCACGCTTACCAACTGACTTATCATCGGGGAAGAAGACAGAGTGACATAACCAATTAATATCATCTCGATCTTCGTAATCATTGCGGGCATGGGCACCACGAGACTCTTTGCGAATTTCAGCGGCAATCGCTGTTGCCTCGGCAACTTCCATTAAGTTTTCCAGCTCTAGTGCTTCGATACGCGCGGTATTAAACGACTGACTTTTATCATCAAGCGCCAAATTATTTACCCGTTTACGTATTTCATTTAATAGACCAAGCCCTTTTTGCATGCTATCGCCATCGCGAAACACCCCAAAATACAGTTGCATAGTATTCTGCAGATCAGTACGCACTTGAGCAACGTTTTCGCCACCTTCACTATTATTGAGGCGATTTAAACGCACCATCGCCTCGTCTAAATCAGCTTCCGTAGCGTTAACTGCCTGATAGCCATCACGCATTTGGCGCTCAATTTCAATACCTGCAGCACGACCAAACACCACCAAATCAAGCAGCGAGTTACCACCGAGACGGTTGGCACCATGCACGGAGACACAGGCAACTTCACCGCAGGCAAATAAGCCGCGAATCACCGTATCCTCTCCACCTTCTTCTTTGCTGGGAGACAGAGCTTGGCCGGCAATATTGGTGACCACACCACCCATCATATAATGACAAGTCGGAATGACCGGAATCGGCTCCTTAATAGGATCTACTGCGGCGAATGTACGAGACAACTCCAATATACCTGGCAGACGTTCTTCCAACACATCGGCACCTAGGTGATCAAGCTTCAACATCACGTAGTCTCCATTGGGACCACAGCCACGCCCTTCTAGTATTTCCAGAATCATTGAGCGGGCGACTACGTCACGTCCCGCCAAGTCTTTAGCGTTAGGCGCATAGCGCTCCATGAAACGCTCACCGTCTTTATTGATCAGATAACCGCCTTCACCGCGACAACCTTCAGTCACTAACACCCCTGCACCGGCAATACCAGTGGGATGGAACTGCCACATTTCCATGTCTTGGCACGGAATACCTGCGCGTAATGCCATACCAACACCATCGCCTGTATTGATCAGCGCGTTAGTGGTAGAAGTATAAATACGTCCCGCACCACCTGTCGCCAGCACTGTCGCTTTAGCTTTAACATAAACGGTCTCGCCATTTTCTATGTTAATAGCAATACAACCGACCACATCGCCATCCGCATTTTTCACTAAATCAACGGCATACCATTCATTTAAAAAAGTAGTGCCCGCTTTTAAGTTTGCCTGGTAGAGCGTATGCAATAAGGCATGACCCGTTCTATCGGCTGCAGCACAAGTTCGTGCAGCTTGACCACCCTCTCCAAAATTTTTCGACTGACCACCAAACGGACGCTGATAGATGCGCCCCTCTTCAGTACGCGAGAAAGGCATACCCATGTGATCCAGCTCAAACACTGCTTGCGGGCCTATTTGGCACATATATTCGATTGCGTCTTGGTCACCAATATAATCAGAACCTTTCACAGTATCGTACATATGCCAGCGCCAATCATCATCGGGATCAGAACTTGCTATTGCACAAGTAATACCTCCCTGCGCGGATACTGTATGAGATCTGGTTGGAAATACCTTGGTAATACAGGCAGTGTTTAAACCACCTTGCGCTAATTGTAGTGCAGCGCGCATGCCTGCACCACCTCCGCCGATGACGATACCGTCAAACGTAAGTGTACGTAAATTGCTCATTATTTATATGCCCCAAATAACCTGAATCGCCCAAGCGACGTAGATAAACGTCATGATACCCGTTCCGGATTGAACCGATAAGCGCAACCATGTCATGGGTATATAATCGGTAGTCACCGACCACAACCCTATCCATGAGTGAGCGGCGAATGACAATACCAACATCAGGGTAAATATCCGCATAGCTAGGTTTTCAAACAGCGATGTCCACTGGTTGTAATCCAAATCTGGAGTTAACAGCAAAAACCCAACGATAAAGAGTGTGTAAGCTAACAACACAACAGCAGTCAGCCGTTGGATCATCCAATCGTACAATCCGCTTCTTCCAAAGCTTGTTACGTTAGTTACCATACCCAAATCCCCGCTAGTATAATTAGAACTCCGGCAATGCCCAGAGCAATTTTGGAGGCAAGCACCCCACTCTCAAGCTCTTCGAAGTGGCCCGCATCCATGCATAGATGTTTCACACCCATGACACTGTGATACGCAAGCGCAGATAGAAGTAACCATGCGATCAATCTCGCAAAGAACCCCTCTTCAAACATGTTGATAGTTTCTTGGAAGCCCACTTCAGATTCTAGTGACAACCCCAATGCATACATCATAAATACCGCGCCAAAGAAGAGCGCGATACCTGAAATACGATGCAATATTGAAGTGATCGCCGGAAGCGGCATATGAATGGTACTAAAGTCTAGATTTACTGGTCTTTTTTTATTCACGGCTCATTTCACACTTTTTATGGTTTGAACGAACAAGGTTTAGGGACAGGTCTTATAATTATTATATATTTGCCAATCCTTCTTCGCAGCAGCAAAAAACTGCCTATGGAGTATAGCTAGTTAACAGTCATTTCTCAACGCACTGTATCCAACTAGCTGCATTTTCTGACTATTTTACCTAATATGAGTATAGTGACAATTAGACAAAGGAATGAGCAATTCAACATTGACCGATAAGTAATAATGTACTTCCTATGGGTTGTTTTGTTGACAATCTCACTTTATCCCCTATATTTAGGCGCTAAAAGTAAAAGCCACACAATAATTACATCCATTACACTATAATAAGTAATGAGCACATATTTTATTTATTAAGGAGCATTCTATGACTGATAAGATCGCAACACTTCGAGTCGAAGGTTTCGATGGCGAAATCGAACTACCGGTATACTCAGGTACTGAAGGCCCAGATGTTATCGACGTTCGCCCTCTCACGGGCCACGGATTATTTACTTACGATCCAGGTTTTGTCTCCACCGCCGCTTGCGAATCAAAAATCACTTACATAGATGGCGAAAAAGGTATCTTGCTCCACGCGGGTTATCCTATTGAACAGCTTGCTGATAACTCCAATTATTTAGAGACTTGTTTTCTACTCCTAAACGGCGAACTGCCAACAGAAGAAGAATTAGAAAAATTCGTCAGTATCGTTAAAGGCCACACCATGGTGCATGAGCAGATGCATCACTTCTTCCAAGGTTTTAGACGCGACGCTCACCCAATGGCTATTATGGTCGCAGTCGTCGGTGCCCTTTCGGCTTTCTATCACGATTCTCTAGATATTAACGATGCCAGGCACCGCGAAGTGTGCGCCTACCGCTTAATCGCCAAGATGCCTACCATCGCTGCGATGTGCTACAAATACAGCATTGGTATGCCATTCCAGTATCCGCGCAATGACTTAAACTATGCAGAAAACTTCTTACATATGATGTTTGGCAACCCATGTGAAGAGTATGTACCCAATCCAATTTTATCCCGAGCCATGGATAAAATTTTCTTATTACATGCAGATCACGAACAAAATGCCTCTACTTCAACGGTCCGTTTAGCTGGCTCTTCTGGTGCCAACCCTTTCGCTTGTATTGCCGCGGGTGTTGCAACGCTTTGGGGGCCTGCACATGGTGGTGCGAATGAAGCGGTACTCAACATGCTTGAAGAAATAGGCGACGCTGAGAACATTCCCAAATTCATCGCTCGCGCTAAAGATCCTGAAGACAATTTTCGCTTAATGGGCTTTGGCCATCGGGTTTATCGCAACTTTGATCCTCGTGCCAATGTCATGAAGCAAACCTGCGATGAAGTACTTGCCGAATTGGGTATCACCGATGATCCATTGCTCGAGATAGCCAAACAACTTGAGCAGATTGCCCTACAAGATGAATATTTTGTTAAACGTAAACTCTATCCGAATGTTGATTTTTACTCGGGTATCATCCTCAAGGCAATCGGCATTCCAAGCAGCATGTTTACGGTCATATTTGCCGTATCGCGCACCATCGGCTGGATATCTCACTGGAATGAGTTCCACTCGGAGCCCAATAAAATTGGTCGCCCGCGTCAACTCTATACTGGACCTAGCGCTAGGGATTACCCTGAGAAATAATTACTAACCTAACCGCTTAAATGCCTGCGAAGATGCAGGCACTTAAGCAGCACCATACTCTTACCAGATACCAAGCTACTTCTAAATATTCCGCAGTCGAACTGCAGATAATTATGATTTAAGGAGGAAAACCCAACCAACATCCACACTCTGTGGACCCTCTGTCACCGTACCTACCCTACGCCTATAGCATAATCACTGTTTTGGTACCCCATCCCTGCCAGCGCGAGCTACCCTTGGTCCTGAATAATAAGTAGCATTAAGATTTTATTGTTAGATCTTCTGTGAGCCACTAATCATCCACTATATTTACCGGCTTATTAGCTCAGAGTAATGGCCTTCGATCTGCTCGGCAATCTCGGAAATCGGCAGTATTTTATCGACACAGTTAAAATCTACTGCTCTAGCTGGCATTCCCCAAACGACACTGGTTTCTCGATCTTGGACAATACAATATGCACCTTTCTCCGCTAATTTTTTCATTCCTAAAGCACCATCTTTTCCCATGCCAGTCAACAGTATTAACAGTAACTGTTTAGCCGGTAGCAGTAACAAGGATTCGAACATAACATCGACAGATGGTCGGTGCTGATTTACCTTTGGGCTATCATCCAGCACACAAATTAACTGACCCCGTTGCGCCTTAACCTTTAGATGCAGCCCTGCATTGGCAATATAAACACAACCTGGAGACAGCAACTCCCCCTGTACTGCATGTTTAACGTTAACATTTACACTGTTATTTAAACGTTCGGCAAATTTTTTGCTGAACATTTCCGGTAAATGTTGGGTAATGATAATCGGCGGAAGCTGAGTTGACAAATCCGTTAATATATATTTTATCGCCTCAATTCCACCAGTAGAAGCCCCTATAGCAATCAGTTTACCTTCAATGAAATTGGCATTTATAGTCTGTTTTGGTGGTATTACATAAGCTAAAGAGCGAGTACGATTACTCTTTACAATGGTGAAACTTGCCGCGGCAATCTTAACCTTTTCAACCAAGCTCTCGGCGAATAACTGTAAACATAAATCAGTCGAGTCTGCTTTGGGTTTACCAATAAAATCAATAGCACCGAGTTCCATGGCGATTAGCGTTGCATCTGCACCCTTGTTGGTTAGCGTTGACAACATTACTACCGGTAGTGGGTTTAACTTCATTAAATTACGCAAAAATGTAATACCATCCATTTTTGGCATTTCAATATCTAAGGTTAATACATGCGGGGAGAATGATTTAATTAGCTGTCGTGCAGCGTAAGGATCAGCCGCACATTTGACTTCAAAATGCGCATTTGAGGCAAGAATTTTTCGTATTATTCGGCGCATTACTGGTGAGTCATCTACCACTAAAACCTTTATCAAGTACTGCCCTCTTTAAAAATTCTCGACGTTTTGTTAGCGCGGTTTCGCAGCATAATAGCTATAGCCCTCTCCCTCATTCGCCACAATCTGATCCGACTCTAGTGGCGCAAATCGACTGACGAACAAACGGCCTGTGCTCGGAAAGAAAGCTAATTTTCGAGCGAAATCACCGCCCATATCACTGCTTACTCTATGCAAACTTTCATCGTTTAAATACTCTTTTATGAAGTCGATATTTAGTTTGCCTATATCAGTGAAGCAACTTAATACCCGACCTCCTCCCACTATTTTTAAACGTAAATTTTCTTTCAAACAGCCTCTTTCCAAGAGAGTATTTATCAATTTTGCCATAGAAAATACGCCGTAGTTTAGTGGCTGAGATGATTGATCAACAACATTCATACGGGGCAGCATGAAATGATTCATTCCCCCATAACCATTTTCAGGATCATATATACAGGCAGAAATGCATGATCCTAGAATCGTTGTCATCACAATATTTTCATGACTAACACAATACTCCCCCTGAGCAACTTTTATTGCGTAGCTCTGCCATTGATCAGACCAAAACAGCGTAATATTCTCAAACCCATACAGCGTAGGAATTTCACCAGACAAATTCATAAAATCTCTTTTTTCTGGTAGATGGTTTCACCGATTAATGTGAACATTTCCTGATCATAACCTAACGCTTCAGAGTGCCCAACAAACAGATAGCCGTCAGCTTTTAAATAGCGGGAGAAATTCTCTATTAATTTTTTCTGGGTATCTCGATTGAAATAAATCATCACATTGCGGCAGAAAATAAAATCGAACTGCCCCTGCATTGGCCAAGCGGTCATTAAATTAAGATACTTAAAATCTACCAATTGCTTCAATTCACTGCGAATTTGCACTTTCCCGGTCTTTGTTCCAACCCCTTTCAAAAAGTACTTTTGCACGCTTTGGCCATACATTCCCTCCAGTCTATCGATATCATAAATACCTAATCCAGCCGTCGATAAAACCGAGGAATCTATATCGGTTGCCAATATTCTTACATCTAACTGATTAATATTGATCATACCGTCGACTAAAGTCATTGCGATAGAATAAGCCTCTTCTCCATTGGAACATCCCGCAGACCACACTCTTATCTGCTGTTGCCCTCTCTCTCTAAAAACCGGTAAAATTTTTGATTTTATAAAACTGAAATGGTGTTTTTCACGAAAAAAAGCTGACAAATTAGTGGTTAATGCATTAATAAACTGCTCAAATTCTGCAGGGTTAGAGACAATATAAGCAAAGTACTGATCAAAACTTAACAGCTCTAATGCCCTTAAACGTCTTACCAACCGATTATATGCCATGCCTTTTTTATGATCGGCAATGACAATACCTGCATGCTTATATAAATCATCTTTGACCTTCGAGAAATGCTTTTCGGTAAATTCAAATTCCCGTATAAGATCGAGTCCAAATTCCATTTTAAATCCAGAAGTCTATATATTAGGTGACTCACCATAGGCAGATAGGCACGAGTGGTGAAGAATAATAACTATCAAAATAACGTAATAATGACCTCTAAAACTCTCGCCACTCCTCCTTACTTTCAGCTATTTGATAAACTTTATTTTGACCACTGGCTGCTTTTCTGTGACGCGCCTGACCCTCTGTACTTTCACTATTAGTCAGCCCATCATTAACAATATCTCTCCTCTCAATCTCAGCGGAATTATTCACAGAAAACTCTCTCACCAACGTTTTTAACTGCACTGCCTCTCCATCTAGAGAGACGGAGGCCGCGGAGACTTCCTCGACTAAAGCTGCATTTTGTTGCACCGCCTCATCCATTTTGGTCACTGCGATATTAACTTGCTCTATGCCACTAGCTTGCTCCCTCGACGAAGACGCTATTTCTCCTGCAAGTTCTGTGACATTTTTAATGGACTCAATGATGTCAGTCAAAGCTTGTCCGGATTCAATAACGAAGGTATTTCCCTCCGCTACCTTTTCAGTACTTTCTTGAATTAATAGCTTTATTTCTTTAGCAGCTTTAGCACTGCGCTGGGCTAAAATCCTCACCTCTGATGCCACCACAGCGAAACCTCGACCTTGATCCCCAGCTCTGGCTGCTTCTACCGCGGCATTTAGCGCTAACAAATTTGTCTGGAAGGCGATTTCATCTATCACAGTGATAATTTCGGCTATTTTACTAGCACTCTGACTAATATCAGACATAGAGCTGATAACTTTTTTAGAGACTTCTCCTCCTTGCTCAGCCAATATCTGGGCTTTTTCAGACAAACGCTTGGCCTCTTCAGCATTATCCGCATTGCTTTTAACAGTGCCTGTCATTTCCTCCATGGAAGCAGCTGTCTCTTCAAGAGTGGCGGCCTGGGATTCCGTGCGCGCACTCAGAGTAGAATTGCCAGTCGCTATTTCGGATGCACCCGTTTTAATGTTATCCCCTGCATTGCGTATTTTGCCAACCATGTTGGATAAATTTTGAATGGAAGTATTAACGGCAAGATTGAGCTGCTCAAACTCCCCTTGGAAACTTCCCTCCATTTGCTGGGTTAAATCCCCTCGGGCCACACTTTCTAATACTCGTTTGGCCTCTTTGATAGGCAGGGTAACCGAGTCCATCATAGTATTGATACTGGTCGCCATTACCTGCATAAATCCAGAGTATTTAGCTTCATCTAAGCGCTGTTCAAAGTCTCCTTTGGAGGCATTTTCAATTAATTTTTGAACCTCATTTTCAGCTGACAATTGCCCGGTTAAATTTTTCCATTCAATCACCGTACCCAATCTAGTACCGCCAGCATCAATCACCGGGTTAGCGGTTAATAGCATGGTAACATCACCCAACATGATGCTAATTTCATAGGTCTTGGTTAATGTCCGTAACAGATTTCGCTGATGGTCTGGGTTTGTATGAAAAGCACTAAAGTTAGAACCTAACAAATTAACGCTTTTAAACCCTTTAATATGGGTGGCAACTTGCGTTTCTGCAATTTTCATCATTTTTTCAACAGCGCTATTGAGATAAATTATCTTACCGTCATTATCGGCTAACATCACAGAGGAATTAACATTATCGAGTGCCACTTTGATGCGTATATTTTCTTGCGCCTGCTGCTGAGCATCATTTACTTCAAAACCAATTTTTACTCCCAGCATATTAATAGCTCTTTTTATACTGCCTATTTCACCGGGCTCGTCTAACGCAAAATCGGTTAAATAATTGCCCTCTGAAATTTCGACCATCGCTTTTTTCAGCTCTTCAATAGGATCCGACACTTGCTTTTTTATTTGATATAGATTGCTAGCACACAAAAATAATAGGGAAATTAAAGGTCCGATCATTAGCATTTCTGCAGGTAGACTCAACAGATAAATAAAACCTGTAATAATCACCATAGCGACTAATGATAAAGATGAATATCGACGAAATATTTTGTCTATATTTTTAATTCTAATAGACTGAGGATCAACAAATTGAGTCTTTTTTGAACTTAACGCCTCGTATAGAGCTTCAGCCCTATCAATTTCCTCAGTGGAAACCTTAGTCCTTACTGACATAAAGCCGTCGACTTCGCCATTTTTAAAAACCGGAGTTATATTCGCTTTGACCCAGTAATAGTCACCATTTTTACAGCGATTTTTAACGCACTGCGACCAGGGTCTCCCAAGTTTAAGCGTATCCCATAAATTTTTAAAGGCTGCTACTGGCATATCAGGATGCCTTACTACATTGTGATTCTTACCCACTAATTCTTCTAGGGAATAACCACTAATGCTGACAAAGGCTGGATTTGCGTAAACTATTTTTCCTTTCAAGTCAGTCTTGGTGACTAAATCTTGTCCCTCAGGCAATAGTACTTCACGATCAGTGATGGGCATATTTAATTTCATATTTAAGTCCTAGCACTTTAAGTTTATTATTTTTAAAACATTTCGTCCGAGTATCGAACCCTAAGGTCGGTGTCCTGGTGTATTCTTTTTTTACCGGTGTTTCTTTGTTTATCAAAAAACCTGATGCAGATTACGGCGTTTAACCGCCCCCTATAAACTAGCGCCTTAGCATCACGGCATTACATGCACTATTCAGCGTTATTTTCCCAGCCAATTAAGCGCTACCTCACTCTGTCTGCTCCGCTACTTGCTCAGATAAATGAGTCTCAACTTTAACCGCCATTTCCTCTGAATTCATCAATGCATCTATATCCATCAATACAATCATTCGGTCCTCATGGGCCACCAATCCAGTGATAAAATCAGAGCTAATCGAGCCCCCAACCTGAGGTGAAGGTTGAATTTCTGCCTGATTAAAGATATAGGTCTCAGCAACTGCATCGACAATAATCCCCATCACACGCTCAATATCTGCACAGATAACTTTGATCACAATCACCACTGTGGTCGGGCCATAACTTACTTCTGGAAGGGAAAATCGTCGCCTTAAATCAACCACTGGAATAATAGTACCGCGAAGATTAAGTACCCCTTTTAGATAATCTGGCATATCTGGCACTCTAGTGACAGGCACCCACCCACGTAACTCTTGGACTCTGAGAATATCAATTGCGTACTCTTCATTATCGAGGAAGAAACTTAAATATTGCAAACCCTCGATATCTCCTGCAATAATATTGTCTCGATCTTGTGCCTGCCCTACATTCATTTTTTACTCCATAATTTTCCAGAAATTAGGCCATAATCGTTAAAGGACCACTTCTTTATTAATCGGTACCACATTATTACGTAGCTCCTCCCTGGCAATTAAACCCGCAGCATCTAATATCAACGCCACACTGCCGTCACCAAGAATGGTTCCCCCTATCAAACCTTGAACTTTTTTAAAGTTAGTCTCTAACGGTTTTACTACAAACTGCTGTTGACCTGATAGGGCATCGATAACAAGGCCCACTTTTTTTCCAGCAGATTCCGTAATTATGACCAATATCGACTCATGCTTAGCCGTAAAAATATCATTGGCAGCGGCATCTGAATTATCATTATTTTTTTCAAGAAATTTTTTCAGGTCAATTAGGTGCAAATATTCTTCACGGTAATCCATGAAATAGCTGTGTGCACCGATGGTTTTTATATTGGAGGTCTTAATAAAGACTGTTTCAATGATAGAGACTAACGGTAAAACATAAACATCCTCATCAACATGGACTAGCTGGCCTTCAATAATGGCTAAGGTAAGAGGCACTTTTACGCTAAACGAAGAACCGCGTCCCTCTTCTGACACCACACTCACCCCACCCCCAAGCGACTCAATGTTGCGCATAACAACGTCCATACCTACCCCCCTGCCAGAGAGTTCAGATAATTCATCGGCAGTGGTAAAGCCGGGTCTGAATATCAATGCTTTGATCTCATCATCACTAAGCAGCTGCTCTTGGGAGATTAAATCTAGAGCGATGGCTTTTTTTAATATTTTTTTCAGGTCTAATCCTCGACCATCATCAATAATATCAATAACCACAAAACCATTCTGATGATAGGCGCTTAACACGATAGTCCCGACTTCAGGCTTGCCATTTTCAATCCGTTGTTGCGGACTCTCCAAGCCATGATCTAACGCATTGCGAATGAGATGGGTGAGCGGGTCACCTATTTTTTCCATGACCGTTTTGTCTATCTCGGTTTGAGCGCCACGTATTTCCAATCGAACCTTTTTATTCAATGTGTTAGAAACATCATGGACTAAGCGTCGGAAGCGATTAAAGACGAAACTAATCGGCATCATGCGCATGCGCATCACCCCCTCTTGTAAATCTCGAGTATTCCTCTCTAATTGCAGCAGCCCCTCCTCTAGCCGAAGATTTTGATAACCATCTTTTATCTGACTGTCGAGCGCCTGGGCCAACATCGCCTGAGTGACGACAAGCTCACCCACCCGATTCATTAACTCATCTAACTTCTCAGTATCAACTCGAACTGAGCCAACATCACCGCCTATGGTGCTTCTACTGTTAATCATCTTATCGATAATCTCAGTATCACTGTCTTCGCTGTTTTGATTATTGGCATCAGCTAGATGCAGCATTGGCTCTGAAGCAGCTACAACACTGGCTGTTATTGTGGGTGCCTCTATCACGGAAGTTATTTTTAAATCACAAAAATCTTCAACCCATTCAAATACTTCTTGTATTTCTTCGGCCATTTTTTGCTGATCATTGCCCGCCACCTGCAATTTTAAATGCCAACAGATGTATAAACTATCCGCTTCAAAGTCTTTAATTTCAGGTAAATTATCAACATTAGGTGTGACGATTAACACCCCTAGTTCAGCAAGTGCTGCAAAAATAAAGACCGGCTCATTGCCACTTTTAAGCATCTCTAGAGAGGGCTTAAAGTCGATTAACCAAAGGCATTTTGCAACACTCGAATCTTCATCTTGTAAGGCGCCAGTGGCGTCATCATCAGCAACGTTAGCGAGCACTTCACTACCTAATATTTTTTCAATTTTGCGATTTAAATCAGTCACTAAATACTGATCCAAGCCATTATCATCTTGAGTCGCTTGCAACATAGATCGAAGCAAGTCCACTGCTTCTAATAACAAATTTATTAGCTCTTCAGAAACAAAGTCAGCATCGTGGCGCATTTTATCTAGTAGTGTTTCCACTCCATGAGTGAAAAGGGCAATTTCAGAAAAACCGAAAGTACCAGCCCCTCCCTTAATAGAATGTGCCACTCGAAAAATACTGTCGACCACTTCAGCTTCACCGGTAAACGTCAGCAGGCTTGACTCCATCAAATCTAACCCTTCAAAACTCTCTTGCAAAAACTCACCAACAAACTGACTCAAATCGATATTCATAGCAGCTGACCACTTATTAGACTAATGTCAGATAACTGCTTTACAGAAGCAGCGAACTTAGCCATAACAATCTCAGTCGCGCGGTTACTACCACGGTGCTTGCTCAACTCGAGGCATTGCATCGTCATCATTAAAACAGGGGCAAACTTAAAATTCAGGCTAGTAGATAACTTCATATATCATCCTATTCCATGCAGATTTTGCGTATCGAGATCCATTTTTATTCAATCTACCCGCCTTTCGTTTATCTGCTCAAACCCACCTTCAGCACTAGCGGCCCTTTGCTTTTGCCCGCTCGAATTAATCGGCCTAGTTTGCTCTATTATTGATAACCCTAGTGAACCATTCACCCTTAACAATGCTAGCACTGACATACCCTGCTAATTTTCAAGTAACATTCAGTCAAAACTCAAACTGTTTTCAAAGCCTAATACTTTTACGGTCTCATCCAATACCGGGCTATGATTTAGCCACTTGAGGTTCAGATTTTGCTTCTCTGCCTCAACACTCAGCATCAATAACAACTGCACACCTGATGAATCAATCTGTTTGACGTCACCCACATCAATACAAATTTCGTCACTTGTATTAAGCATTGAAAATAACTGGGCCTGACAACTGGTTATATTGCCTATTGTCATATTGCCTGGTAGCGAAAAACTGTGCTTACTCATTTACATTCTCTGTCATATTGATTTCTATACAAAAGTGATTCTCGACTAGGCATTGATTCTTCCATCTATTAAAGATAGCTATAAATTTGCCAAATTCCAGATATGGCACATATTTTCAGCTATTTTTCGCTGCAATAGCCCTACAATTACACCAGCACATCCTAGGCAAGTCTGTTAGCGCTGCAAAAATTAAAAAATTTATTGCTGCAATATTTAGTCGATATCAACAATATTAATGACGAAAATATATTTGATTTGATTAATAACAAAAACAGCAGCTGATAAGCTCATGCTATTTTCATTCAAGCAGAAGGACAAAGTGAAAGGTGAAAGGTGAAAGGTGAAAGGTGAAAGGTGAAAGGTAATATACGGCGCTAAAACAGATTCAACGATAGCGAATTAAAGCCAGTAGCGGTTAGCTTCGCAAGTGGCAACTAAGCATAAAATCACCAGCGAAGGACATACCAGCCAAACAGCGCAAGAAAGCAGCGATCAGACCCCAAGCGCCCCTAGCGCACTAGGCTGTATATAATTGAGGCAATGGCGGCAGGCGGCTAGGTTAGCTACAGGGGTAACGCTTTGCAGCCACTCCTCTACCTAGTCGACCGTAAATAGGCCGACATTAATTGCAGATTTCATTTAAAAGCGGTGTGGTTCTGCAGAACCTTACAACGAAAGTGTTCAAATATTATTGGGGAGTTATCCCGCCCTTAGGCTCAGTCATGCAGCGGCGGAATTTTGTTAACGAGGGCAAAGAATTATAGTTTATTCCAATATTCAATAGCATCCATATTGTAGCCTGGAATGTCTTTAGACCAGCGCACTCTAACCGCGAGACTATAATTTAAATATAACTTATCATCGACGATAGTAAACGCCTTCGGATCAGCGGAGACACGTTTATCATTCGCCATCGCAAAGGCACAATGACCGCCATATTGAGGTGAGTATTTGGCTGGATCAGCGATAAATAATTGTTTATTCGCTTCACTGGAGAACCGCCATAAACTACCATTATGGGTAAGGCTAAAGCTTTTATTACCTAGCACCGCCGCTCCTTGGGTGAAATATGCTACCGTATCATAGCCTGATACAGCGACCCCATTGACCAGGTAGCTAGGTTTTTCGCCCGCATAAAGACTACTACTGAACAGTGCTACTGTGATCATTAACAGTACATTTCTAAGCATTGAATACATATATCTCTCCTTAAACTGATTGGAATACATTTATATTTTATGAATCAATAATGTTGCTTTGTAGCTCTCTGGTTACTTTATTTGGCCAATCAAACCTAATGTTTTCTTAGTGAAGCGCTACAAACATGCACGCATGCTGCAAAGCCGGAACACGTTTTAAAACACTCGCTTGCTGATTAATACGCGATACCGTTATATTTAGATTCAAAGTGTTGATAAATCACCCTGTGGTTTTCATATTTAATTTTCGGACTACAAAAAAAGGCACAGCGCAGGTATAATCTCAATTTATAAATAACCCAACCTGACAGGACAATCATGACCGTTCGTACACGTATCGCACCCTCACCTACCGGTGATCCACATGTTGGCACAGCATATATTGCCCTTTTCAATTTAGCTTTTGCGCGCCAAGCGGGTGGTAAGTTCATCCTGCGTATAGAAGACACTGATCAAACACGCAGCACTAAAGAATCGGAACAAACTATTTTAGATTCTCTGCGCTGGCTAGGGCTTGACTGGGATGAAGGTCCTGATGTCGGGGGAGAATACGGCCCTTATCGGCAGAGCGAACGCCGTGATATCTATGCTAAGTATGCCCAGCAACTGCTCGATGATGGGCACGCATTTCGCTGTTACTTAACCGGCGAAGAATTAGATCTGATTCGCAGTCAAAGACGAGAACAGGGACTGCCCGCCGCAATGCAGCAGAGCGCACTGGTATTGCCGGCAGACGAACAACAAAAGCGCGAACAAGCCAATGCGCCCTTTGTGGTGAGAATGAAAATCCCTACCGAGGGTACTTGTGTCTTTGAAGATATGCTAAGAGGCACGATTGAAATTGATTGGTCGATGGTCGATGCGCAGATACTGATGAAATCCGACGGTATGCCGACCTACCATTTAGCCAATGTTGTCGATGATCATCTGATGAAAATCAGCCATGTGATCCGTGGTGAAGAGTGGATTAACTCGGCACCTAAACATCAATTGTTATACCAATATTTTAATTGGCAGATGCCTACCCTCTGTCATATGCCCCTATTACGCAACCCAGACAAGTCTAAATTATCCAAGCGCAAGAACCCCACCAGTATTTTATATTACCAGCGTATGGGTTATCTGCCAGAGGGGTTATTAAACTATTTAGCGCGCATGGGCTGGTCAATGCCAGACGAGCGTGAGAAATTTAGCCGCGATGAAATGTTTGCTAATTTTGATATTCAAAGAGTCTCACTAGGCGGGCCTATCTTTGATCAAGAGAAATTAAGCTGGCTGAATGGTTTATGGATACGAGAAAACCTAAGTATTACCGAATTTGCCAAAGAGTATCAAAAATGGGCACTCAACTCCGAGTATTTGATGAAAATAGTGCCCTTAGTTCAGCAACGGGTAGAAAAATTTTCTGATGTGGCGCCGCTTGCAAACTTTTTTCTCAGTGGCATGCTCGACCTTAGTGAAGCAGACTTTAAGCATAAATCATTGTCGATTGAACAGATTAGAAAAATCCTGCAATTTTCAGTATGGCGCTTAGATACCCACAACCAATGGGATAAAGATTCTTTGTATAATGTCTTAAAGCAACTAACTGATGATATGGAGTTAAAAATCAGAGATTTATTATTCCCCTTATTCATCGCTATTGCCGGCACCAATCAAACCGTGTCAATCATGGATTCTATGTCCATTTTAGGCCCGGACATGACTCGAGCCCGGCTGCGACATGCGGTCAATATCTTGGGTAGTGCTTCAAAGAAGGAGCTAAAGCGCTGGGAAAAAGAGTTTAAATCATTGGGTGCCTAGTGATTAATTGCCAGCTGAATATGATCAATAGCCTAATTTGCGTTTTTTTGCATTTACCTGTTAAAAACAAAACTTAGCTATTGATTTTAATCTCTAATATGGCAGAATACGCGCCACTTACAGAGAGTAATCTTTTAAAGTGATAGGCGATTAATTATTTTGCCTAGGGGGCCATAGCTCAGCTGGTAGAGCGCGACGCTGGCAGCGTTGAGGTCAGGAGTTCGACTCTCCTTGGCTCCACCATCTTATCCTCTCTTAACTTACCCATATCATAAAAAATAGCTTACTCAGCCAATGGCTCTTCGTGCCACTCATACATGCTAGTCAATCTCGATATAAGCAGTAACGGCACTACTAATATCAATATCAATACCAATAAGATTACCGATACGGCGAAGAAGAGCGCTGACAGATCCGTTTGCTGCATTAAGCTAATGATCATTGATTACTGCACCCGCCATCTGGATAAGGAGCTCGACTCTCCTTGGCTCCACCATCTTATCCTCTCTTAACTTACCCATATCATAAAAAATAGCTTACTCAGCCAATGGCTCTTTGTGCCACTCATACATGCTAGTCAATCTCGATATAAGCAGTAGCGGCACTACCAATACCAACAAGATTACCGATACAGCGAAAGGTGCTGACAGATCCGTTAGCTGTATTAAACTAATAATCACCGCTGCACCCGCCATCTGGATAAAACCTAACACGGCTGCAGCAGTCCCTGCGCTACCGCCAAAACTCGATAACGCGATACTGCTCGCGGGACCTATCGACAGCGCCAAACCCACACTTAACAATACCACTGGTAACATAAACGCCAAGCCAGCCATCATTCCTGTAAAACCCAGTAAATACAACAGGGCAATCAATACCGCCGATATTAGCATTAGCGTCAAACCGACCATCACCATAAATCGATTCCCGTAGACAGATATCCACCTCGGCGCTAAAAAACAAGCAATAATACTCACCAGAGCATTAAAACCAAATAGCAGGCTAAAAACCACCTCTGAGAGCTGTAAATGCTGGATCAACCAGATCGGTGCATAACTGACATAACTTAGAATACCCGCCATGCCGGTCATAGAGCAGAGCGCATAATAAACAAATGACTTTTTTATCAGAACTTTTTTAAAGCGTGAAAAACTGTAGAGACGAAACTGCTGACTCGCCAGCTTATCGCTAGTTTTTAAGGTTTCAGGCAAGAATTTAGCCACTACTAACAGCACCAATAACGAATAACCAGCCATAAACACAAAAGTGGCGCGCCAGCCAAAAGACTGTGCCAATATACTTCCCAGAATAGGGGCTAGAGCGGGGATAATACTCAACACACCGTTTAGATAACTATAAATTTTACTGCTGCGGGCATAACTATAGCGATCTCGGACCACACTAAAGATAACCACGGATATGGCGCATGAAGCCAAACCCTGCAGGGCTCGAAATAATTGCAAATAGAATATATCATCAGCTAAAGCTGCCGCTAGGGCACTACCTACATAACCACACAGACCTGCCAGCGCGATCATTTTTCGACCGTACCTATCCGCAAGCGGGCCCACCGCTAGCTGCCCAAAACCTACTGCAAAAAAGAAAATAGCAATAGTTGACTGTATCTGACTGTTACTGGCCGCCAGTTCGATAGCCATTTGAGGAATTGAAGATAAATAGATATCGATAGCCATGGGGCTTAAGACGACCATCGACATTAACAAAAAAAGTATATTAGGTTGCAAGAAATTCTACGCTAAAACTAAAGGAAACCAGAAAACCAATGAATAATTAAGCGATCTATCGACTAAAAGTCATCGTCATTAAATGTTTCATCAACCACACCATCCATTACCGCCTGCTGACGCAAACCTAAATATGCATCGCGAATAAAGATATATTCATCGCCACTAATCAATGTCTCAAACTCAAACAACTGCACCCTGCTATCGATCAGGCGAATCGCATAACCTACATTCCTGGTCGGCACATGGTTTACATAACTCCAGGCATCAACCCCAATTAAGGTCGCTGGAGAATCTCGAAAAGAGCCCGGCCCAAAAAAGGGTAGTACCAGATAAGGACCTGAGGGCACACCCCACACACCTAAGGTTTGACCTAAATCTTCAGAGTGTTTTTCCAACCCCATGACCGTGGCCACATCGATAATCCCACCGATACCGGCGGTGGTATTAAACAACACTCGAGCTAAATCGACCGCTGCATGCTCAAATTTAAACTGTAATACATTGTTGACCATCGTACCGAGATCGCGAACATTGCCAAAGACATTCCTAACCCCCGTCTCAATAAGATCAGGCGTCACCGCTCTATAACCTTTAGCCAATGGCTTAAAGGCAACATCATCGAGAAAGTTATTAAAACTGTGCGCCTTACGGTTATAACTTTCCAGCGGATCGATATCCTGCTGCGCTTGCACTCCAACAGACAAAAACAACACCATACTTACTAATAAATATTTTAAACCCTTCAAGCGACACATATCCCATTCCATTTGAATTTGTGCAAGTTTAACATGAACACTAAACTTCAACCTATTTTTAAACCAAAAAAAGACTCCCTAGGGAGCCTTTTTATGCAACTAAACTGAACTAGTCAGATTAGAAAGAGATAGCGTAACGTAGTGTTACAGTATCAGATTTTCCGCCAGCTTCTGCAGCATCGTTATAGTCGATAGCACCTAGAGTAACAGATGCATTTCCGCCTAGAGCGTACTGAGCTGAAACGTTGACTGAATCCCAGTCTTTAGCGCCAGCAGCATCTAAATCGCGTGTCTCGTACTGTGCAGCAAGAGAAAGCTTACCAACTACGTACTTAGCAGAAAGAGATCCGTAAGAAGCGAAATCTTCTTTATCAGAGTAAGCAGCACCAACAGTGAAAGCACCTAGCTTAACTTTACCACCTATACCGAACAAAGAAGCATCAGCTTCTTCACCAGCAGCGATAGAAACATCAAGCAAATCGTTGCTGTAGTCTACAGAGAAACCGTAAGAATCTTCAGCAGAAGTAGCATCGCTGTCAACATCACCAACACCAGCTCTGAACTGGAAACCACTGTAAACATTTGACTCGTAAGAAATGCCGCCGTGACTGAACTCAGATCCAGCAACTTCTAGAGATCCATCAAACATTGCAGTTAGTGTTTGAACACCTTCAGCACGCTGAACTGGACTATCGGCATCACCTAAGATCAACTTACCGAAACCGCCAGCAATGAATAGAGCAACTTTAGAAACACCTACGTTTCCGTTTGCTGCAGCTCCGTCGTTTCCATCAATTCCACTAGCTTGTAAACGAATGAAATAACCAGCTGTTAGGCCGCTATCCATAGTTTCTTCGCCAGAAAAGCCGAAACGAATACGGTTTGTTGCGCTGTCTACATCGTCAGCACTATCTGTATCAGTAACATCAAAACGAGCTGAACCGAAAAGAGTAGTATCTGCTTGTGCAACCATTGGTACAGTCAGAGCACTAGCTACTGCTAGCGCGATAAATGACTTTTTCATTATAATTTTCCCCTTAAATATTCTACTTATTTAGTAAGTGAATTTTCTATTTCTAGTTTTCTTTTAATGCGTTATCCAACGTGAGTATAGTCGGTTACACAATGAAAAAATACTATATCTTTAGAAAAATATCCATAGAATTCAAGTTTTTTTAACCCCGAACTCTATTTATATTAAATTGTTACTGCAAAAAGCTATTAACTGACTTCAGTAAGCTTAGATAAACTTCTAGCTTAAGCAAAATTGCAATATTTATGTTGGCGGCATTAAATCATAGGATTTTGTTCAGTGCAACCCCGCCAATTACCAGGAGAGGCCATTTATATTTTGGCTAGATTCAGCTGCCCTGCGTTATTTTCTGCCATTTTTGCTGCATCCTCTTTTCAGAGACCGTCTCTTTAGTGCCTACTTGCTGGGCAAATAATGAGATACGATACTCTTCTATCAACCAGCGATACGCCACTAGATCAGGATTGACTTCACGGCGCTGTGCATCGAGTTCTAGCTTTTTATAGAGTCGTTGCTCCAGGGTATTGACCTGTGCCGATAACAACCGCTGACGTGGCAATTCACGCTGGTACTTATCCAACCTGCTTTCAATCGCTTTCATATATCTTGTGTATTGATCTAACCTTTGCCACGAGATATGGGACAGGTAATCTTTGCTGAACAATTGTTCAAGTTGCCCCTTGATATCCGAAACGACCGTGATAGTAGCTAAAAGTTGCGTGCCACTGAGTGTTTTTTGCAGTTGATGATAATGCCGATGTAACAGATGGACTTGCTCTGCGATTTTTACCAGCCAATGACGATAATCCTCAATGACTGCGCTCTGCCCTAAGCGCTTAACAAATGCCGCCTCTGTACGTGGTAAATCCTCCATTAGCTGCAATGCCTCGCGCAATGCAAATGAATGAATTTCATTTTCAAGTGACTTTTTGTTGAATTTTTTTCCAATAAATAAGGTACTTTCTGTTGTTTTGGGTATCTTTGAACGGATTTTTTTCAACTTGCTGACTAAATATTCACTGGCAAAATGCGTCATTGCCTGCAAGCTTTTACGCTGTGCATACCCCTGATTCATACTGAGTATTAAATCAACTTCACCAGACTTCAATACTAGCGCTGGCCAAGCTTGCACCTTTATCCCCCCCTGCTCGACTTCTACCTTCTCTGGAAAATCACCAAAACTCCAGGTTTTAAGCCCCGCCTGTCCCCAAGGTTTTTCATTGCTCTGCTGCAATGTCGTCTCTACCAAAGATGAATACTGATCTGCTAGTTGCTCGATATCTCGTCCCTGAGTGACTTGCTTCTGCTGGTTATCGAGTAACTTTATATTAAACTGTAGATGCCTAGCTAATGGCACTTGATTAAACTCTGCAATTTCCAGCTTTATGCCCGTCATCCGCAGCAAATGATGGGATAACTGTTCGAGTAAACTACCTTGGGCAAAATCGACACTTTCAATAAAAGCATGTACATAATCGGGAATCGGCACAAAATGTTTGCGCCGTGCTTTTGGTAGTGCCTTTAACAAGGCGATACAGCGCTCTTTTAACATACCGGGCACTAACCATTCGAGCCGCTCACGGGAAAACTGTTTTAACAGGGCGACGGGCAGATGCAAAGACACACCATCATCGCTACTCAGCGGATCAAAGTGGTAACTGAGTTTTAAATGAATGCCTTTAAAATCGATACCATTGGGGTATTCGTCGTCATTAATATGCTGACTTGAGCGCTGTAGAATATCGGATTCTTGTAAAAACAAAACGTTAGCCTGTTCTCGCTCCAGCTCTTTTCGCCATTTTTCAAACGCCGCACCGTTCACCAACGGTTTATCCGTAGACTCGGTTATTTTTTTGGCATAAAAATCGTAAAGCGTCTGCTCATCGACTAGTAGATCCCGCCGTCTTGATTTGGCTTCTAAATGCTCTACTTGTTCGAGTAGCCGCTGATTGTGACGAAAAAATGCCGCCTTAGTATGGTAATGACCTTCAACCAACGCCGATCGAATAAATATTTCCTGGCACAATAGCGGCTCAATCGCCCCATAATTGACCCGTCTCTTTTGCACGATAATCAAACCGAAGAGCACTACCTGTTCAAAAGCACTAACCTGCGCCGACTTTTTTTGCCAGCTCGGTTCCATATAACTTCTATTGAGTAGATGCTTAGCTAACGGCTCTATCCATAGCGGGTCTATTTTTGCCGCCACTCTGCCGTACAACTTGGAGGTTTCAACCAGTTCACTGACCATTAACCACTTGGCTGGCTTTTTATACTGAACAGAGGCGGGAAATATATAAAAGCGTCGATTTCGCGCCCCTAAGAACTCTTTATTTTCTTGTTTAAACCCGACATGGCTCAACAGCCCTGCCAGTAGTGCCACATGTAAGGATTGGTAGCTCGCGTCTGTTTCCTGTAGTTTATAGCCCAATCCCTTACAGGCTAAATGAAGCTGGCGATGTACATCACGCCACTCGCGCATCCGCATAAAAGACAGAAAGTTTTTGTTACAGTACTTGCGCAGTTGATTTTGTGACAACTCCTGGCGCTGCTGCTCATAGCTGTTCCATAGGTTTACAAAACCAACAAAATCAGAATCTTCATCTTGATACTCACGATGCGCCATATCAGCCGCTTGTTGCTTGTCCATTGGCCGTTCTTTAGGATCTTGAACACTCAGTGCACTGGCAATAATGAGTACTTCCCTGAGAGATTGCTGCCGATTACCTTCAATTAACATCCGGCCTATTCTTGGATCCACTGGCAACTTTGCCAGTTCGCGCCCCTGAGGCGTCATTTTCTTCTGTCGATCAACTGCCCCTAACTCTTCGAGCAACTTAAAGCCATCGGTAATAAAACGACTATCAGGGGGATCGATAAAAGGAAAATCACCAATATCACCGAGTTTTAAATTCAACATTTGCAGGATAACAGCCGCTAAATTGGTGCGTCTAATTTCTGCATCGGTAAATTCTGACCTAGCCTCGAAATCATCTTTCGCATAGAGCCTGATGCAAGTGCCTGCGGCAATACGACCACAGCGCCCAGCGCGTTGGTTGGCACTGGCCTGTGAGATCGCCTCAATAGGTAAACGCTGTACTTTAGAGCGATAACTGTAACGAGAGATCCTCGCGACTCCAGTATCGATGACATAACCTATGCCAGGCACGGTAATCGATGTTTCGGCCACGTTAGTCGCCAGTATAATGCGTCGCTCAGTGCTGTTATTGGGGCTGAATATAATATTTTGCTCTTTGACACTTAATCTAGCATACAAAGGTAAAATCCGCGTATGCCGTAACTGCGCTTTTCTAAGCCCCTCTGCCGCCTCTCTAATTTCACGTTCGCCACTAAAGAAGATTAAAATATCCCGCGCGGCAATAGCGCGACTACCCCGGTGGATGTCGGTTATTTCCTCGACAGCCGCTACGACCGCCTCCACTTGGCTTAACTCTTTTAATGAATCTTGTTCGGCGCTTTCAGAAGCTTTTAAGAGAGGCCGATACAAAACATCGACCGGAAAGGTTCGCCCTGATATTTCCTTGATAGGCGCATTGTCAAAGTGTGCTGAGAAACGTTGCAAATCAATGGTTGCAGAGGTGATAATTAGTTTTAAGTTCGGCCGTTTCGGTAAGATTCGCTTAATATAGCCGAGTAAAAAATCAATATTTAAACTGCGCTCATGTGCCTCATCCAGAATGATCACTTCATACTTTTCAAGCAGCGGATCATGCATGGTTTCAGCCAGTAATATGCCATCCGTCATCAATTTTATTAATGAGGCACTCGTGACTTGATCAGTAAAGCGTACTTGATAACCCACTTTTTGCCCCAGCGGACTATCGAGTTCATCGGCAATTCTATTCGCCACTGTTCTAGCCGCCAGCCTTCTGGGTTGGGTGTGTCCAATCAGCCCCCGTGCTCCAAGGCCTAACTGTAGGCAAATTTTAGGTAACTGGGTGGTTTTACCCGATCCTGTCTCGCCGGCAATGATTATCACCTGGTGATCGAGTATGGTTTGCGCTATTTCATCTCGATGCTCTGATACCGGTAAATCTGCCAGCTTTACCGTACCAATAGATTCTTGCCTCACTTGCACAATGGCGACAGAATCGGCAATTTCACCTTGCAGCTGGGTCAATAATTTATCGGCGGGCTTGCCCTGCTTGCTGCGCTGCACATATTGATCAATGCGGCGTTTAAGTTGACGATATTTTTTGGTTTCACACAGGGAGAGTTGTTGGCGTAATTGAGCGATAGCAGTCAAAATTAAATCTCAGGAATTGGTGGTTATTGTAGGAGTGTAGCGCCTTGTAGAACAGCGCGTATGTAAACCAGCGGCTTATTTGGCTATGGTCGTCGAACTAATTTGACTAATCAAATCAGCGAGTTCAAAGGTGACCAGTTCACCACTGTTAATCTTATGCCACTTCTCATCATTGGTAAGTGGCTCAGTTGCAATCACCGTCACTCTATCAGTAATAGAAGTCTCGTGCTTAAAGTTCACCACCACGTCACAGTCTTTTAAGGTCGCCTCACCGAAGGGAGCCTTACGGGTGATCCACCAGAGTTTGGTGGTATTATAGGCAAAGAGGTATTGTGATTCACCCATCAACATATTAAACACCCCAATTGCTCTTAACTTTTCGCAACACTGATGAATAAATTCACTTAATAGTAAGCTGTTACTCGGCCGGCGTGGGAACTTTATCCGCAGCTGATCCATAAGCCAACAAAATGCGTACTCACTGTCGGTACTACCCACCGGAAAGTAGTGCACCAGCGGCCAGTCAAATATTTTTTTATGCAGCTGCCCATTGTGGGCAAACGTCCAGATATAGCCCCAGAGTTCACGACTAAAGGGATGGGTATTTTCCAGGTTTACACCACCGACATTGGCCTGGCGAATATGACAGACCACCAAGGTACTCTTGATCGGATGCTGAGTGATAAACTGGGCTATTTTAGAGCTACAGCTTGGATCTGGATCGTGAAAACTGCGCAGCCCTTTGCCTTCATAAAAAGCGATTCCCCAACCATCTCGATGCGGTCCTGTTCCCCCTCCACGTTGCATTAAACCACTAAAGCTAAAACAAATATCCGTGGGTACATTAGCACTCATACCTAACAACTCACACATTAAAACTTCAGCTCCAATTTGGTGGTATTCTCATCTGGGGTTTTCGCGCGGTTTAGAACTTCAGTGCCAGCGGTGTCTTTTAATTTGGCTGCTGGAGGCTCCTTTGAAACCGCTTCATTTAAGGCTTTAACAGCGGCTGTTCTTCGCTCGCCAACAGTGACCTTTCTTCTTTCAATAGAGGCTTTGTCTGCTCTAGATTTTTCAGTATCAGCAGCATTATTTTTTGGCATTGGCTTTTTATCAGCCGATGGTTTTACCTTGTGCAGAGCCAGCGAAGTATTGGGCAACTTATTAGTTTTATGGTGCTCTGCACTACCCAATGTGTCACTGGTTTCACTCACCGCACTCAAGGTAATTTTATCCGGTAAATCGTCGATAAAATCAGGGGTTTTTATTCTCACTAACGATTCGGGCTCTCGGTTAAATACCACCTTTGGCTGAGCAGATGATTTTGGCGGAAGGCGTTCGCCAACAAACTGAGATTTTGCGTCCATGGTTAACTCAACACACTCAATTTTAGCAAAGACCCGCCCACCGGCAGAAATATGCAAATGTTCACAAAAAATTTCGCCTTCAATGAGCCCGGAAACAGTCACATCCTTCGCTTCTATTCTGCCTTTTATTTCACCGCTCAGTCCCACAGATAGATTTTCAATCGAGGTGATACAGCCCTCAACATGACCATCTATATGCAGTTTTCCGGTTACTGTCATCTCTCCCGAAATTTTATTACCTCTGGCAATAATGGTCAGCGCCGTACGCTTTAATTCAGAGGGTACAGATTTTTTAAAGAAGCCCATTTTACTGTTTCCACTTTGCTAAATATTTTTTCAAAACTGGCAATATTCCACGCCGTAAAATCTGCAGGATCGATTGCCTTCGACAAATACAGTAGTTCATAGTGCAAATGAGGCCCCGTCGATTGGCCGGTATTGCCGCTCTCTGCTATTTTTTGTCCCTTGAGAACATACTCACCTACTTCGACCAAGTATTTATTTAAATGGGAGTAACTTGTCTCAAATCCAAAATTATGGCTGAGTTTAATATATTTACCACTACCACCACGACGTTCAGCAAATGAGACCACCCCGTTAGCTGGTGCGTAAACCGCGGTGCCCTTTAGCACAGTATAATCAATACCTCGGTGCATGGTCCTGACCTTTTTAATCGGATGAAAACGCATCCCAAAGCCATCACTCACTCGAATTGCTTTAATCGGTAATCCATTGGGGATACTGTTCAATAAAAACAATCGCTGCTTGGTCAATATCGATAAACGCTCAAATCTATCGCCACCAGCATTAGCCGGTAACTGAAAATTTAAAACGCGCTCTAAGTCATCCAAACTTTTATCTAATTCAAGCAGATTTTTATCTAAAGTGGCATTTATTCTCTCTATCTTGCCATTTCTTACCTGTAAGTCATCTCGTTCTTTACGCGTCCGATGCAGAGAGTTCTCAAGCGCAGACATACTGCCGGTATCTTCAATTAATTGATCGCGTTCAACGGTAATCACTGACAGCGAATTATTTAGTATTTCGATCCTGCCGTTTTCCAACGCTAGCTTATCTCTTTGACGTACTACTTTATCAAATACATCACTTAATAGACCAAGCTCTTTTTCATAGGTTTGCTGGGTACCTAACAACTCAACATACTGGCCATTTAACGACTCATGACTCTGCACTAACTCATGCAGATCATCGCTAGTTTGCACCCATAACCAATTGCTAATAACAAAATAAAAAACAATCAAAAAAAACATAACCAACGCACAAAAGCGCGCCAATTTGCTCATAGAAAACTGCTTTGAACCCGTGCCAGTTGTCAGAGTAATAACCATGTTCGTCTTCAAATTATACCCTTAATTTTTTAAGCCATATTTTTACGCAGCCTATACTAACAAAACATAGTCAACAATATTACTGTTAATAACACTGTCATGTATAACGGGTACACGCAATTATTCCAACAGTGCCATCACTCCAGCAGAGAATAGTTAACCATGCATGCACCACCGTGCGCCTGCCACCTGCACTATTTACTTATTTTATAACAAGGTACATATTTTTCATGGTCAATTTTCATCCGCCGTTGCGCGACGAAAGCTGCTAACAGCTGGTCCATTTTATCCATTAGCTGAGCATCACCGGAAAGTATAAAAGGCCCGTGGCATTGAATAGCTTTCACGGAAGGCTCTTTCACATTGCCTGCTACTATTCCAGACATAGCTCGGCGCAATTGTGCCGCCAGTATATAATCCTGTTGATTGGTGTGTAAATTCAGTGAGGCCATTGCCTGATGGGTGGGATCAAACGGCTCTTGGAAATCTCGAGGAATAAATAGCTGCCAATTAAAATGAAAAGACTCCCCTTGATCTCTTCGATAACTATGCACTTGCTGTAATTTGCTCTGTATAGCAGTCGCCACCGCCTGGGGATCATCAACGATTATTTGATATTTATCGCGCGCCGCATCCCCCAGCGTTGCTGCAATAAAGGCATCGATCTGCTCAAAGTACGCCTCAGAGCCAGCGGGACCACTAAAAATAAGCGGATAGGGAATGTCTTTATTGTTAGGATGCAGAAGAATACCCAGCATATAGAGAATTTCTTCTGCGGTGCCCGCACCACCGGGGAAAACCACGATAGCATGACCGAGCCTTACGAAAGCCTCTAGTCTTTTTTCAATGTCGGGAAAAATGACTAATTCATTAACAATGGGATTGGGTGACTCTGCAGCGATAATACCAGGTTCAGTTAAACCGATATAACGGCCATTGGTAATTCTTTGCTTAGCATGGGCTATCGTCGCACCTTTCATTGGCCCTTTCATAGCGCCTGGTCCACAACCCGTACAAATATTCAATCCTCTTAAACCTAACTCATAGCCAACTTTCTTCGAATAGTCGTATTCAGTACGACTAATAGAATGGCCGCCCCAGCACACCACTAAATTGGGCTTCACATTGGGCTTTAATAACTTTGCATGCCTTAATATATGAAAAACATACTGAGTAATATCTGCAGAGGCAAATTGAGAATTTTCAATTTTTTCTAATTCATCGCCGATGTAAATCAAATCTCGCAATACCGAAAACAAATGCTCTCTAATGCCGACGATAATCTCTCCATCGACAAACGCATTCACCGGTGCATTGACTAATGTTAGCATCACACCTTGATGTTTGAGCTCTATTTGAATATCAAAGTCTTTGTACATCTCTAAAACTTCACCCGTATTATCAACATCGCTGCCAGTATTGAGTACTGCCAGTGAGCACAGGCGAAACAAGTGGTACAAATTATTGTTGGCGGTGCCTTTTCGTAACTTGGCAACTTCCATTGGCGACAGTGTATCTAAACTGTCAAAAGGCTTGATACTTGCATTGATAAATTCCGCTACTGGCATGCGTTAATTCTCCTTTTAATCCTTGCTCATTGATATACGCTTAGCATTACCAAGGTATCTATAAACCTTTGGAACCCTAAAAACATACATGCTATTGATGGCTGTTATTAACTACTTGTTGCCTCGTTTAATAATCTAGAATATTCACAAATAGTGAATAACATCGACAATTCAGTCTCTTAACTTACCGTTATTATAGCCTAGATTGTAACATGAGATCTCTGCAGCACTGCTAAGGCTCGATAACAGGGCGCTAGAAACCAGTTCAAATTATTCATTTACACCGCTAATACCCAGCAATTCGAGTACAGCGATTGGGCATTTTTGCCGGTCTATCTGATCTTTACTGGTCAGGTTATGCCGAGGTTTCAGCCAGCAGAACAAGTCTCTTTAGTCTTTAGTATTTAGTATTTAGTCTTTAGTCTTTAGTCTTTATTCTTTAGTCTTTAGTCTTTAGTCTTTTGTCTTT
>JABSRA010000003.1 GCA_013215445.1 Oceanospirillaceae bacterium
CGGATATATGAGAGCAATGACTTTCCTCTTACATCGATTAAAATGCTTTGCAAACGGGGTGGGTCCATATATGCCAAGGAGCGCATATGTATAGGATGTACGGTATAACGCGATGGCATGGATGCCAAGGAGCGCATATGCTTAGAAATTTTCAATGGTGTTTTTATAGATAGGTGGAATGTGGGTTTAACAGAATTAAGCATAGAAGATATCACTGTAGGCAGTGGCAAATTAGCGGTCAAAGGGGCATTGATTACCACCCACTATCGTGGGCATCTGACCAATGGCAATCAGTTTGATTCTAGTTATGATAAGGGTCGGCCCTTTCAATGCGTGATTGGTACTGGCAGAGTTATTAAGGGCTGGGACCAGGGGATTTTGGGCATGAAAGTAGGTGGCAAGCGTAAATTATCAGTGCCGGCAGCATTAGCTTATGGAGAGCGAAAAATGGGTGCGCTGATTCCCGCTCATGCAGATTTGATCTTTGAGATAGAGTTGTTAGAGGTTTTAACCCGAGATGATTAGGATAAATGATATTTTCTTGAGTGATTAATAGTACAGTTGTACTTTATAAGTTTTTTCTCTACAATAGTGCAATTGTACTATTTAACGGAGATCACATGCGAGATATCTATTTTGAACCTAATGTTAAAAAACCGACGATTAGGAAAAGGTTGACGTTATTCGCCAGTCATTGGCTGACGGTATGTTCACCTAAGTTGAGTCACAAACTAGCGACTAAATTGTTAGGCAATCCGCTTGGGCGACGTATTTATGAAATGCGAACTCAAGTGCAACCCATCGCCATTATGGTCTCAACGTCTCATGGTAATGTTTGTCTGAATAAATTCTCTGTTGATAATAGTGAGAGTGATAAAAATATTTTTTTATGTCACGGCTGGGGAGATAGTACCACCAGGTTTACCCATCTCATTGATCACTTATTGACTAGCGGGTATACGGTGTGGTCTTTAGACCACTTTGGACACGGTAAGTCTGCTGGTAATTACTCCCATCTAATGGTATTTATTGAAGGGGTCAGTAGTGCCTTGGCTTATTTAGATAACATAAATGCAACTCCTTCGGCCATTGTAGGTCATTCTATGGGTGCCTTAAGTCTAATGAATTTACCTGCTGATTTACTGCGTAAAAAGAAAGTCATTCTGATTTCAGCGCCGGTGATGTTCTTCGAGAATATGTATACGGCTATCGCCAGTGTCGGCATCGCTAAATCGATGTTGTTAAATTTGTTAGAGGTTGTATCACAGCAGAACAATACGGATTGGAAAATGCTAACACCGCTCAAAAACAAAGGTAAAATTGATAAAAATTTCTTATTCATACACGATACGACGGACAAAATTTGCCCCTATGATGAAATAATATCAATGGCGGAAGGTTTCGATCATCAATTTTTTACCACTGAAAATATGGGCCATTTAAAATTGTTAAAAGACCCTTTGTTACATGCAAAAGTGAGTGATTTTGCCCGCCAAGACTTGAGCCTGAGCCATGCTTAAGCGAGCCCTCAGTAGGGAGAAAATTCTGCAAAAAGGCATGGAACATGCCAGTCGTTTCGGCCTGTTAAGCGTCACTATCGGCGTGATTGCGAAAGCAACCAGACTATCCAGAACTGGGGTGATTTCGCATTTCGCCAATAAGGAAGATATGCAAATCGCCATCTTGGATTACACAGAAACTTTATTTGTCGATCAGGTACTCAAAAAGTCCTACACTGACGATCCACTGAAAAATTTACACAATTTAAAGCAAGCTTGGTTAAATTGGAGTAGTCAGTTGGATCATGGCTTTAAGGGTGGATGCCCTTTCATCAAAGCAGCAGCGGCCTACAGCGATGTAGGCTCTTGCGCCATCAATGATTATATCCAGCAGCAACAATGTCGCCTGTTACAGTATTTAGCGGACTTGGTGGACAGGTGCAAAGCTCGTGGGGTGTTTACTGAACAGACTAATTCTGAGTTGTTTGCCTATGAGTTATACAGCTTATACTTGGGGCATAGTATCCAGCGGGATCTTATTCAGACGGGAGTCAGCGACCAGCGCTTTTACGATATTATCGATAAGTTGATTGAGCGTCAGCGATAATAGATGACTCGGTAGAACTCGTTAGTGTCTGGATGGGACTACTTAGGAATCATCCTTATTTTGTGACTAGGCAGTATTTTATCTTGGCTTTATCAGCTAATATTCCCCTTTCATTACTGTGAATTAGGGGGTCGCGTGGCTAACTTTGTTTTTATCTTGCTCGCTCTATTTTGCTACTCGCCGTCTTTGCTTCTTGCCTCGCAAATATATCAATATACCAATGATCAAGGTAGAAAAATATTTGTCGATAGGCTCTCTCAAGTGCCTGCTAAATATAGAGAAAAATTATATAAAAGACAGGTAACCGTGGTTGAGAACTCTGCAGAGCAACAGGCAATTTATGACTTGGAAAACCTAAAACTTGCCAATCTTATTCAGCTCAGAAGTGGCATTTCTCAACTCAAAAAGTTACAGGCCTCGATTACGACCAAGGTCAATGTTCGCAATAACCAAGTCATAGTCCCGGTCGATATTTATCATGGGGGGAGTCTCCAGAGGTTAAACTTACTCTTGGATACCGGCGCGTCTTTGACCATGGTACATGCAAAATCACTGTCGGGATTCAAAAAAAATCAGGCGAAGCTTGCATACGCACAAGTGGCAGGTGGTGGAGTGGTCAAAACGTGGCTGTTAAAGGTGCAAGATCTAACCTTTGGCCCCTACCATTACAGAGCCAAACAAATCATGGTCATGGAATTTGACGGGAACTCATCATTTGATGGTTTACTCGGTATGGATGTGTTGGCAGCCACAGATTACAAAATTGATTTTAATAACCAGCGAATTCTCTGGGACGCAGCAGAATTGGTTAATATTGAGCGGAAAATTGGGCTGATGAATATTCAGCTAGATGAATTAAAGTGATATTTTTACTTTAAACTGCCTCTTTTATAGGGCGTGTTACCGGGCATTGTTAGCAAGTCTTTGTGTAAATTATGCTCAGATCTCTGGATAGCCTCACTGAAACTGATTGAACAGCCACGCAGAGAACGCCTGCAGTTGGGGATTTGGGGATTGACGGTTCGGGGTCACTAAATAATAACTAAAGCGTGCATGCAATGCGCTTTTTCCCACCTTGACTAAGTTACCACTGCGTATATCTTCAGCGACAATTTTATCCCAGCCCAAGGCTATTCCCTGTTTATAGCGGGCGGCACTCATCGTCATGCCAACATGACTACACCAGAGTTGACGGTTATTGGCCGGCTTAGTAAGAGAGAAATGTTCGAACCAGTGCGCCCAGGAGACGCCCCCGGGTGCGTCTTCTATGCCGGCTTTGTAATGTAGTAGCGGGTGCTGATCTAGAAGTTGTGTAAGCGAGGGTTTTGTTGCGCCGCTTAGCAGATCTGGATGACACACCGGGTAAACTATCTCACCACTTAAATAACGCGAATTTAAGCCGTAATAATCACCATTGCCGAAATGAATATGAGCATCAATACTCTGTGAGCTGAAATCGACCAGTTGATCACTGATGATTAAATCTAGTTCGATATCTGGGTGCTCTAGGTTAAAACTGTTCAAACGCATCATCAGCCATGAGAGGCCCAGAGAGGGAATCACCGCGATGGTGAGCTTTTTTCTAAGGCCAGAAAATTGACAGAGTTCCATTCCCTGATGAATGTTTTTCATGCCTATGTTGATGTGAGCTAGTAGTGTTTCCCCCGCTTGAGTCAGTGTCACACCTTTAGCTTGGCGGGTGAATAGCACTACCATTAAATGTTTTTCTAAGGTTTTTATTCTATGACTAACCGCACTTGGTGTGATGTGCAGTATGTCAGCGGCACGGGTGAAATTGCCCTCTTGGGCGGCAATAGCAAAAGTTTGAAGTGCATTAAGCGGTAAATTATTTATCATAGGTGTGAGTTAGTTTCATGACAGTTTGAAATATTATCGCTACCTCTGAATATAGTTGCAAGTACAATGTCACAGATTCGTGCAGGCAAACTAATAGAGACCTCAGCATAACTACTGCATTTGATAATACTGCGTTAAAAACAGGCTCAANATGCTCATTTACACCAGTAGACTCCGCTATTTCGCCTGTTTTTGCCTTGTNTTATCTTCATTCGCTACGTTATGCAGAGGTCTCTAATAANCTTACTATTCATNTTNAAGGAAAATCTGATGTCAAAATACAGTGCAAAAGTCGTCTGGGAAAAATCAGCGACAGAAAGTTTTGTCGATAATCAATACTCACGTGCGCACCGTTGGTCTTTTGATGGGGGCTTGACGGTTGCAGCTTCATCTTCTCCGCAAGTGGTACCGCTGCCCTACAGTGTGGAGGAAAATGTGGATCCTGAAGAGGCCTTCATCGCCTCACTATCAAGCTGCCATATGCTATTTTTACTCTCTATCGCCGCCAAGAGAGGGTATGTCATTGAGCGTTATGTCGATAACGCAGATGGGCTTATGGAAGTGGACGAGCGTGGCAAAGTGAGTATGACGCAAGTGACCCTTAAAGTGGCGATTGATTTCTCAGGGGAAAAGCAGCCAAGCTTTACCCAGCTTGAAAAAATGCATCATCTCGCGCATCAGCAGTGCTTTATTGCCAATTCAGTCAAAACGCTCGTGAGCACAACCATAGTGTTAAGTTAAAGCTCGCCCGGATATTGCAGCTAATACCCTGAGGATAGCGCTCGAATTTTTGCATGCAATATTCGGGTTAACTACTATAAGCCATTGGGTCGCTAGCGATGCCATCGATCCATGTGTCTACTACCTGCAAGTCTGCATCTAGCAAGGTTAAGTTTGCCTTGCAACCTGGGGCTATCTTACCCACTTTGTCAGCAATGTTTAGAAATTGCGCGGGATATAAAGATGCCATGCGCAGTGCTTCACTAAGTTCGAGTCCCAGTAATTTGACGCAATTTCTTACCGCCGATGCCATATCTAAATCGGATCCAGCGAGCGTGCCTTCTTTCGTGGTCACTTTGCCATTGTCTCGGTAGATGCTGCGCCCGACTAAATCAAAGGTTGAACCTGTTGCGCCTACTGTGTGCACTGCATCAGTGACCAGCATTATCTTGCCCTTAGGCTTTGCCTTAATGGCAATTTTAAGGCTGGCTGGGTGGACGTGAAAGCCATCGACAATGACACCGCACCAAGTGTGAGGATCATCGAGTGCTGCGCCGACCACACCGGGTTCGCGGCTGGTTAGTGGAGACATGGCATTGTAAAGGTGAGTGAAACCGCTAACACCATCGGCAATCGCTTGATTAATAATCTCATAACTGGCGTTGCTGTGCCCAACTGAGACAGTCACTCCAGAGTGAACCAGCTGTTTGATAAATCCGGCCGGTACCACCTCTGGGGCAAGAGTGACCATTGAACTGCCAATGCTGGCCAGATTTTGTAGCCTGCTTAACGCGTTCAAATCCGGTGATTGCAGTTTGGTTTCGCAGTGCACACCCTTGCGCAGTTTGTTCAGATAAGGGCCTTCCAAATGCAGGCCTAAAAAGCCTGGGACTTTGTCAGCCAATGCTTGTTGAGAGGCTTCAATCGCCAACTGCATGACCTGCTGATCATCACTGATTAGGGTGGGTAAAAATCCAGTGGTCCCGTAGGCGCGGTGAGCTGCCCCAATCGCGCGGATAGATTCAAGGGTAGGTGCATTATTAAACAGTATGCCAGCGCCTCCGTTTACCTGGGTGTCGATAAAACCAGCGGTTAATAACTGTCCCTGTAAATCAATTTTCTGCTCGCTTTTGTTTATGTCTCGGTCGCTAATAATCGCGATAATTTTACCCGAGGCAATCACTAAGCTGTGTTCAGTGAGTATTTTCTGAGAGGTAAAAATTCTACAATTGGTTAATACATAGCGCATGCTTAATTCCCTTTTGCCAAGTTTTTGGCCATGATGATGGCGCCGTCTAAAGCGTCCCCCTGTGCGGGAGTGATAATGGCGGATTGTCTTTCAGTCAGTAGCGGCGCGATAAAATTGGCGTAGCCACCCATTAGAGCGATGCGTTTTGCGCCCATTCCCTGCAATCTATTCAGCATCAGGGTTATCTCTTGCAAGCTGGTCTCAATCAGTTGTAACGCTAGCGGATCATGGTGTTGGTAATAATTTATGATCATCGGTACTAGCGCGGCAAAATCTCTAGGTTTAGCATTATCTGCCCAGTGTAATAGCTGGGCGGGTGACTGCTGATGTTGTTGCATAAATACTTGACTCAGAGGACTCTGCGCCACTAATCCTTCGAAGGCTGCCAATGCCTCTCTGACCAAGTTCAAACCGAGTCTGGCGCCACTGCCGTGATCTGAAATAGTAAGGCCCCAACCACCGAGCACCTGAAACTGCTGTTGATGCTTTAGCATCGCACAAGAGCCAGTGCCTAAAATCAAAATGGCGCCATCATGACCACGATGAGCGCCTAAGCAGGCGATGACTGCATCGTTATCAATGCACAAATCGGCAAAGGGATGTGGGTATTCAGTGATAGATAGGTTCAGTTGCTCTGAAACAGCCCCGGCTAATCCTAAGCCCGCATAGGTTTTACTAAGAATGTCGGCGTTTAGTCCCGCGGTTTTAAGAGCTTGTTCCGTGGCTTCTGCAATCGATTGAAAAACGGTACTCGCTCCCAATCTGACATTGGCGCTACCGGATTCTCCCTGGCCCAAAGTGTTGCCACTGGCGTCACAGAGCCGAACTCTGCAAGAGGTTCCGCCGCCATCGATGCCTAATAACCAGTGCTGTTGGTCAGTCATTGTTATTGTCCAGTTGTTCGGTTTCAGTGGCCACTTGATGATAATAAGCTGTATGTTCTAAATCTGCTGCCGCCTCTGTATCGATAATGACGATGGTATTTTGGTGCATTTGTAGGGCGGATGCTGGGCAACTGGCGGACAGAGGGCCTTCTACCAGGTTTTTTACCGCTTCTGCCTTGGATTTTCCGGTGGCTAGCAGGAGGATTTTCTTGGCCTCCAAAATAGTCCCTATACCCATGGTTATCGCCAGAGTTGGTTGAAATTCACCGTCCTTAAAAAAGCGTTTATTATCTTCGATAGTGGGGGCGGCCAAAGTCTTTATGCGCGTGCGAGAGACTAAGCTGGAACTGGGCTCATTAAAGCCAATATGTCCGTTGCGTCCCACGCCAAGGATTTGCAAATCGATGCCTCCAAGCTGCTTAATCCGCTGCTCATAATCCAGTGCTGCCTGCTGTGGCTCGCCCATACCATCTGGGATATAGGTTTGTCTTTGGTCTATATCAATATGATCAAATAAATGCGCCTGCATGAAATAGCGATAACTCTGTGGATGAGTTGACACTATGCCGATGTATTCATCCAGATTAAAAGTAGTGCACTGCTTAAAAGATAGCTGCTGTTGTCTGTGCAGATCGATGAGCGTTTCGTATAGGGCGACAGGGGTACTGCCAGTGGCTAAACCCAATACGCAATTTGGTTTTTTAGTTAAAGCCTCAACACAGTACTTTGCACCTAATATTGCCACTTCTGCTGCAGAGTTCGCTATGACTACTTGCATTGTTATTCCCTATTTAAAAATGAATACTCGCTGCACTTTTAGAAAGTAATACAGCCTAGATTAAAAATGTATCTCTGTACTGGTATACATAACCATCTAATACCCGGTGCATATTTTAGTCATAATTTCCCATCCATGCGGTGATTAGTTTGCTTCTAGGATGGTCGTTATGAATCATTAAATACTGCAAGTAAATTGGCCTTGCGATTTTTCCTCTAAATATTAGCTACCTAATATTTAGTGCAAAACTTGAGTGCCGCAGCGCTCTTATCAATCAACTACATGTTGCTGAATATCTAGAGAAGCGACAGTCATTCGCTTCGATAGCAGTATTGGGCAGTGCCGCTCAGATATTAATCATCTTATCGACAGCTAATTTGTCATTGACTGCTGGCAACCTCGTTAGAGATAGACGCTCTTGTTGCTGCGGATGCTCTCATCGGCGGCCAGGCAAATACGCAGCGACTCGATCGCATTGTCCATATGCTGCGTTAAATCGATATCTTCGGTGATTGCCTTCAGCACATATTGCTGTTCTAAATCGCACAATTGCTGGTGATTAGGTTCGTCCTCCATGTTGAGGTTTTCATCTTCAGTAACGAACTCTCCGCTGGCATTTAAGGCGCTGTGATGAATGCGGATGTTGCTAGTTTTAGTATGGGAGTCGACATCGGCTGAGGCATTGTCAGTGTCGGCCACGATAGACACAGAGCCATTGGGGCTGATGATGTCTTTGACAAAAAAAGCGGTCTCAGAAATCATCGGTCCCCAACCCGCCTCGTACCAGCCAACGGAGCCATCGGCGAACGCTACCTGCAGATGTCCATAGTTGTACATGCCCTCGGGCAGTTCCTCGGATAGACGAACTCCCATGCCTGTCACTTTAACCGCCTTGCTGGCAGCGACTTGGCACATTATATCCAAATAGTGAACGCCACAGTCTACAATAGGGGAGGTAGTGTTCATGATTTTTTTGTGTATATTCCAAGCATTGCCACTGGATTGTTGATTTAAATTCATCCGCATCACATAGGGGCCACCGAGCTGTTTCGCCCGCTGCATAAATAGTTGCCAAGAGGGGTGATGTTGCAATATATAACCGACCACTAGCTTCTTGTTTTTCTGTTTTGCCAGTGCGACGACTTGCTCTGCATCGACTATGTTGGCAGCCAGTGGCTTTTCAATGAAGACGTGAGCATCGGCGTTTAGCGCTTCGATAGCATAGGGCGCATGGCTATCTGTGTAGGTATTTATCGAGACTAAATCGGGTTTTAAGCTTTGCAGAGCCTGGCTGTAATCTGAAAATACCGGATAGTCCTGTAGTGCCTCGGGCAGATCTACCGTCGATCTATTGACGAGTCCGACTATCTCAAACCCCTGTAGCTGGTGATAAGCCAACGCATGGCTGAGGCCCATTTGACCTAGTCCCACTACCAAAGTGCGCAAGTTATTACTCATTTTACTCTCCCATCAAAAAACTAAATTATGTCGATGCAAACTCTATCGAGACCAATGGCTAAAACAGATAAAGACTCAAAGAGGTAGCTGCAATTAATTTGCAGCTGCCTCTGCAGTCTGTGCTTTGAGTTGTGCCAATTGTGCCGGTGATTTGGTATTGCCAGCTCTGGTGCGGCGCAGGGCTATACCCTCGCTGTTGAAGATATGCACATGTTCAGGCTTTAGCGAGATATTAATTTGTTCAGAGAATGTAGTAGTGCTCTCCCCCTCACCACGCATCACTATTTCGCTGCCATCGCCTAGCGTTAGGTAGAGGTAGGTGGCCTCACCGAGCTGTTCAATTAAACTGACCTTAGCGCTTAGAGAAGTCTCCTGCAGGGCGCCTTCAACCAAGTGTTCAGGGCGAATACCAAAGGTAATGTTATCGCCAATACTCGCGGTATCAGTCTCGACATAAGCCTTGCTGATACTCTTGTCGCTCAATTCAACCAGCAAGTGGTCGGCCTCGATGGCCAGCACTTTGCCCGGGATCATATTCATCTTCGGCGAGCCGATAAACCCCGCGACAAATTTATTGCAGGGGTGTTGATAGAGCTCTAGCGGTGTTCCCGCCTGAGAAATCAAACCTTCGTTCATCACCACAATTTTATCACCTAAGGTCATGGCTTCGATTTGATCGTGGGTGACATAAATAATGGTAGTGCCGAGTTTCTTGTGCAGTTTGCCGATTTCTACGCGGGTTTGTACGCGCAGTGCAGCATCTAAGTTGGATAGCGGCTCATCGAATAAAAACACATTGGGGTCGCGCACGATTGCCCGGCCAATAGCCACTCGCTGGCGCTGGCCTCCAGATAACTCTCTAGGTAAACGCTCTAGTAGATGCCCAATGTCTAAGGTATTAGCAGCCTCTAGCACTTTTTCTTTGATGAAATCTTTACCTTTGCCATTGACCTTTAGTCCATAGGACATGTTTTTAAAGACATTCATATGGGGGTACAGCGCATAGGATTGAAAGACCATGGCGATACCACGCTGAGCGGGGGCTATGTGATTGACTTCGCGGCCGGATATTTCCAAACTGCCACTGGTTATCTCTTCAAGCCCTGCGATCAGCCTGAGTAACGTGGATTTACCACAGCCTGAAGCGCCGACTAAAACCACAAATTCACCGTGTTTTATGTCGAGGCTAATGCCGTGAAGGATATTGACGTTACCGAAGCTCTTTTTGATATTATTGAGTTTTACGTCGGCCATTTTACTACCTATATTCCTGCCCGAAAAGGGCGTTACTGTTATCCAGGGCAGTCATCGCTGCCCTGTTTAATCTATTGTTTAGTGGCATCAAGTGCCAGCTGTCGGGGCTGGTCTATTTCACTGCACCTGAGGTCAGACCGCGGATTAACTGACGGGAAAATACCAAGTACAAAATAAGCACTGGGACTATTGCCAGCGTCAGTGAAGCCAGTACCGAATTCCAGTCCGTGACGTATTGGCCAATGAACTGCTGTACCCCCAAGGTAATCGTCTGATTGCCATCGGAGGGTGCCAGGATCAGTGGGAACCACAGGTCATTCCAGATGGGAATCATAGTAAAGACGGCGACAGTCGCTATCGAAGGTCTTATCAGGGGCACGATGATGGTGAAGAAAATTTTAATTTCTCCGACACCATCGCAGCGAGCAGCTTCTTTAAGTTCTTTGGGAACTTGCTTGATAAACTCGGATAAAATGTACACCGCCAGTGGTAACCCCTGGGCGATGTAGACCAGCACTAACGAGGTGAGTGTGTTGACTAAATTTAGGCTGCTCATCAACTCTAAAATGCCGATGGTGCCAAGGCGAATGGGTATCATTATACCCATGGCGACAATCACCGAAATGGCTAGATTGCCGGGGAATTTATACTCAGTGAGCGCCCAGGCGATCATGGCACCAAACAGCAGCACGCAAAAGATTGAGATCATGGTCACTATCATACTGTTGGAGAAGAACAGTCCAAACTCGGAGCGCAACAGCACTTCTTCGAAGCCGATTAAGGTAAAGGTATCCGCCGTTGGCAGGGCCAGAGGATCATTGAAAATAGCTTTCCTGCTCTTGAAAGAATTGATGATAACCACCCAGATAGGGAAGAGGGCGATCAAGGTATAACTAATCAGCACCGCATGTATCATCAGCTTCTTTGAGCTGTCGTGTCTTAAGTTAAATAATTTCATTTTTATTTCGCCTTTTTATAATGCAAAGCGCTGTACGCGACGCTGGAAGAGGAAAAGATAGAAGACTACCCCTAGCAAAATCATCAGAAACATCAGGGTGGCAACTGCGGCACCCATGGTGGAACTGCCCTGCTGTAACTGGAAGCCGAAAAAGGTTCGATAAAATAAAGTGCCCATTATATCGGTGGAAAAGTTGGGACCAGCCAGGGCCCCTTTAACCGCGTAGATTAGCTCAAAGGCGTTAAAATTGGCGACAAAAGTCAAAATTGAAACCATGCCAATAGTCGGCATAATCAACGGCAGTTTTATATACAGAAATGTCTGCCAGCCACTGGATCCGTCCACCACACTGGCATCTTGCAGTTCGTCAGGAATGCCTAATAGCGCGGCGTATATCAACATCATCGGCATGCCGACATATTGCCATACTGAGATAAGTGCCAAGGTAATCAGCGCTGATCCCTCTTTGCCCAGCCAGGCATCAAACCAGTGTCCCAGGCCAATGCTATACAGGAAGTTCTCTGAAATCCCCCAGATAGGGCTGAGAATTAATTGCCAGACAAAACCTATAATCACCACCGATAACATGGTTGGCATGAAAATCAGCGTTCGATAGGTGCTTCTCAGACGCAGCTTAGAGGAACTCATTAAAACCGCCAACAGTAGGGCGATGGGGTTTTGCACCAGCATGTGAATAATGAAAAACTTTAAATTGTTCCAGGCGGCATTCCAAAAAGGATCTGACCAGATGGCATTAAATAACAGTTTCGAGTAGTTATTAAGCCCCGCAAATGACAGTTGTCCGTCGTCAGCCTCGTGATAAAAACCTAACCAGAGCGTATCTAAAAGCGGATAGACGCTGACTGTCAGGTAGATGAATAAACCGGGACTGATAAAAAAGAGGATGTGCCAGGGAAAAGGCCTCGCAGGGCGTATTATAGTCATAAGTGTTCCAGGGTTAAGCTCAAGAATCGTTTGGGGTAATGTAAAGCGACTTATACTGGGAGTCGTTAAAAGGTGTCAAATTCTGCTGTTAATTTAGAAAGTGAGCGCGGTATTCTCGATAGTGTCGCCCGCTTAGTTGCTACAGCTAAAAGCGGCGACTATATAACCGGGAGTGATATTCACCCCCGGTGATTAGCTGTCAGATAAAGCTGAGCTCTAGCTGACAGTTTTGCACTGTTACTGGTGTGGTTTATACCAGTTGGTTAAGCTCTTCTCCGCCTGTGCAGCAGCCTGCTCAGGTGTCATAGTGCCGTTTAGAACCTGTGAACTGACATTCCATAACTCGTTTTCTAAGTTAGGCTCGCCTCTTGAAAGGATCTGATAAGAGTTGCGAATAGTCTGGTCGCACTGGTTGCGCCAGCTCAAAAACTCTTGTGCAACAGGATCTTTTACCTGGAACTTGTGCTTAGAAAGAGAGAAGAAGCCCGGTAGTTGGTTAGAGTACAACTCGGCAAATTCTTTGCTCGCCATCCAGTTCAAAAAGACCTTGGCAGATTTTTTGTTGGTACTAGCACTGTTTAGACCCAGGGCAATATCGGTGTGATCACTGATATAACATGTATCTTGTCCATCCGGAGTCGGTGGATAGAAAGCGCCAAATTTGAAGTCGGCCTGGCTGTTAAAAGTTGAGATGTCCCAAGAACCTGCAGGGTAGATAGCGCCACGTCCCAAGGTAAATATATTTTGTGAATCAGGGTATTTCTGCGCCTCGTAACCTCGGCCCATATAAGGTCCCCATTTAGCGAGGTTTTCCCAAACTTTCACATATTGTGGATCGGTGAGCTTCTCTTTACCGCTGATTAGGTTCTTGCGTCCCTCTTCACCTTTCCAGTAATTGGGTCCAATGTTTTGAAAGCCCATTGTGGCAGCTTCCCACTGGTCTGCAGTGCCTAATACTAGAGGTGTGTAACGGCTTTCACTCTTGATTTTAGCCAGCACACTAAAGAACTCAGATTCCGTTTTAGGAACGGATAAGTTTAACTCTTCAAAAATTTCCTTATTGTAAATGAAACCGTGGATAACTGAGGCCATTGGCAGGCAAAAGCTATTGGCGCCATCGTCTGTTATCCAAGCGCTCTGGGCTACATCTGAGAAGTTTTTCATGCCTTCAAGATCAGTCAAAGAATCTAAATGGCCTTTTTTATAGAGGCTAAGTGACGCGTCAAACGGCTTACAGGTGATCAAGTCTCCCGCGGTACCGGCCTTTAGTTTTGCATTCAGTACTGGAACATAATCAGCGGGAGAGGAGGGAGCGAAAACTACCTTGATCTCAGGGTGCAATTTGTTAAATTCGGGGATGATAATATCACTCCAAATTTTTGAATCATCGTTTCTCCAGCTTTCGATGGTCAATGTTTCAGAGGCTAATGCCGAGAGGCTGAAAGACGAGAGTAAGACACCAGTCGCCATCGTAGCCAGCGTCTTTGAGCGAATACTCAATTGGCGGATTTCCATTGTATTTATTCTCCGGTTGTTGTTGTTTGACTAAACAGTAGCTTATATTAAGTACCAAAGCAATACCAATTTTGCTATTCAATCACCGATCTTGGCTAATTTGCCGCAATTTGGTGAAAAAACACCTAGTTATAGGGTTAATGGTATTATTAAGGTAGTATATTGGTATTGTGTTGTCTTGAGTTGTGGAATGTTAGTTTTATGCGCTTCAGGCTGGGCAATGGTCGTTGGCGATTGACTTAGGGCCGCTGAACCGGTCCCAACTCTTTGCTGTGGGTTATTCAATAGTCAGATCCACGAATAAGAGCACAGGGGTATGGGCCGTCCTTGTTTCACGTTATCTGGTAAAACGGCCGCCTGCTCCTTGCTGGTTTCAGTGTAGATAGAGAGCTGGGCTCATGATTTTCCACTCTAGTGGTGTACAGAGAAATTGTGGACTTGGTTAGTGAATTTCCGCTAGCAACCAGTGTTAGCGGTGGGTATGATAATTAAATGGCGACAATAGGTTTTACCAGAATAGTCAATCGAGTTTGATAAGCTCTGGAAACATGGCATCTTCAGACACAGTTTCAATAACGGGCGCGAGAAAAGATGAATAGGACAAGTGAGGTTATCTATACCATATTTGGGGAACCACTCAAGGGGTCACGAGGGGCAAGTCCTCTGTATATGCAATTGCAGAGCCGTCTTAGAGAAGCAGTGGCGGATGCTGTGTTGGTATCGGGCGATGTGCTGCCCCCCGAGAGGGAAATAGCGGCAGCGTTGAATGTTTCTCGAGTAACGGTGCGTCGTGCCATTAATGATTTAGTTAAGGAAGGGCTGCTTACTCAGCGCCAGGGGGCGGGAACTTTTGTCACCGATCGTGTGCAACAGCCGCTAAATTACCTGAAGAGCTTTAGCGAGGTAATCACACAGCGAGGTCAGCAGCCGGGTTCTAGTTGGTTAGATCGATCGTTAGGGGTGGCAACCGCTGAAGAGCAGCAGGCATTAGCGGTAGGGCCGCAGGATGAGATTGTACGTCTGTATAGATTGCGCACCTCAGATGGAAAGCCTACGGCGCTCGAATTGGCATCGCTGCCGCGCCGGTTTATAGATAATCCCTTTGAAGTATCGTCTTCACTGTATGAGACGCTAGCTGGAAAAGGTTTTCGTCCGGTTAAGGCACTGCAGAAAATTCGCGCTATCTCCATCGACGCTCAAAGAGCGGAGTTATTAAATATCGAGCCCGGGAGTGCGGTGCTCTATATCGAGCGGCTAGGGCTGCTTAAAGATGGTACCCCGATGGAGTTTACCCGCTCTTATTTTCCGGGAGACAGCTACGACTTTGTCGCTGAAATTCGCAACCCAAGTGAGTCGGGGCCCGACGAATAAACAATCGGTTCTCAGCTGAGGGCTCGAATAACCTTGGCGGGTACACCTGCCACCAATACAGCCTGGGGAACATCCTTGGCGACGACGGCGCCCGCGGCAACCACTGAGTTTTTGCCTATCGTCACTCCAGGTAAGATTTGTGCGCCCATCCCTATCCACACGTTGTCTTCAATGGTAATAGGTTGAGCATTACCCAGATCTTTGAGGCGCTGCTCGGGTTGCAGAGGGTGACTAGCCGTGGCCAGTGTCACGCTGGGGCCCAACATTACATTATCGCCAATGCAAACTTTCGCAGAATCTAAAATGACACAATTGTGATTGGCGTAAAAATTCATCCCCAAATCAATGTTGTAACCGTAATCACAGTAAAAATTTGGCTCAATCACCGCTTTGCAACTGCGGTTAAATAGTTTGCTGAGTATTTGCATGCGCTTGCCTTTTTGATCTGGATGGCAATGGTTGTACTCAAAACATAGGGCTTTGGCCCTTTTTCGCTGATTGCTCAGTTGTGGGCAGAGGGGGTCGTAATCTTGTCCCGAGAGCATTTTTTGCATCTGATCAAGTTCTTGTGTCACAAAATTCTCGATATTTCAGTAGAGATGAATCCCGATTATAATCTAGTTTGGGGTTTTAATTAAAGTGTTGAGCAACAATCAGAGCAGTGTTTGAGGCTCTGCTGCTGTTAATTATTATCACCTGGCGCCGCTGGTGATAGAATGGTCTGAGTCATATCATTATTTGGGAGAGAAAATGGCAATTTGGGTAGATGCGGATGCTTGTCCTGCAGTGATTAAAGAAATTTTGCTACGCGCTGCACAGCGCACCAAAATATCATTGAACTTTGTCGCCAACCAGTACATCCAAGTACCTAATGCGATCAATATTAAATCGATCAGAGTCGCGTCTGGCTTTGATGTTGCCGACGACGAAATAGTAAAGCGCTGTAGCGCGGGAGATCTAGTCATCACCAGTGATATACCACTAGCGGATGAACTAATCGACAAGGGTGCCCAAGTGCTTACTTCTCGCGGTGAGGTGTTGGATGAACAAAATATTAAAGCCAGATTGAATATGCGTGATTTTTTGGAGACGTTGCGCGGCAGTGGTATTCAATCGGGTGGGCCCGCTAAAATGTCACCGTCAGACCGACAATTATTTGCCAATAAACTCGACCAATATTTGAGTAAGTGGTCACAGGGCAAAAAGTAAGATAAAGTAAATAATCATGAACAATATACTTTGTTCTAGAGTGGGCTAAAAATTGAGAAGATGTGGTGAAGGGAATGTCTAAAACACAATTGATTGACCAATATGGTCGTAAAGTTACCTACGTGCGTATGTCGGTTACGGATAGGTGCGATTTTCGTTGCGTCTATTGTATGGACGAGAAAATGACGTTTTTGCCACGTGACCAAGTGTTGTCCCTTGAAGAAATTCAACTGATTGCGCGGGCGTTTGTCGAGCTTGGTGTCGATAAAATTCGCCTGACAGGGGGGGAGCCCCTCGTTCGACGTGATGTCATGTCGCTTTTTCAGAGTATCGGCAGGCTACCTGGTCTAAAGAACTTTTGTCTTACCACGAATGGATCACAACTCACTAAATATGCTCAACAATTAAAGCAATCTGGCATCAATAGAATTAATATCAGTCTAGATAGCCTGAACCCACTGCTATTTCACTCGCTGACGCGCATCGGCCATCTCGATAAAGTGATTGAAGGTATTGATGCGGCAATTGCTGCAGATATTGAGCATATCAAGATCAACGCGGTAATCTTGAAAGGGCGGAACGATCAAGAAGTATTGGATCTAGTTGAGTTTGCACGGGATAGAGGCATAGATATTTCTTTTATCGAGGAGATGCCACTTGGCGCTATCAGCTCTCACAACCGGGCTGAAACCTACTTTTCCAGCGATGATATCCTAACCGCTATCAAACAGGTATATCCCCTAGAGCGCTCCACTTTAAATACTGGCGGGCCCTCTGCTTATTGGAGTTTGCCTAATAGCAACAGCAAAATTGGTTTGATTTCACCGCACAGCCATAATTTTTGCGGCGACTGCAATAGAGTGAGAGTGACGGTAGAAGGTAAGTTGTTGCTCTGTTTGGGTAATGAAAATGCAGTGGATTTGAAGCAGGTTCTACGCGACAATAATGGTGATATGGGTATTTTAAAACATCACATAGTATTGGCGATGAATAATAAACCTAAAGAACATCATTTTGGTGTGGATGGTGAAGTGCAAGTCGTTCGGTTCATGAGTATGACAGGAGGTTAATCCTGTCTTGGCTAAAGGGATTAAAAATTAGTGCCAGCTATTAAAATAGAAGCTTTTACTTTTGAGTATAACCAGTTACAAGATCGGATTTGTCTGAGCGGAAACTTGTACAACGATAAGGCAGAAATAAGTTTTTGGTTGACCCGAAGGTTGGTGTTGCGCCTACTTACTGCAGCAGTTGAACTCGTGCAAAAAACCTCCCCAAAAATAACCAATACCCCCCAGGAACATAAATTAGCCATGGCGCAATTTGAGCATCAAAGTGCTCAGCAAAAAGGCAGTAGTAATGTTGAAAAAACCGCGCCCTTAAGTGGCTCTAATGTAATGCCGATCGATACAAAAATATTGCACCGTATGGATATTAGCTGTAAAGATCAGCAATATAAAGTGAGCTTTTTTGTGGTTGATGATGACGAGGCGGTTGCGATTAGCTATTTAGATTCAGGGCAGTTCCACCAAGTGCTTTCATTTATCCACAGCGGCGCTTTAGAGTTGGAGTGGGGAGTGGAGGCTGATCTGTTTTGCAGTGATGATTCTCAACAGCAATATACCCTTCAGTAATAGTTTTGGCGCTGTGTCTAATCACTGAATTCAAACATGAAAGTTACCGGTCCGTCGTTGATGAGTGAGACTTGCATATCAGCACCAAATTGACCGCAGGCAACTTTGCTATGAGAGTTTCTAGCGCTGGCGATAAAAGCATCGTAGATTTTCTCGCCGTGAGCGGGGGACGCGCCCTGTGAAAACCCAGGTCTAGTGCCTTTATTGGTTTGAGCCACTAAAGTGAATTGAGAAATAATTAACAGACCTGCATCTATGTCTTTCAAGCTTAAATTCATTTTTCCTTTATCGTCGCTAAATATTCGATAGTTTAAAATCTTTTTTAAACAGCGCTCAATAGTGGTGCTACTGTCGTCTTTTTCCACGCCGAGCAGTAATACAATGCCTTGATCAATAGCGCCAATAGTTTGCTCCTCGACAGTTACTTGAGCTGTGCTTACTCTCTGGATGAGTGCTTTCATTGAATTGTCTCTCGGTGGTGTTGGCGGCCAATGGTTAGTGCTAATAGGCAGAGGATCTTAACTCATCAAAGCCGTTCAAAAATAGCGGAGAATTTTTTTATTAGGCAGTGGGGCCAAATAATGTGAAAACTCCTCGGATTGAGAGTTTTATAAGCAATTTTTTTAGACAATGACAAGGAATGATTTAAACCCGGCGTCGCTTAGGGTAAAATACGCCACTTTTTAAACGAGTTTAGCAAGAGTAGATAATGGAAGTTAATCCGATTGTTCAAAATCTTAAAGATATCGAGGCGCGTACAAAATTATTGTACCGGTATCTAGAGTATGCAGAAAAGAAAGATCGTCTAGAAGAAGTGACGCGCGAATTAGAATCTGCAGAGGTTTGGAATGATCCAGAAAACGCCCAGAAGCTCGGTAAAGAACGCTCCTCTCTAGAGAATACAGTCACCACCTTAGAGCAGTTATTGGAGGGGGTGGCAGACAATCGCGACTTGCTGGAAATGGCTGTTGACGAGGATGACGAAGCGGCTGTTGAAGATGTCATTACTGAAGTGGCTGAATTGATGGAGCGTCTTGATAAAATAGAATTCCAGCGCATGTTCTCAGGAAGCGCCGATGCTAACAACGCTTTCCTGGATATTCAGTCTGGTTCAGGTGGTACCGAAGCTCAAGATTGGGCAGAAATGGTACTGCGCATGTTTCTGCGCTGGGGTGAAAGTAAAGGTTTTAAAGTTGAATTGCTGGAAGTGTCAGCAGGTGATGTGGCGGGGATTAAAAGTGCCTCGATCAGCTTTGAAGGTGAATACGCTTTCGGTTGGTTACGCACAGAGACTGGCGTGCACCGCCTTGTGCGTAAGTCGCCATTTGATTCATCGGGTCGCAGGCATACCTCTTTTTGCTCAGTGTTCGTATCCCCTGAAATTGATGACAACATCGAGATAGATATCAACCCTGCGGATTTGCGTACCGATGTATATCGCGCCTCTGGTGCTGGTGGACAGCACGTTAACACCACTGAATCTGCAGTACGTATTACCCACGGGCCCTCCGGTATTGTAGTGCAGTCACAAGCACAGCGTTCGCAGCATCAAAACCGCGATACTTGTATGAAACAGCTGCGCGCTAAGCTCTATGAGATGGAAATGCTGAAGCGCTCAGAGGCGGCACAGACGGTTGAGGATAACAAGGCTGATATCGGTTGGGGTAGTCAGATTCGCTCCTATGTGCTCGACGATCAACGCATCAAAGATTTACGTACCAATACACAAACCTCCAATTGCGATAGAGTGTTGGATGGTGATTTAGATCAATTTATCGTAGCCAGCTTAAAAGCGGGTCTATAAACACAAATCGTTGCATTGTATGCGACGCTTTAGAAAAAACTAACAGGCTTAAAAATGTCAGATATAAACGAAGTACAAGATGAAAACCGCTTAATTGCAGAGCGTCGCGCTAAATTAGATATCCTAAAAGCGGCAGGCAATGCCTACCCAAACAAATTTAGACGCGATACTTATGCGCAAGATTTGTTTGAGCAATATGGTGAGAAAACCAAAGAAGAGCTAGCAGAGCTGGAAATTACCGTCAGTATTGCCGGTCGGGTGATGCTTAATCGCGGTGCTTTTGGGGTTATCCAAGACATGACTGGACGTATCCAGTTCTATGTCAATAAAGCGGCACGTCCCTTCGCTAAAGCGTTAGATTTAGGTGATATCATCGGCGTTAAAGGTATTTTACACAAGTCAGGTAAAGGTGATCTTTACGTGGATTTAGGTGAATACCAACTGCTGACTAAGAGCTTGCGTCCACTGCCTGACAAACATAAGGGCTTGCAAGACACTGAAATGCGCTATCGCCAGCGTTATGTTGATCTGATTATGAATGAAGAGTCGCGCAGAGTGTTTTCTATTCGCTCTAAAATGGTCGCTGGCATTCGAAATTTCTTAGTTGAGCGTCGTTTTGTTGAAGTTGAAACACCCATGCTCCAAGTTATTCCAGGTGGTGCTACCGCCAGACCTTTTATTACCCATCACAATGCGCTGGGTCGTGACATGTTTTTGCGTATCGCACCAGAGCTTTATCTAAAGCGCTTGGTGGTTGGTGGTATCGAGCGGGTGTTTGAAATAAACCGCAGCTATCGCAATGAAGGTTTATCGACGCGCCACAATCCAGAGTTCACCATGTTAGAGTTTTATCAGGCCTATGCGGATTACAATGACTTGATGGATTTGACTGAAGAGCTAATGCGCAAGCTGGCGACAGATGTATTAGGTAGTACTACGATCACCTATCAGGGTAGCGAGTACGACTTATCTCAGCCTTTTACGCGCATTAGCGTGGTGGATTCTATCTTGCATTACAATCCTACCTTGAGTCTCGCTGATATTGATAATATTGAGTCGGCAACAGCGGTGGCGAAAGAGCTGCATATCCCGTTAAAAGACGGCTATGGTTTGGGTAAAATACAGATCGAAATCTTCGAAAAAACGGTTGAAAGTAAGTTAGATAGCCCAACTTTCATCACCCAATACCCCGCTGAAGTTTCCCCGCTGGCGCGTCGTAACGATGACAATCCGTTTGTTACCGATCGGTTTGAGTTCTTTGTTGGTGGTCGTGAAGTGGCTAACGGTTTCTCTGAGCTCAACGATTCAGAAGATCAGGCGCAGCGCTTTAAAGATCAAGTGGCTGAAATGGAAGCCGGTGATGATGAGGCGATGCATTACGATGCAGACTATATCACCGCCCTTGAATACGGTTTGCCGCCCACTGCAGGTCAGGGCATTGGCATCGATAGATTGGTGATGTTTTTTGCCGATTGTGATTCTATTCGCGATGTTATCTTGTTCCCGGCGATGCGTCCAAAGGTCTAAAATAAGCAATAGTTTAACTTAGATTGTAGTTAAAAAGCGGCTTTTTCCTTGAGGTGAAGCCGCTTTTTTTTGTCTTGAGCTTGATCGCTGCCAGTGCGCAAGTGGAGATTATTTTGGAGTCTATTAGAGGCCTGGTAATTAGATGAGTAAAAATTTGATTTATAACTAATAATTTGACCATATGGTCAGATAATTGCGGTGCTATTTATTTGCTATTACCACTTGTATTAGGAGTATAAATAATGGACAAAACCCCGTATCTGCTATACAATGCCGCCGTTTGCCTTAGCACTGGCAGCAACACAAAATTCAGCGAAAAAAGCGGGAAAGTTATTCAATAACTTTCACGCTTTTTTTGTAAATGAGCCATCATAAATTAGATTTATTATCGCATATCACGCGGGGGGGTTACTTTGACTAGACCAGCCATATTGGCACTTGAAGACGGGAGTATTTTCAAAGGGATCGCTATTGGTGCGAACGGAATTACCACAGGTGAAGTCGTATTTAATACTTCGATGACTGGATATCAAGAGATATTAACCGATCCTTCTTACGCACGTCAGATAGTGACTTTAACCTATCCTCATATTGGTAGTTACGGCACCAATGATGAAGATTGTGAATCAAACAATACCTGGGCGGCGGGATTAGTTATTCGAGATTTGCCGTTGATGGCAAGTAATTTTCGCAATCAGAAAAATCTTGATGTCTACCTGCAAGAAAATAATGTAGTAGCCATCGCCGATATCGATACGCGTAGATTAACCCGCATACTGCGTGAGAAAGGCTCTTTAAGTGGCTGCATTATCGCCGCAGATGATGCCGATCAGCTTGATGAAAACGCCGCGCTGGAGCAAGCGAAGAGCTTTGCAGGTCTCAAAGGTTTAGATTTAGCCAAGGAAGTGACCACGGACAAAAGTTATCAGTGGACCTCTTCGACTTGGAAGCTAGGTGAAGGGCATGCTGAGGTTAATGCTGATGAGCTTGTGCATCACGTAGTCGCCTATGATTTTGGCGTCAAGCACAATATTCTGCGCATGTTGGTTGAACGCGGCTGCAAATTAACCGTAGTGCCGGCTAAGACGCCCGCCAGTGAAGTGCTGGCAATGCAGCCAGACGGTGTGTTTTTGTCTAATGGGCCAGGTGATCCAGAGCCTTGTGATTATGCAATTACTGCTATCCAGGAAATATTGGCGACTAAGCTACCCGTGTTTGGTATTTGTTTAGGGCATCAATTGTTAGCGTTAGCCAGTGGTGCGACGACCATAAAAATGAAGTTTGGTCATCACGGTGCCAACCACCCAGTGCAGGATATAACGACAGGTAAGGTAATGATTACCAGTCAAAACCATGGTTTTGCCGTCGATGAACAGAGTTTGCCGGACAACTTAAAGGCTACTCATCGATCGTTATTTGATCAGTCTCTGCAGGGTATTGAGCGTACTGATACGTCGGCTTTTAGTTTTCAGGGTCACCCTGAAGCGAGTCCAGGGCCCAGAGATGTGGCGCCTTTGTTTGATCGCTTTATTCGCGAAATAGAAGCTCACAAAGCAAAATAGCAACAGCGCCTAGGTCTGCACTTAACTTAGCAGGCCTTACATAGACAACAGATTTAGTGGTTATTATTATGCCAAAACGTACGGATATTAAAAGCATACTCATACTTGGTGCTGGGCCGATCATTATCGGTCAAGCCTGCGAATTCGATTACTCAGGTGCGCAAGCTTGTAAAGCGCTGCGTGAAGAGGGTTATCGAGTAGTGCTAGTAAACTCAAACCCCGCGACTATTATGACCGATCCGGGTATGGCTGACGCCACTTACATAGAACCAGTAAAGTGGCAAACTGTCGCCAAAATTATTGAAAAAGAACGTCCCGATGCGATCTTGCCAACCATGGGTGGGCAAACGGCGCTTAACTGTGCCTTAGATCTAGAGCGCGAGGGTGTGCTCGAAAAATATAATGTTGAGATGATTGGCGCCAATGCCGATTCTATTGACAAGGCAGAAGACCGCAGTCGCTTTGATAAAGCGATGAAGAAAATTGGTCTCGACTGTCCCCGTGCCGATGTGGCTCACACCATGGAAGAGGCGTTTGTGGTGCAGGAAATGGTTGGTTTTCCGGCGATTATTCGACCCTCCTTTACCATGGGTGGAACCGGTGGTGGTATCGCTTACAACCGCGAAGAGTTCATTGAGATATGTACTCGCGGCTTGGACCTGTCACCGACTACTGAAATACTGATTGACGAGTCACTGATTGGTTGGAAAGAGTATGAAATGGAAGTGGTGCGCGACAAAAATGATAATTGCATCATTGTCTGTGCCATCGAAAACTTCGATGCCATGGGTGTGCACACCGGTGATTCGATCACTGTTGCTCCCGCTCAGACATTGTCGGATAAAGAATACCAGCTAATGCGCGATGCCTCCCTGGCGGTATTGCGTGAAATCGGTGTTGAGACGGGTGGATCAAACGTACAGTTCGGTATTAATCCCGAAGATGGTCGTATGGTGATCATCGAGATGAATCCGCGGGTATCCCGCTCGTCGGCACTCGCCTCTAAGGCCACTGGTTTCCCTATCGCCAGAATCGCTGCCAAGCTGGCAGTGGGTTATACCTTAGATGAGCTAAAAAATGATATTACCGGGGGCAATACACCGGCGTCGTTTGAGCCGTCGATTGATTACGTGGTCACTAAAATCCCCCGTTTTACCTTTGAAAAATTTCCCCAGGCCAATGATCGTCTAACCACGCAGATGAAGTCGGTCGGTGAAGTGATGGCAATAGGCCGTACTTTTCAGGAATCCTTACACAAGGCGATGCGCGGCTTAGAAGTGGGTGTTTCTGGATTTGATAGTTTTATCGATATCGAGCATGAAGACGCTCGCGCTAAAATAGTCCGTGAGATGAAACAGCCAGGTGCTGATCGCCTTTGGTACATAGGTGATGCGTTCCGTATGGGCATGTCAGTCGACGAGTTATACGCGCTCTCTGGTGTTGACCCGTGGTTCTTGGTGCAAATCGAGGATTTGATTAAAGATGAACATGCGCTTAGTAAAGTAAACTTGCATGATTTGAGTGCAGATAAGATTTATCGCCTCAAGCGCAAGGGTTTTTCCGATGCGCGGTTAGCGGCGTTATTGGCGGTGCCGGAGAAAACTTTTCGCAAGCAGCGTCAGCGGATGAATATTCGCCCGGTGTATAAAAGAGTTGATACTTGTGCGGCAGAGTTTGCCACTGATACCGCCTACATGTACTCCACTTATGAAGAAGAGTGTGAGGCGAGACCGACACAGCGCGAAAAAATTATGATTTTAGGCGGCGGTCCGAATCGTATTGGTCAGGGTATTGAATTTGATTACTGCTGTGTGCACGCGGCTATTACCGCGCGTGAACAGGGTTATGAGACGATTATGATCAATTGTAACCCGGAGACAGTTTCAACGGATTACGATACATCTGATCGCCTCTACTTTGAGCCGGTAACCTTGGAAGATGTGCTGGAAATTGTCGCGGTTGAAAAGCCCACAGGCGTGATTGTTCAGTACGGCGGTCAGACACCGCTTAAATTGGCGGTAGAGTTAGAGCGCGCAGGTGTGCCCATTATAGGCACGCAGCCTGAGGCGATCGATCGAGCGGAAGATCGCGAGCAATTCTCGGCGATGATTCAGAGGTTGGGTCTTAAGCAGCCAGAGAATGCCACGGTGCGCACTACAGAGGCGGCGATAGTAGAGGCTGCCAAAATAGGTTATCCACTGGTGGTTCGTCCCTCCTATGTATTAGGTGGTCGGGCGATGGAAATTGTCTACAAAGAAGCAGAGCTAAAACGCTACATGGCTGAGGCGGTGCAAGTGTCTAACGATGCGCCAGTGCTGCTGGATTCCTTCCTCAATAACGCCATTGAAGTGGATATTGATGCTATCTGTGATGGTGAGATAGTAGTGATCGGCGCTATCATGCAGCACATTGAGCAAGCGGGGGTGCATTCAGGTGATTCGGCCTGTGCTTTTCCACCGTACAACTTGCCAGCTGATGTGCAAGATGAAATGCGCGAGCAAGTCAGAAAAATGGCGTTAGAGTTAGGCGTGGTGGGTCTGATGAATACTCAGTTGGCTTATCAAGACGGTGAGATTTATGTGATTGAAGTCAATCCGCGCGCTTCACGGACAGTGCCTTTTGTCTCCAAGTGTATTGGTCATTCACTGGCGAGTATCGCCACCCGAGTAATGATCGGTCAAAGTTTGACTGAAATTGGTTTTACCGAGGAAGTTATCCCCAAATTGATGAATGTTAAAGAGGCGGTATTCCCCTTTAATAAATTTCAAGGCGTGGACCCAGTGCTTTCACCAGAGATGAAGTCTACCGGTGAAGTGATGGGAACAGGTGAGACATTCGGTGAGGCCTTCATGAAAGCGACCATCGGCGCTGGTGATTCGATGCCGGTTGTGGGTAGAGCTTTTGTATCGGTGCGAAACATGGATAAGCCCGGTGCAATTAATGTGGCTAAATCATTGTTGGCGATGGGTTATACTCTATGTGCCACCGAGGGGACTGCACAGGCGCTACTCGATGCCGGTTTACAGGTAGAACGAGTGAACAAAGTTCTAGAAGGTCGACCAAATATAGTTGACATGATTAAGAACGATGAAATAAGCTATGTCATTAATACCACCGAGGGGCGTCAGTCAACCACTGACTCCGCTGAGATTCGCCGTAGCTCACTGCAGCATAAAGTACCATATACCACGACCATTGCCGGCGCTGAGGCGATAGTAATGGCGCTGAATTATGGAGAAGAAAAAGTAGTGCGCTGTCTGCAGGACATGCACTGAGGTTAATTATTATGCCGTCTAATGGGCGGCTATGTACTAGATATAACGGTGGGCGTGAGCTCGCCGTTTTTTATTAAGGGAGTTGAAACATGAGTCGTGTACCTATGACCGTTGCCGGTGAACAGGCGCTTCGTGAAGAATTGGATTATTTGAAATCGGTAAAGCGCCCGCGGATAATTAAAGATATAGCCACTGCGCGCGAGCACGGCGATTTGAAAGAGAATGCCGAGTATCACGCTGCACGTGAAGAGCAAAGTTTTGCCGAGGGGCGCATTCAAGAGCTAGAAAGTAAATTGGCGAATGCACAGGTTATCGATGTGACGGAAATTCCGTACACTGAGAAAGTTATTTTCGGCACGACTGTACAGCTGATTAACTGTGATACCGATGAAGAGGTTTGCTACAAAATTGTCGGAGACGACGAGGCGGATATCAAAAAGCTTAAAATATCGATTAACTCACCGATTGCCAAAGGCTTAATTGGTAAGTTAGAAGGTGAAGTGGCAACGATTCAAACGCCGAACGGTATTGTTGAATTTGAAATAGAGAAAGTTGAACACTTGTAGTTGAAAAACAGCTCTGCCGTTACAGCAGAGCTGGTTTTGCTATTGTGCGCCAGTGGCTCGCAATAGGTTGGAGAGTTTAGGGTTAGGTTTGAGTGAGGGGCGGTACATCAGTACTATATGGCCGACCTCTTGAATGATTTGCGCCTCAACGACCTCGCATAATTGGCGGATCAATTGCTTTTTAAGGTCGCGGTCGCCTATGGAAAACTTGACCTTGATTAGCTCGTGGTCCTCAAGTGCTCTATCAACTTCAAGTTGTAAGTTTTCTGTCAGGCCCTTATCGGCGACAGTCACAAGAGGGTTTAGTTTGTGCCCTAGTGTACGAAAGTGTTTCTTTTGTTCAGTGGTAATGCTCATGGTGTAAAAATACCTTGGTTTGCTGGTCAGTCAGAATAATTGTCTATACTGTATGACAAAATGAATATAGCGCTATTCTAGCATTTTTTTTAGCCTGAGTAAGTGCTACTCATGCAAGTAACAGAAATTGAGAAAAAATTTTGGCAAAATCTAAAAGTAGTGGTCGCTGGTTGCAAGAACATCTATCAGACCCTTATGTGAAAATGGCAAAAGAGCAGGGCTACCGCTCTAGGGCCTGCTTTAAACTGCTCGAATTGCAGAAAAAAGATAAGCTGATGCGCAAGGGCATGACAGTCGTTGATCTAGGAGCAGCGCCCGGCGGATGGTCGCAAGTGGCCGCTGAGTTAGTGGGTGATAGTGGTAGAGTTGTCTCCTCTGATATCTTGCCGATGGACGGGATTGTTGGGGTAGAGTTTGTGCAGGGTGACTTTACCGAGGAGGCGGTGCTCAATAAAATTCTAAATGTCATGGGAGGGGCCGCAGCAGACCTTGTAATTTCAGATATGGCCCCCAACATGAGTGGTAATGGTGCTGTCGATCAGCCCGCTTCGATGTATTTGGTAGAGCTGGCGTTGGATATGGCGAGACAAGTTTTGAAACCAAAGGGAGTATTTGTTGCCAAAGTGTTTCAGGGCGAAGGTTTTGATGAGTATGTAAGGAATGTGCGCACAAGTTTCGATAAAGTGATCACGCGCAAACCTGCAGCCTCAAGGCCGCGTTCCCGAGAGGTATATATCTTGGGAAGAGGTTTTAAAGGTTAAGCTAACAGTATTTGTTGGTTGGTGAGGGCGCTCCAAGCGCTCTGAATTATAATATGTTATGAAAGAATAGAGGGTTATCTCTTGAACGATATGGCAAAGAATTTGGTGCTGTGGTTGGTTATTGCCGCCGTGTTATTGACGGTGTTTAATAACTTTAATACAGAGCCAGAATCCAAAGGTTTAAATTATTCTGAGTTTGTCTCTGAAGTGCAATCAGGTAGAGTGGCCAAAGTGGTCATTGATGGTTATACCATTCAGGGAATACGGAGAAACGGTGAGCGTTTCGAAACGGTACGTCCCGCTCTACAAGATCCGAAGCTCGTCGATGATTTGATCGCCAATAAAGTGATAATCGAAGGCAAGCGTCCCGAGCAGCAAAGTGTCTGGACACAGCTGCTAGTCGCGGCTTTTCCAATCTTGATTATTGTGGCCATCTTTATGTTTTTTATGCGCCAAATGCAAGGTGGAGGAGGCAAGGGCGGTCCAATGTCCTTTGGTAAGTCCAAGGCGCGCATGGTCGGCGAAGATCAAATTAATACCACCTTTGCCGATGTGGCGGGTGTGGATGAGGCCAAAGAAGAAGTTTCAGAGTTGGTTGAATATCTGCGCGATCCGGGCAGGTTTCAAAAACTCGGTGGGCGTATCCCTCGCGGTATATTGATGTCGGGTGATCCAGGTACTGGTAAAACCTTACTCGCCAAGGCGATCGCCGGAGAAGCTAAAGTACCGTTCTTTGCGATTTCTGGCTCTGATTTTGTGGAAATGTTTGTCGGTGTCGGCGCGTCTCGTGTGAGAGATATGTTTGAACAGGCTAAAAAACACGCACCCTGTATTATTTTTATCGATGAGATTGATGCGGTAGGTCGCCATCGTGGTGTTGGCATGGGTGGTGGTAATGATGAGCGTGAACAGACTTTAAACGCGTTGTTAGTTGAGATGGATGGTTTTGAAAGTACCGATGGCGTCATCGTAATTGCCGCGACTAACCGTCCCGATGTGTTGGATCCCGCGTTATTGCGTCCGGGTCGTTTCGATCGACAGGTGCATGTCAACTTGCCAGATATTCGTGGTCGTGAGCAAATATTAAAAGTACATATGCGTAAAGCGCCGATTTCAGATGATGTTAGAGCTGATCTCATTGCCAGAGGTACGCCGGGTTTCTCTGGTGCTGACTTGGCCAACTTAGTGAACGAGGCCTCTCTGCTGGCGGCGCGTCAACAGTTGCGCACCGTGGGTATGGAGCAGCTGGAGAAAGCCAAAGATAAAATCATGATGGGTGCCGAGCGCAAATCAATGGTAATGAGCGATGCTGAACGTCTGAATACGGCGTATCACGAATCTGGACACGCTATTGTCGGTAGAATGATGCCGGGCCATGATCCGGTTTATAAAGTGTCGATTATCCCACGTGGGCGCGCTTTAGGTGTGACTATGTTTTTACCTACTGAGGATCGTTATTCACATTCCAAACAGATGATTTTGTCTAATATCTGTTCGCTCTACGGCGGTCGAATTGCCGAGGAAATGACGCTGGGTAAGGATGGTGTCACCACGGGTGCCTCTAACGATATCCAGCGTGCTACGAGCATGGCGCGTAATATGGTTAGTAGATGGGGTCTGTCAGATGCCATGGGGCCTATTTTGTATGATGAAGATGAAGCGGGTCCCTTCGGTGGCGGTTATGGTCAGGGCGGGAAGCCGATGGCGCAGGCGACACTGCAGAAAATAGATGATGAAGTGCGTAATATTATCGATGCATCCTACCTTAGAGCGACTAAGGTACTAGAAGATAATCGAGATATATTAGAGAGCATGGCGCAGGCGTTGATGAAATATGAAACCATCAGCACCGAGCAGATCGATGAGTTGATGGAGCGTAAGCCTGTAAGTGACCCAGTTGACTGGGGCAAGGACTCCGATGAAAAGAAAGCTGACACTAATGTGACTTCGCTAGATGAAAAGAGAAATGAGAAGGCGCAGCAAGAGGTGGATCAGGATGTCGATGATGTGGTTGAAGACATAGAGCAAATTGCAGATGCTGGTGAAGAGCAGTCTTCCAAGCCCGCTGCAGATGACTCAGATGATTCGTCCGATACGGATGTCACTGACGCAGACGACACCCCGAAAAGCACCAGTTAAATAAAGAAATAGTGGAAAAGCCAGTGATGATTTGCTCTCGCTGGTTTTTTTTGTTTTGAATTCGGATACTGCAGACGGTATTTGGCTTGGGATTAAATTTGTGAGAGGTCGGCAATAATGGCACTACTGAAGTGTGCGCATCGAAGCTTGGACTTGTCTCGTACTCAGGTGATGGGGATACTAAATGTAACTCCAGATTCATTTTCAGATGGCGGGCAGCTCTATCGAGATCAATCTTTGCTGCTAGGTCGGTTGCAAAACAGCGCAGCGCAAATGGTCAAAGATGGCGCCACTATCTTGGATTTAGGAGGGGAGTCAACCCGTCCCGACGCTAAGGCGGTATCTGTCCAGCAGGAAATGGATAGAGTGCTACCTGCGCTGGAAATGTTAGTGGCGAATATCGATGTGGTGATTTCAATCGATACCAGTAGCGCGGCCTTAATGATCGAGGCGGCGAAGTTGGGTGCGGGTATGATTAATGATGTCCGAGCTTTAACTCGTGAAGGGGCGCTCGAGGCTGTTATTGCCAGTGGCTTGCCAGTTTGTTTGATGCATATGCAGGGAAGTCCCAAGAACATGCAGCGAGCCCCCGAGTACCAAAATGTTGTACAAGAAGTAAGTACCTATTTGTTACAGCGTGCTCAGTTGTGTGAAGCACAAGGTATGAGCAAGGAGCAAATATTGCTGGATCCAGGGTTTGGTTTTGGCAAAACGTTACAGCAAAATTTACAATTGCTCAAAGCCACCGCTGAATTTGTTAGCATGGGGTACCCACTGCTGATAGGAACTTCGCGTAAAAGTATGTTTGGAGAGTTGTTAGCAAGAGGGGTAAATGATAGATTGGCGGGTGGGTTGGCCAGCGTGGCCTATGCAGTCCTGCAGGGTGCAGCAGTTGTTAGGGTGCATGATGTAAAAGAGACCGTGGATGTAGTTAAGGTAATACAAGCAGTGCAAGGAGAAAGTGGTTTATGAGTAAAAAGTATTTTGGAACAGATGGTATCCGCGGTCGAGTAGGTCAGTATCCGATAACGCCTGATTTTATGTTAAAACTCGGCTGGGCTGCCGGTAAAGTATTTGCCCGAGAGGGAAGTAGTAAGATTTTGATTGGCAAGGATACTCGTATCTCAGGGTATATGTTTGAGTCCGCTTTAGAGGCTGGACTAAGCGCTGCAGGCGTCGATGTTCTTTTGACCGGGCCAATGCCCACGCCGGCGATAGCCTATTTAACCAGGACCTTTCAGGCGGACGCGGGTATTGTTATTTCAGCATCGCACAACGCTTTTCATGACAATGGTATTAAATTTTTCAGTGCTCAGGGCACCAAGCTTGCGGATGAAATAGAGCATGCTATTGAAGCGCAGATGGACTTGGCGATGACCACTGTCGATTCGTCGGCGCTGGGTAAAGCCAAGCGGATCGATGATGCGCCTGGTCGATATATCGAGTTTTGTAAGGCGTCAGTGCCTGCAGAGTTTAACTTGCGCGGTCTTAAAATTGTCTTAGATTGTGCCAATGGCGCGACCTATCATGTATCGCCAGGTGTATTTACTGAACTCGGTGCGCAGGTAATAGAAATTGCATCGTCTCCCAATGGGATGAACATCAATGATCGATGTGGTGCTACCGATACTCTCAGCTTGCAAAAGGTGGTAGTTGCTGAACAGGCTGACTTAGGTATAGCCTTGGATGGCGATGGCGACCGAGTGATTATGGTGGATCACTTAGGGGTGGAAGTGGATGGCGATGAGTTATTGATGATAATCGCCAACCGCATGAAAGAAAAGGGTGAATTACCCGGGGGAGTGGTCGGCACGCTGATGACTAATTTTGGGTTCGAGCAGGCCTGTAAGCGTCTCAAAATACCTTTCGTACGTGCCAATGTAGGCGATCGATATGTGATGGAACAGCTGACTCAGCGAAATTGGTATGTGGGTGGAGAGGGGTCGGGGCATGTAATTTGTAAGCATTTAACCAGTACCGGAGATGGGACCATCGCAGCTTTACAAGTATTAGTTGCCATGTCGGAAACGGGTAGTTCGCTGGCAAAAATAAAACAAGTGATGCAAAAAATGCCGCAGAAACTGATTAATATTAAAATGCAGACCAAAATTGATTTGGAAACTAATGACAGTATTCAAAAATTAGTCAGCGAGGCGGAGCGTGTTTTAGCGGGTTCTGGCAGAGTGTTATTGCGCCCATCGGGAACAGAGCCACTGGTGAGAGTGATGGTTGAAGGTGAAAACCACGAGCAAGTGGTGGAAATATGCGAAGAACTTGCAAAAAATGTCGAAACTGCACTGGAACTACTTGTTTGTTAAATTCAAATTCGTTAATATTTGCGCCTCGTTTTTGAGGATCTGTGATGCGTAAATCAATGGTAGCTGGAAACTGGAAAATGAACGGCTCGAGTGCTTTTGCCGCTCAAATGTCGGAGCAGTTTAATCAGCATGCGCCGACTGTTAGTTCGGTAGATGTTGTACTCTGCCCACCTGCCATATATTTATCTCAAGTGCAGGGCGATGCACAAGGTTATGCATGTGCAGCGCAGAATGTACACTTTGCAGGTTCTGGAGCTTTTACCGGTGAGATATCCGTGGCGATGCTCAATGATATAAAGTGTAAATATGTATTGGTCGGTCATTCAGAGCGTCGTGAGATGTTTGCTGAGACCGATGCCATAATAGCCAAGAAAATGGCAGTTTGTGTCGCAGCGTCTCTAGTGCCTATTTTGTGCATTGGAGAGACCTTGGTGCAACGCAACAATGGCGAGGCGTTTGCTGTCGTTAAACGGCAGGTGCTAGCGGCGTTAGAAGATATAGATTTGAAGACCAATGACATAGTCATTGCCTATGAGCCTATTTGGGCTATAGGAACAGGCGAGACAGCCACGCCAGAGCAGGCTCAGGAAATACACGCTTACATACGCAGTGTGCTAGAGGCTGAAATATCGTTAGAAGTGGCAGAAAGAACGCGCATATTATACGGAGGTAGTGTGAGTGCTCTAACAGCATCAGAGCTGTTTTCTCAACCTGATATAGACGGTGGTCTTGTGGGTGGAGCTTCTCTGAAAGTTGAAGATTTTAAAATCATTTGCAGTGCGGCTGCAAATTAATAATTAGGCGGAAAGCAAGTGGAATCAATTATACTCGCTGTACATGTTTTATTGGCGGCGGCAATTATTGCATTGGTAATGCTGCAGCAGGGTAAGGGCGCTGAAGCAGGAGCATCATTTGGTGCCGGTGCATCTCAAACAGTTTTTGGTAGTCAGGGGTCGGGAAGTTTTCTGGCGCGTGCGACGGCAGTGATGGCAGCATGTTTATTTGCGACCAGTTTTGCACTTGCCTATTTTGCCAAAGAGCAGGCTGGCTATGTCAGTGAGATTGGTATTCCTAGTGCAGCAATGGTTCAGCAGGCAGAGCAGAGTGCGCTACCTGATTTGGGTGAGTTGTTGCCAGCGCCAACAGATTCAGACATTCCTAGTGCAAACTAAGAGAGTCTAATAAAGGTTTAGCCCAGGTGGTGAAATTGGTAGACACGCTACCTTGAGGGGGTAGTGACTGTATAGTCGTGCCGGTTCGAGTCCGGCTCTGGGCACCATGTGTATTTAGTGCGGTTATAATTAACTTGTTTTTATTGAAAAGTATCTTTATAATGCGCACCGAATAAGGCTTAGTAAATAGCCAAGATTTTGATGCGGGGTGGAGCAGCTTGGTAGCTCGTCGGGCTCATAACCCGAAGGTCATAGGTTCAAATCCTGTCCCCGCTACCATTATTAGAAAAAGTGTTTAAGAATGTCGGGCTCAGCTCTTCATAAACACTGGCGAAGGACATAGATTTATATCTCATCCTCGTTACCATGTTTAGTGATTAATGATATAATTTAAATATTAATCTAAATGTTGGTTCGTTAGCTAAATCTATGGATGAGGCTAGCCTACAGTTAAGAGTTTCTTGCTGTAAAAGAATTAAGGGGTTTATGAGCGCTACGTTAAGTAATGTTCGTATAATCGCCCGTACTATGGCCCCTTTTTAGGGGCTTTTTCGTGATCAAAGGCTGGCAAAACAATCAATGAGTATTGTATCTGCCTAATTTGATTGAGAAATGGGCCTTTATGGCCCATTTTTGTTTTTGAAGTACTGAATATTTCAGCGCTTCGTTTTTTATAGAGGTGCGCAGTGTCTGCGAAGTTAAAACGTTTACAAGAAATGCTAGATCCCATTGCTGAATCTATGGGGTTTGAACTCTGGGGAATTGAATATTTATCTCTGGGGAAAGACAGCGTTTTACGTATCTATATTGATGCTGAAAAAGGTATTTCAGTAGATGATTGTGCTCAGATGAGTCATCAGGCTAGCGGTATTTTAGATGTAGAAGATACTATTACTGGCATGTATAGCTTAGAGGTATCGTCACCTGGTTTAGACAGGCTGTTGTTCAAACTTGAGCATTATCAAGCTTACATAGGGCATGTTTTGAAAATTAAGTTGCGCATGCCCTTCGATGGCCGCAGAAATTTTAAAGGCCAATTGAAAGGTGTTGAGGGTGATGAAATAATTATTGAAGTAGATAATGAAGAGTATGTACTTCCAATTGATTATATAGATAAGGCCCAAGTAGAGCCGCAGTTTTAAACATTTAATATTAACAGAATGGTTCCAGTGATTGGCGCCAGCAGGGAAAATAGCGAGGCAGTGATATGAGCAAAGAAATCTTGCTGGTAGCAGAAGCAGTTTCGAACGAAAAGGACGTATCTAAAGAAGTTATTTTCGAGGCAATCGAGTTGGCGTTAGCAACGGCGACTAAAAGACGTTTCGAAGATGAAGAGTCTGATATTTACGTCGTTATCGATAGAAATACCGGAGACTATGATACTTTTCGTCGATGGACTGTAGTTGGTGATGTCGGTATTGCCATATTAGGTACTGAGTGGACCTCGCAAGAGGCGGCGGAAGTAGACACCGAATTAAAAATTGGCGATGTCCATGTAGAGCAAATCGAGTCGGTTAAATTTGGCCGCATCGCTGCGCAGACTGCCAAACAGGTAATTGTGCAGAAAGTCCGAGAGGCAGAGCGCGCTAAGGTAGTTGAAATGTACCGTGACCGTGTTGGAGAGCTTATCTCTGCCACTGTCAAAAAAGTAACGCGCGATAATATTATTATCGATTTGGGAAATAATGCCGAGGCTTTATTGCCCCGTGAAAATATCCTTCCCAGAGAAGTTTTTCGAATTGGCGATCGAGTTCGCGCAGTCTTGCATGAAATTCGCACTGAAGGGCGAGGACCGCAGTTGGTGCTTTCGCGTACCAGTTCTAAAATGCTGATTGAACTGTTTAGCATTGAAGTCCCTGAAGTCTCTGAGCAAGTGATAGACATTCGTGCCGCTGCTCGTGACCCAGGGTCGCGTGCCAAAATTGCAGTTAAGACCAACGATGGAAGAATTGACCCGGTAGGTGCTTGTGTCGGCATGCGTGGAGCGCGTGTGCAAGCGGTGTCTAATGAGTTGGGTGGTGAGCGTGTCGATATTATCTGTTGGGATGATAATCCTGCCCAGTTAGTGATTAATGCGATGTCTCCCGCTGAAGTCGTGTCTATAGTTGTAGATGAAGATAAGCATTCCATGGATGTGGCTGTGGCTCAAGAAGCGCTGGCAATGGCTATTGGTCGCAGTGGTCAAAATGTGCGTCTAGCATCAGAGCTTACCGGTTGGGAACTCAACGTAATGACTGAAGAAGATGCTGCTAAGAAGCATGAATCTGAAGTTGGTGGAATTGTTGAGAGCTTTATCAAAGCCTTAGATGTAGATGAAGATGTCGCGGCTGTGCTGGTTGATGAGGGTTTCAGTACTCTTGAAGAAGTGGCTTATGTACCCGTTGATGAAATGTTACAAATAGACGGCTTCGATGAAGATATAGTTGAAGAATTACGCTCGCGAGCTAAAGATGCTTTGTTAAATCAAGCGCTTGCCAGTGAAGAAGTTTTAGAGAAAGCAGAGCCTGCTGAAGACTTGTTAACCATGGAGGGCATGGATAAACATGTTGCTTTCCTATTAGCTGCTCACGGCATAATCACGATGGAAGATCTCGCAGAACAATCTGTTGAAGAGCTGCTAGACGTTGAAGGCATGACTGAAGAATTAGCTGCTCAATATATTATGACAGCCCGCGCTCCTTGGTTCGCGGATGAAGAGTAAGCTGAGGTAGGAGTAATAAAATGTCAGAAGTTATAGTTACAGAATTGGCCGAAGTTATCGGTGTTTCCCCTGAGCGCTTGATTGAGCAAATGGCAGAGGCGGGAATTAAAGGTAAGAAGAACGATACTAGTGTTACTGATCAAGAGCGTCAGACTCTACTTGCGCATCTTAAACGAGCACATGGAGACTCCGCCGAAGAAGCAGGTCAGCCTAAAAAAATTAGTTTGAAGCGTAAATCAATTTCACAGCTGAAGACCGGTGGTTCAAGTCGTAAAACAGTTAATGTTGAAGTGCGCAAGACTCGTACTTATGTGAAACGTGCAGACGTTGAAGAAGCGTCTGTAGAGGAAGCTCCTGTCGTTGAAGCGCCGGTAGTTCAGGCTCCAGCGGAGACGCACATCAGTCCCCAGACGGTGAAGGCAGTTGCAAGTGTTGTCGAAAAAACGACAGCAAAGGCGATTGTAACGCCCTCTATTCCCACAGCTGCGCCTATAGTTGTGGCTGAAGAGTCTAAGACTGCGGCTGAAATTGCCGAAGATCAGCGTAGAGATCAAGAGCGTGCGGCCGCCCAGAAAGAAGCGGACAAGGCGGCGGTTGCAGCTGCCAAAGAACACGTGGCGCATGAAGATGAGCGCTTGGCTGCTGAAGCTAGCGCCCAGAAGAAAGCAGCGGAAGATGCCGTTCGGATAGCCAAAGAAGATGAAGAAGAGCAGCGTAAGGCCGCGGTCATTGAACAGGCTACACCTAAGCAAGCTCCCGTGCATAAGAAGCCTGCCCGCGAAGAGCGCAAGCCTGCAAAAGGAGCCAAAGGTAAATCTGGTGGCTCCGGTAGAAATGACAAGCGTAACCGTCGTGGTAAATTGTCGAGAAATGCTCGCTCTAAGCCTAATGTGTTAAGCTCAGGTAGTCCTAATCAGCATGGCTTTACCGAGCCACAAGCTGCCCGAGTGCATGAAGTAGCAGTACCAGAGAGTATTATCGTTGCAGAACTGGCGAAGAAAATGTCAGTGAAAGCCGCTGAAGTAATCAAAGTCATGTTTAAGATGGGCGCGATGGCGACTATCAACCAAGTGATCGACCAAGATACTGCTATTTTAGTGGTAGAAGAGATGGGTCATATTGCTAAGCCAATGGCAGATAATGCGATTGAAGAGGCATTGTTAGACTCTGTTGTAACAGAGGGCGAAGCGATACATCGTGCTCCAGTTGTGACAGTAATGGGTCATGTTGACCACGGAAAAACTTCTCTGCTTGATAATATTCGCAGTTCAAGAGTCGCCGCGGGCGAGTCTGGCGGAATCACCCAGCATATTGGTGCTTACCGTGTAAAAACCAGTAAAGGGTTAATCACTTTCTTGGATACTCCTGGTCACGCTGCATTCACTGCGATGCGTGCTCGTGGCGCACAGCTAACCGATATCGTGGTATTGGTAGTGGCTGCCGATGATGGTGTTATGCCCCAGACCAAAGAAGCGGTACAACACGCTAAGGCTGCAGGTGTACCACTGGTCATTGCGGTTAACAAAATTGACAAAGAACAAGCTGATCCAGAGCGGGTCATGAACGAATTAGCGGCTCTGGATGTTATTCCAGAGGCTTGGGGTGGCGATGTACAGTTCATTAAAGTTTCGGCTAAGACTGGTGAGGGCATTGAGCAGTTATTAGAAGCTATCTCCTTGCAGGCAGAGCTACTAGAGCTTAATGCAGTGGAAACTGGTCAGGCTCAAGGTGTGGTAATTGAATCGCGTCTAGAAAAAGGACGTGGCCCAGTTGCAACAGTCCTAGTTCAGTCTGGTACCTTGAAAAAGGGTGATATAGTACTTGCCGGGCTACACTATGGTCGTGTTAGAGCGATGATGGATGAAAATCGTAAGGCTGCTTTGAGTGCTGGTCCTTCAGAGCCTGTTGAAATTATTGGCCTAGATGGTACACCTGCTGCCGGTGCTGAATTTACCGTGGTCAGCGATGACAAAAAAGCGCGTGAAGTTGCACTGTTTCGTCAGGGCAAATATCGTGAGATTAAGCTGGCTCGCCAACAAGCTTCCAAGCTTGAGAACTTGTTTGCCAACATGGAAGCAGGCGATGTAGCGACCTTAAATATCGTCTTGAAAACGGATGTCCGCGGTACCCTAGAGGCGTTGACTTCAGCGCTTGAAGAGCTGTCGACCGATGAAGTTAAAGTGGTTATCGTCTCCTCGGGTGTCGGTGGTATTGCTGAAACTGAAGCCAACTTAGCGCTGGCTTCCTCGGCACTGATGATTGGCTTTAATGTACGCGCCGATTCACAGGCCAAGGCGATCGTTGATCGTGAAGGCATTCAGTTGCGCTATTACAGCATTATCTACAACATCATCGATGATGTTAAACAGGCGATGAGTGGGCTTCTGTCCCCTGAATTGCGTGAAGAAATTGTGGGTATTGCACAAGTACGCGACGTGTTCCGCTCTCCTAAGATTGGTCTAGTGGCCGGTTGTATGGTCACCGAAGGTTCAGTGTTCCGTAACAAGCGTATTCGTGTACTACGTGATAACGTAGTTATTTACGAAGGTGAACTTGAGTCACTGCGTCGCTTTAAAGATGCTGTGGCAGAAGTGCGCCAGGGCATGGAATGTGGTATCGGCGTGAAGAACTACAACGATGTTAAAGTCGGCGATCAGATCGAAGTATTTGATACAGTAGAAATTGCTCGAACTATTGATTAATCACTGATAGTCAGCATAATAAAGCCGCACTAGGGTGGTCCAAAATATGGGCTAATCCCTAGCTGCGGCTTACTAATATAGGTAGTAAACTACTAATGGCAAAAGAATATAGCCGCACACAGCGAATCGCTGAGCAAATTCAAAGAGATCTTGCCCAGTTAATTCAGCGCGAGATTAAAGACCCGCGTATAGGCATGGTCACCATCAGTTACGTCAAAGTCGCCCGCGATTTGGGCTATGCAGAAGTTTATTTTACGGTTATGCCTTTCGGCGACCGTACAGAAGATGAGTCAGTAAGCGCTGCTAGTGCTGTATTAAAAGATGCGGCAGGATTTTTGCGGACTGAACTTGCGAGCAATATGCAATTGCGTACGGTACCAAAATTACGTTTCCACTATGATGCCAGTATTGATCGTGGTCGCCGTTTGCACTCTTTAATAGAGCAGACAGTTCGCGAAAGCAAAGCTAAAGCTGCCCGTGGCGAGCAAGACAATGACGAGAAATAATGAGTTAATATCATGGGAAGAAGGCATAAAGGCCGTCAATTAGATGGTGTTTTTTTATTAGATAAACCACCTGGACTCAGTTCTAATGGTGTATTGCAACATGTAAAACGCCTCTATGGTGCCGCTAAAGCGGGTCATACAGGTGCCTTGGATCCATTGGCGACCGGTATGTTGCCTCTTACTTTTGGTGAGGCGACCAAGTTTTCACAGTTTTTGCTCAATGCTGACAAGCGCTATCAAACCACTGCCAAGCTTGGCATTCGCACAGATTCATCGGATGCGGATGGCAAAGTGATTGAGACTCAAGAAATTGGCGAGCATGTGACCGCCGATTTGATTAAGCAGTTAATCATTGAACACTTTAGTGGCGAGATAGAGCAAGTTCCCTCGATGTTTTCTGCACTTAAGTATAAGGGCGAACCTCTCTATAAATTGGCACGCAGAGGTGAGACGGTTGAAGTAAAATCTCGTCGAGTGAATATTCTGAGTATCGAATTGTTAGATTACCGCCCAGAGTTAGGCGAGTTTGATTTGGATATTCGCTGCTCAAAAGGTACTTATATTCGCTCAATCGTTGAAGATCTGGGTCTCATGCTCGGCTGTGGCGCACATGTTTGTGTATTGCGCCGTCTTGAATCTGGGCCTTACAAAGCGGATATGATGATTACACTGGAACAGCTGGATGCATTGATCGAGTTGTCTGAAAGTGATGCTGAAAAAGAGCAGCGCTTAGATGCCCTGTTGATTCCGCTGTACTCTCCCGTCGAACATCTATACAAGGTCGAATTGGATGAAGAGCAGAAAATCCGTTTGTTCCAAGGTAAGCCTGTGGATCTACCGGGTTTAGAGCCAGCATTGGTTAGACTACATTTACAGGAAAATGATCGTTTTATTGGTATTGGTGAAATTAATGAGCAGGGAATATTACGCTCTAAGCGTTTGCTATCTACCGCTAATTGAAAGTAGATCTTGGATAGTTTAAATAACTCTAATCATTAAAATGGCATTAGCCTTGCGGTGGTGGTAGAATGTCGCCGGTATTTGGCGGGTTACTAATAATATGCTTGGTAGCTCGTGTCTTAAAATAAGTTGATCGCAGGTTTAACCGGATCATCTGCATATTATATCGGAGTAATATAAAATGGCATTATCAGCTGTTGAGAAAGCGCAAATCGTTGCAGACTACGGTCGTGTTGAAGGCGATACTGGTTCTTCTGAAGTTCAGGTTGCACTTTTAACTGCAAACATTCATGCACTTCAGGGACACTTTAAGTCTCACATTCATGATCACCATTCACGCCGCGGTCTAATCCGTATGGTAAACCAGCGTCGTAAATTGCTGGATTACTTGAAGAAGACTAAGGTAGATAGTTACCTTGATCTGATTAAGCGTTTAGGACTACGTCGTTAAGACATAAGTTCTGGGCCGTGCTTGCACGGCCCTCTTTGTTTTTGGATTAAAAAACTTCGAGACCGCCAACAGAGCACTTAGGTATACAGATCGCCTGTACTCATTTATCTTTTGTCTAATTGACTTAGTCAGAGAATAAACGAGTACCGGCATATTACGATGTTACCGGGTGTCCTCATTGGCCTTTCATTATTTTAAAAAAGAGGATATATCGTGGAAGCGATTATTAAGAAATTTAAGCTAGGTAACCAAGAAGTTACTCTAGAGACTGGTCGTATTGCACGCCAGGCAACCGGCGCTGTACTAGTTACCATTGAAGGCGTACAAGTACTTTGTACCGTGGTTGGTAAAAAGACGGCAAAAGAAGGTCAGGATTTTTTCCCGCTATCTGTACATTACCAAGAGAAGTACTATGCAGTCGGCAAAATTCCAGGTGGATTCTTCAAGCGTGAAGCACGTCCCTCTGAAAAAGAGACCCTGACTTCGCGTCTAATTGACCGTCCAATTCGCCCATTATTCCCCAAGGGATACATGAACGAAGTACAAGTTATTTGTACGGTTATGTCTGCGGATAAAATCAATGATCCTGATATTGCCGCCATGCTAGGTGTATCAGCTGCCTTGGCAATCTCCGGTATCCCTTTTAAGGGACCTATTGGTTGTGCGCGAGTTGGTTTTACTGAAGAAGATGGTTATATCTTAAACCCAACTTACGAGCAGCTTGCTACCTCTGAGTTGGACATGGTAGTTGCTGGAACCAAAGATGCGGTACTGATGGTCGAGTCTCAAGCTGACGAGCTCAGCGAAGATGAGATGTTGGGTGCGGTATTGTTTGCTCACACTGAGTTCCAAGGCGCTATCGATGCGATTGCAGAGCTTAAAGAAGAAGCTGGCAAACCTACCTGGGATTGGACTCCTGTTGCTGTCAACGAAGAACTAGTCACCCAAGTAACAGCGTTAGTTGGTGCTGGTATTGAAAGCGCCTATCAAACTGCCGATAAAATGCAGCGTCAAGATATGCTTAGTGAGCTGCGCGATCAAGCAGTAGCAGCACTTTCAGGTGAAGAGGGTCAGGCGAGCGCTAAAGAAGTGTCTGCTGTTGTTAGCAGCATTGAAAAATCAACAGTACGCATGCGCATTGTTAATGGTCAACCGCGCATCGATGGTCGTGATACTAAAACGGTTCGCGGCATTGACGTTGAGATTGATGTTCTTTCAGGTACACATGGCTCTGCGCTATTCACCCGTGGTGAAACTCAGGCAATTGTTACTTGTACTTTAGGTACTTCACGTGACCAACAGATGATTGATGCCATTGAAGGCGAGCGTAAAGATCCCTTCATGTTGCACTACAACTTCCCTCCATACTCGGTTGGTGAAGCGGGACGCATAGGTTCAACAGGACGTCGTGAAATTGGTCACGGTCGCTTAGCGCGCCGTTCAGTTGCCGCAATGTTACCTTCTCAGGAAGATTTCCCATACACTATCCGTATCGTATCAGAGATCACTGAATCTAACGGTTCAAGCTCTATGGCTTCGGTCTGTGGTGCATCGCTTGCGATGATGTCTGCTGGTGTGCCGCTTAAGGCGCCAATTGCCGGTATCGCGATGGGTCTGGTTAAAGAGGGCGACAAGTTTGCTATCCTTACCGACATTTTAGGTGATGAAGATCACTTGGGTGACATGGACTTTAAAGTAGCCGGTACTGAGCAGGGTATCACTGCACTACAGATGGATATCAAGATTACTGGTATCACTGAAGAGATCATGGATCTGGCCCTTGAACAGGCGCTTGAAGCCCGTACACATATCCTTAAGGAAATGGCTAAAGTCATTGGTTACGCACGTCCTGAACTACCGGACAATGCACCTGCCATGACCATGATCAAGATCAATCCTGAAAAGATTCGCGATGTAATCGGTAAGGGCGGCGCTACTATCCGTTCAATTACTGAGCAGACGGGTGCGATGATCGATCTAGAAGATGACGGTACCGTTCGTATCTTCGCTGCAGATAAAGCCGCCGCTCAAAAAGCTACGGATATTATTCTGGGAATTACAGCAGAGGCAGAAATCGGTAAAATCTACGAAGGTAAAGTAGTGCGTATCGAAGAGTTTGGTGCTTTTGTTAATATCCTGCCAGGCAAAGATGGTCTAGTGCATATCTCACAGATTGATAGCAAGCGTGTTGAGAAAGTGACTGACTACATTAAGATGGATCAGATGATCAAAGTTAAGGTATTAGATGTCGACGTACGTGGTCGTATCAAATTATCTATGAAAGACCTTGCCGAAGATTAAGCGTAATCGGTAATTCTGACTGAGCCCTCTTTAAGAGGGCTTTTTTTTGCCTACTAATTTGTCTAATATTTTCCTACTATAAAGTACCGGGGGTAGAAAGCTTAGGGCTACTTAAAATTCACCGACTTAATTAGCCCCTCGGCCTCGTCAGTGAAGCGAAGTTGTTCGGCGCTAAAGTTAAGCCCGCTCTCATTATCAAAGGCTGAAATCTCACCATCATTATTGGCATCCTGCCCAATCAATAAAGCCCTAGCCAATAAACTGAGTTGATTAACATACACAGTCGCTCGGTCGATATCAGCTGTGTCAGCCACTTGGTCACAGATGACCAGCATTTGCCTGGCTATTCGCACGGTGTTATTTACGCCGAGAATGATTCTCTCACTATGCAATTTAATATTGATAGAGGCATCGCTAGCGGAAGTTGCCAGTTTCATATGCTCTGCTACTAGAAGGCTTGCTTTTATTACCCCGTAACCAAGGCCCCCCTGCTCAGACTGAGATCCGTCCAAGGCGTGCTTTGATCTGCGGATGTGCAATTTTATCCAGGCGAGGTCTTGCTCTTGAGATTGCGCTAGTTTGATGTGCAAATGGACTATTTTAGCTTCTTTGAGTGCAGTATCTAATAGGCTCATGCCCATGGGGGCGCTTGGCCAGCTGGTAATGATATGGCCTAGATGAGATTTAGAGTCAGCGGCGAGCAGTAGGCTCATACTGGACAAAAGGCCGACGATTATGATTTTTTTTATAGGGGTCATATGTTTTAGCCTATCTAGAAAGATTTGATACTTCTATAAATAGCGCCGAGTTATGGGAAATTGTATCTCTGTTCACCGCTACTTTACAAAGTATTACCATTATCACTCTAATAGAATATACAATTATTCCTATATTTTAGATAGTAGCCGCTTCAAAGTGCTTTTGATGAACATCCAGCCTGTAACTTTTAATTGCTTAAACTATGGGGTTTAGTGCGCTGGATTTTGCTAGTGGCTAGTAGAGTCATAATTTGTGGGAGTTTGGGCAGCGCCCGCTGAAAAAAATTCTATTAGACCAAAGTCTAATCCCAGTGCTTTTTCATACTATGTAGTATTGGGCATAATAAAAAGAAGAATTGCCGATAATCAAAGTGGTTTTGAATATTGTAATTAACATTCATCCAGAAACGCAGTTGTGTCGAGGGCGATCCAATGCATCTTGATGGGCGATATTAGATGTGGGCGTTTAGTTATTCTAAATAACCATATCTAGTAGGCTTCAGATCGAGCCAGTGGGGTAGTCACAGTAGGAAGCTGTCTCTGGATGGGCACTGATTAATAAATTGCTTTCGAATTATAGGGAGCAGCAATGCATCAGAACTGGTTAGATATCAAGGGTGCTGTCCAGCATTTTATCATTGAATAGACCTTGTTTAGGTAGATTTAGCTATGATATCTGTCTCTTCTTTTTCCGTTCTAATCAGGTAGCTGCCGGTGCCATTACCAGCCGAGCAGCTCATAATTAGTTTTTTAGGTAATTTAGCAGGAGCAAAGAATGAGTATAGAATATCGTAAAAAGGCCATTGTCTTCGCATTAATGGCGGCTGTATTAGTGAGTTTATCGTATTTTGTGCTCAGTTATTACGATGTGTCTCAACTAGTGATTGCAGTTGCGCTAGTGGTCATTAGCTTTGTTGTGATGCTGTTCATTGCTCTGGTGTTACTTGCCCCGTTGGAGAGGCAAAGTGTGGGAATTGAGCAATCACTCAACGATAATATCGATCTGTTAAATCTAGACTCCGCTAAATTAAGTCCGCTTGAAAATAAAGTCAGAGAGAAAATATTATCTTTCAATGCCTCAGGGGGTGAAATCAATAATTGTGCAAGTCATCTTGCCATCAATGCGGCAGAAGTGTCATTCTTTTTACAAGAGCTGTATCGGTCCATCGAGAAATCGAGCCAAGATGCTGATAAAATTTCCATAGCAGCTCACGATATGTCGGCAACCACCGAAGAGGTGACTAAAAGCGCCACGGTAGCTGCACAGCAAAGTGACAAGGCCATGGAGGCGAGTAACCAGGGCAGCGCAGAGATTGAACAATGCCAGCCTATTGTGACCAAACTTGATCAGGGGGTAAAGGAGGGTGCAGAACGGATTAAATTACTCTCAGAGAAAGCTGCTGAAATTCAAAATATCACGGATGTTATCAACTCTATTGCCCAGCAAACTAATTTGCTGGCCTTAAATGCTGCCATAGAAGCGGCTAGAGCGGGTGATCAAGGACGTGGCTTTGCAGTAGTTGCCGACGAAGTTAGGGCTTTGGCGGCCAGGACTAGTGATGCCACTAATCAAATAGACTTAATGTTGAAAGTTATCAATGAAGAAAGTCAGCACGCGACGACGTTAATGTCTGTGGTTAATGATCAATCAGAGCAGGTAGTTGAATCTGTGGCGGCTCTCTCTACTTCTTTTAAAAATATTAATCACCTAATATCCGAGTCGACAGTGGCCGCTTCCCAAATTAGTAGAGCACTGGCTGAACAAGATAAAACCACCTCTGAAATATCAACCTCGATTGATAATATAAGTGCTTTCTTACGCACTGAGATAACCACCACCAAGGATATTTCAAATCAGGCAATGGGTTTGTGTACAGGTGCAGAGTCAATATTTGTGCATTTGAAGGACTTTAAAACCCAGTCGGTCATCGATACCATGTGTAGCCAAGCGCAACAGAGCGCCCAGCAAATTTCTCAACTTTTTGAGGGTTGTATTGAATCTGGTAAAATTAGCAATCAGGCACTGTTTAATTTTAACTATAAAGAGATTCCCGATACCAATCCAAAAAAATATAGCACCACTTTTGATGGATTCACCGATAAAGTATTACCTGAGATACAAGAGGCGTTGCTCAAAGCGTTTGATGATATGATCTATGCGGGAGCGGTTGATGTTAACGGCTATTTCCCCACCCATAATAAGATATTTAGTAAGCCTCTGACGGGTGATTATGCACAAGATGTCAATAATAACCGCACCAAGCGTATTTTCGATGATCCAACGGGGATTCGATGTGGCAAGCACACTCAACCCTTTTTGTTACAAACGTATAAACGAGATACCGGTGAAGTAATGCACGATGTATCGGCCCCTATTATGGTTAATGGTAAGCATTGGGGCGGATTTCGGATCGGTTTCAAAGCTCAAACTATGGTGTGATCAACTTCCTCAGCTCGGCTCGTTGCCAAGTTGGGGTTATATGCCTTATTTTGATTTAATCAATAGTTTATCTTAGATTAAATCGCTCAGATGACTGCTTTGCAGCGTGCCAGTTTTGACCGCTGGCCGAGGCAACAAAGTCACATTTTATCCCTGTCAGAGATTTCATCACAATTGGGTAAGTATCTACCTACCTAACTATCCATCCATCCATGCCAAACTGCTAGTTTTATTTAACGGATGTTAGTTGCAAACAATCAGCCGGGGGGTGACTCGTCGAAAATCAGCAAGTGTATGCTCTGCGTACTTTAGCTGATGCTCGGTGCGGTTCTGTATCGCTATCTATAAAGGGCAACTTCTAACCCAGAAATTACGCCCGCAGCAATTGTCGGCTGATGTGACCCTGTTTCTTTGACTTAAGGCAGTCATCGGGATAGTTTTTAGTTTAATCATTGATTTAATTGATGGCTTTGAATTATGCTGCGCACGGGTTTAAGTGGTATTAACTTTCACTTGAGGGCGGTATTTTCAATGTTGGGGATGAACTATTAATCATGCTAGATCTGATATTTTTTGGCAGTGCATTTGGCTGTGGTTTTATTGTTTTACAATTGCGCTTGCCACCATTGATTGGTTTTTTAGCGGCGGGTTTTATCTTACACAGTTTAGGTTATCAATCGACCGCCAGTCTGGAAAAAATATCGGCACTGGGGGTGACCTTGCTGCTGTTTTCAATCGGCTTGAAACTACAGCTAAAAAGTTTAGCTAAACTGTATGTTTGGGCACCTGCATCGATACATATCATCCTCTGCACCGGAATTTTCTCGGCATTTATGTTATTGCTGGGCCGCTTTTCACTGCCATTATTCACGGATCTCAGTCTAGAAACGTCGATCTTAATCGGCTTTTCCTTTAGCTTTTCCAGTACTGTATTTGCGGTTAAAGTATTAGAGCAGCGTGGTGAAATGGCCAGTTTTCATGGAAAATTATCGATTGCGATACTGGTCATGCAAGATATTTTCGCAATAATATTCCTGGCTGTGAGCACCGGTAAAACCCCGAATATTTGGGCTTTTGCGTTATTGGTTATCTTGCCTCTATCGCGCCCTCTATTGTTCAAAATCTTAGATAGGTCAAAACACGGGGAGCTATTGCCATTTTTTGGATTTTTCTTTGCCCTGCTGGTCGGTTATCAGCTGTTTGAGTTTGCCGGATTAAAGGGAGATCTCGGTGCGCTTGTCATCGGCATGCTGTTTGCATCACATAAGAAGGCGGGTGAATTGGCAAAATCGCTGCTGAGCTTTAAAGATTTAATGTTGGTAGGATTTTTTTTAAGCATAGGGCTTAATGCTGAGCTGTCGAGCCAAGTGGTGTTGGCAGCACTGTTGCTGGTTGTGCTACTGCCACTGAAAATGTTGTGTTATTACTTTTTGACCGCTTGTTTTAGGTTGCGGGCTCGCACTTCCCTATTGAACGCTTTTACCTTGGCTAATTACAGTGAATTCGGTTTGATAGTTTGTGCGCTCGCCGCGACTAATCAATGGATTTCAAACCAGTGGTTAGCCGTCATGGGTATCGCGGTTTCTATCACCTTTATCATAGCTTCTCCGCTCAATGCATACTCGAACCAAATCTATGTTAAATTTGAGGTTTGGCTGGAAAAATTTGAAAGTAAGCGGCGCTTATTATTAGAGCAGCAAGTGCCATTACAGAATGCAAAAATTTTAATCTTTGGTATGGGGCGGGTTGGAACGGGTGCCTATGAGACAACTGAACGTCACTACCCGGGTAAAGTGACGGGAGTGGATATTAGTCAGGAGAGCGTCGATAAGCACCGTGAGCTAGGCCGCAAGGTGATTTTGGCGGATGCCACAGATCCTGATTTTTGGCAGCGAATCAATCACTCTGAAGTGCAAATGGTGATGTTGGCTATGCCCAAGCATATTCAAAATATCTTGGCGCTAGAGCAGTTAAAGGCCTCCGGTTACACCCGCGCGGTTACGGCGATTGCCAATTATCCGGATCAGCAACGAGAGCTACAAGAACTGGGCGTAGACAGTACCTATAACTTTTATCTGGAGGCGGGTAGAGGTTTTGCCGAGCACGTGAATGAGAAAATCATTTAGGCTTGAAACGGCTAATTATCATTCTAATGCTCGGTTGCTGCGATTGCCAATTACCCGCATCAGCAACTAAACGGCTAATCATCATTCAATGCCGCCTGTTTTAGCGCGTACAATGTGTCTAGAGCCTCTCTGGGTGTTAATTCATCGGGATTAACTTGCGCCAGGGCTTGCATTGCAGGGTGGATCTTGTTGATTGTGGGTGCGAACATATCACTCTGCTGTGGATGACTTGCGCTAATTGCCTCGCTCAGGTTTAACTGCGAACTCTCCTGCTCCAGTTGTTGTAATTTTTCGCGGGCGTCACTAATGACGGATAGTGGGATACCCGCTAGTTTAGCCACTTGCAAGCCGTAGCTCTGACTGGCTGCTCCCTCTTTTACCTCATGCATAAAGACAATGTTGTCTTGGTGCTCCAGAGCAGTCAAATGCACATTGTGTACCTTGCTAATCTTTTCTGGTAGCACTGTTAGCTCGAAATAATGAGTGGCGAATAAGGTAAATGCATTGACGTTATTGGCAATGTGTTCGGCGCAAGACCAAGCGAGTGATAATCCGTCGAAGGTGCTAGTCCCTCGGCCTATTTCATCCATTAATACTAAGCTGCGATTGGTGGCATTGTTAAGAATATTGGCAGTCTCAGTCATTTCGACCATAAAAGTGGAGCGCCCGCCAGCCAGATCATCAGAGGAACCCATACGGGTAAAGATACGGTCTAGGATACCAATGGTGGCACTTTTCGCCGGTACAAAAGAGCCGATATGTGCCAGGAGTGTGATCAGTGCCGCCTGACGCATAAAGGTCGATTTACCTCCCATATTGGGGCCGGTAATGATCAGCATGCGTCGCTCGTCGTTCATTTCTAAATTGTTGGGGACGAAAGGGGCGTCTGATACTTTTTCCACCACTGGATGGCGTCCACCCTGGATAGAGATGCCGGGGGTGTCGCTCAGTGTGGGGGCGCAGAATGACAATGTCTCAGCGCGCTCTGCAAAATTAGCTAATGAATCGAGCTCAGCCAGCGCAGAGGCCGTGTCTTGCAGCGGGTTCAGCTGTTGAGCTATGTCTTCTAATAGTTGTTCATAAAGGGCTTTTTCTCGTGCAAGTGCACGGCTTTTTGCTGAGAGCGCCTTGTCTTCAAAGGATTTTAATTCTTCAGTGATATAACGCTCGGCATTTTTAAGGGTTTGGCGTCGCACGTATTCTGTGGGCATTTGGGTGGCTTGTGCCTGCGCTTTACTAATTTCAATGAAGTAGCCATGTACGCGGTTGTAACCTACCTTTAAGGTTGAAATGCCAGTGCGCTCGCGCTCCTTTTTTTCCAATTTTAATAAATAGTCACCGGCATTTTCGCTGATGCCGCGCAGCTCATCGAGTTCTTCGTCAAAACCAGTGGCGATCACGCCACCATCGCGAATAACCACGGGCGGGTTATCGATGATCGCCTGATGTAATAATTTACAGAGTACCGGATATTCTGCAATGGTGGTTGCCAGGCTCATAATACGACTAGCAGGACCGCTGGCTAGTTGCTGTTGTAGTTGGGGTAAAATACTCAGGCTATCACGCAGGCGTTCCAAATCTCTAGGTCTGGCCGATCTCAGCGCCACCCGTGATAAAATTCGCTCAACATCGCCGATCTGTTTGAGACTAGCGCCAATCGCTTCAAAACGATAAGTATCTAACAACCAATGGATGGCTGCTTGGCGGGCGTTTAGGGTGTTTAAATTGCGCAGCGGCTGATTAATCCAGCGGCGCAGCATTCGAGAACCCATGGCGGTGCTGGTATTGTCAATAACGCTGACTAAGGTGTTCTCTTGACCGCCAGCCAAATTCTGATCAAGTTCTAAATTTTTTCGAGTGGCAGCGTCGATAATCACCGTATCGCTACGCAGCTCTACTTTGATGCGTTGTACATGAGGCAGGGCAGAGCGCTGGGTGTCTTTAGCGTACTGTAGCAGGCAGCCACCGGCGCTGATGGCCAGGTCTAAATGCTCGCAGCCGAAGCCTTGTAAGTCTTTGGTTTTGAATTGCTCGCAGAGTATGCGCCTGGCAGTTTCTGCTTCAAAGTGCCAGGGGGCTTGAGAGCGTAATCCAGGGCTGTTCTGTAACAAATTCGCCAGAGGAGTATCTTCATTGAAAAGTAGCTCTTTGGGTTTTAGCCGTTCTAACTCACCTAATAGCGCATCCACGCCAGCTACTTCCTGCAAACTAAAATAACCGGTACTGATATCAATCACGGCGATGCCAAAATCCTGCCGATATTGATTGATTGCGATCAGTAGGTTGTCGCTGTGTTCGTCTAAGAAAGCTTCATCACTCAAGGTGCCCGGGGTAATGATACGCACGACTTCCCGAGCCACCGGTCCCTTGCTGGTAGCGGGATCACCGACCTGTTCGCAAATAACCACCGATTCACCGGCGCGGACTATTTTGCCTATGTAAGTTTCCGCGCTGTGGTAGGGGAAACCGGCCATGGGAATAGGTTCGCCGTTGGCTTTGCCGCGGGCTGTTAAAGATATGCCCAACAGCTGTGAGGCGCGTTTCGCATCATCGAAAAACATCTCGTAAAAGTCACCCATGCGGTAGAACACAATATCATTGGGATGCTCTGCTTTAATTTTAAAGTATTGTTATGTCATCTGAGGGCTTTTGTCGAGTTAAAGGAGGCATGGTGAATAGAGGCTAATGCGTAGCCTCTATGGCAGGGCTTAGTCGTCGCTTAAATTTTTAATGCTCTGTAAAAAATCGACGATTAAAGTGTCACGTCTGTGGCGCAGTGTTTCGCTATTTGAGTGCGCGGTTATTTTAGCCATACCCTCCTCGAGCAAGGCAATCGTTTCTGCATCTAATTGCGCATCGCCCAGATCATCCCACCAGGTCTGCATGGGTGGTCCAATGTGCTCACAGAAACCGGAGATTCCCTTGTCGCCTCCCCCTAGATGGAACAGCGAGCTGGGGCCAAGTGCCGCCCAGCGCAAACCAGGGCCGTAGGTTACGGCCTTATCTATATCTTCTAAGCTGGCGACCCCGCTTTTTAATAGGTAGATGCACTCGCGCCATAGAGCACTTTGCAGGCGGTTGGCGATATGCCCAGGTATTTCTCTCTCGAGCCTAATGGTCTGCTTACCCAAACTAGTATAAAAGGATTCTGCGTGGGCCAGCAGCGATGTGTCAGTGTCTTGGTTGCCCATCATCTCCACCAGTGGAATTAAGTGAGGAGGGTTAAATGGGTGGGCTAGGATAAGCCGAGAGGGGTCTTTAAAGCCTCTTTGTAACTCGGTTAAGCCGAGTCCTGATGTCGAAGTTGCCACTGGGGTGCCCGGCGCTAAATGAGGTTCTATGCTCTGATATAATTGGTGCTTTAGATCGAGTCGTTCCGCGATACTCTCCTGGATGAATTGTGCTTGTTGGACTGCGGTGACTGGGTTTGCGTCAAAGCGCAATTTTTTGTTACAACCGGCATTAGGCCAGCCTAGCGAGATCAGTGCTGTTTTGGTGGACGCGAGAAATGCCAGCATTTTCGGTTCGATACTCTCATCAGGGTCGCAGATAGTGACGGTGCGACCACTGGCTAAAAACAGCGCCGCCCAACTCATGCCAATAGTACCGGCTCCCAGTATAGTAATACGCTCAATGGTTTTCATAACAATCCTTTGATTAAGTACGAAACTAAAGTTGTCTAAAATGCAGCTATACTAAAGCGTAAAGCCCGTTGGAATCTATAGGTTATTCTATAAAAGAGTAGGTGATTGACACGCAATCAAAGGTGCGAAGTTTAGAAGCTCGGCCCAATATTGTTTCTGCGATCGAAGCCCGTTTTCATGATAATATGAGAAACGGTAGATTTAATTCCGGCAAGTTCATTTATCTGTGTGATACACAAATGAAATTCGTCCAAATTAGGCGCTGAAATAAACAGCGACCAATCCCATTCACCGCTCAATGAGTGAATAGTCAGAATGTAAGGCATATGCTCAAGTTCGAGAAAGGTGGCTTTAAGCGATTTGTTTTCTGCTAAAACCATCACAATTGCCTGTATGTTTTTATGTAATTTGTCAGGGTTGAGGGTGACGCTGTAGCCCTTGATGATCTCTGCTTTTTCCAAACGCTGGATGCGTTCTTGAATAGTGGTTCTGGATACGCCGATTTTACGTGCCAGTGAAGCGTTAGACTCACGGGCGTTGATTTGTAATAGTTCCAGCAGTTGCCGATCTTTAGCGGTTACTTTTATAGGCGGGGGCTCAGTGCGATTTGTCTTTGTCATCGTATCAGTTTTTAGTATCAACAAGGTTATTAACACCGACCTTCAGGTAAAGTACCCGTCAATGTGGAGACTAATCATAATACATAACAGCTGCTATACATAGAGCGTAAGTTAGGGAAGTGGTGATTAATTTTCAAAATGCCCCGACCTAACTGTGCGCCGATTAGAGGGAATTCAACGTAGATTTCTCTAAAATTTAGTGGTATCGCCTCTATTTTAAGGGTCCACGGGGCATTAACCGTAAATTTGCTGCCATCATTAATTTAAGTTTAGACTGGGGTAATTGCTCACAAACTGATTAAATATCATTCGATGCCCGTGCCTGCTTGTATATTCTTGGTAGCGGCAGTATAATGTCGCGCTCTTTTCAGATAATCTAAGCTTTAAAGAGTATAAATATTAACCTCCTTGCTTTTGAATCTTGTTATTCAAAGGCTTTTTAACCCGTAGGGAGCTACAATGCGTCATTACGAAATCGTTTTTATGGTTCATCCGAACCAAAGCGAGCAAGTATCAGCGATGGTTGAGCGTTACACAAACGTTATTACTGCAGCAGAAGGTACTGTTCACCGCATGGAAGACTGGGGCCGTCGTCAATTGGCATACCCAATCAACAATGCACACAAAGCACATTACATCTTGATGAATATCGAATGCAACCAGGCAACCCTGGATGAGCTCGATAACATGTTCCGTTACAATGATGCGGTATTACGCAACATGGTAATTCGTCGTAAAACTGCGATCACCGATGTATCTCCAATCAAAGCTGCTGAGTCACGTGAAGAACGTCGTCCGCGCCGCGAAGATACTCGTCCTAAGCCAGCGCCAGAAGCACCTGCTGCAGCACCTGCTGCAACTGTGACTACTGAAGCTACCACCGCTGAGTAATTGAACCCAAGTTCACTAGGAGATATAAGATGGCTCGTTTTTTTCGTCGTCGTAAGTTTTGTCGTTTCACCGCTGAAGGTGTTACAGAGATAGATTACAAAGATCTGGATACGTTGAAAGGCTACGTAACAGAGACTGGTAAGATTGTACCAAGTCGTATCACAGGCACCAAAGCTCGTTACCAGCGTCAGTTGGCGACAGCTATCAAACGCGCTCGTTTCATCGCGTTGTTGCCTTATACTGACAATCACCAGTAAATAAGGACTTAAGCTTATGCACGCCCTTGCGCAATTTATTCTAAAGGGTCGTACGCAGGCGATAGTTGTGGCGGTAGTTGCCGCCTTGCTACCACTGCTGTTCTGGATAAGTGCAGCAGCAGTGTGCTTAGTGACTCTTCGTAAAGGAGCCGCTAAGGGAGGTTTCATTTTTGTCTGGGCAATATTGCCGGCATTGATGTGGTCTCGCCAGGGTGATTATTCGCCTATGATTGTGATTATAGGCAGTTATATCCTGGCAATAGTTCTGAGAAATAGCTTATCTTGGCAGCGGGTGATACAAGTTGCGCTAGCAGTAGCTCTGATGGCAGGTTTTCTGCAACAGCAGTTCAATGGCGAAGTACTTGAGCAAGTTGTCCAAGGTGTGCAAAATTTGATGATGCAGTCATCACCCGGTACAAGTGAACGCTTGTCGGGTGAATCGCAATGGTTGCTACAGGCGACCTTAGGTGTCTTTGACACTTTACATTTTGCGATGATGCTTTCCAGTGTGCTATTGGCACGCTGGTGGCAATCTTGTTTGTTTAACCCTGGGGGTTTACAGCGAGAGTTTCATCAATTGCGGCTATCTCCCCAATTCGCATTAACACTAATAGTGTTAATTGTGATCGCTACCAGTAGCGGTGGGGAATTTATCAGGTGGGTTCCTATTATGGTTGCACCACTGGTAATAGCGGGACTAGCACTGGCCCACGGCAGTGTAGCGAAACGAAGTTTAGGTAGGTCTTGGTTGGTGGCATTATATGTCGCCGTGTTTGTACTGGGGCCTTATGTGATTACGATGTTGGTTGTTATTGCTGCAATAGATACACTTGTAGATATTCGCAATAGGATACCAGCTAGTCAATAAGTACTGCGGTGGTTGAAGCTGCAGAACAATAGAGGTTTACGAGATGGAAGTTATTCTACTCGAGAAAATTGGTAAGCTTGGCGCCCTTGGCGACAAAGTTACTGTAAAGTCAGGTTTTGGTCGTAACTACTTAGTTCCTCAAGGCAAGGCTGTGTCTGCTACTAAAGCAAACGTAGTTAAGTTTGAAGAGCGTCGTGCTGGACTTGAAAAAATTGCAGGCGAAAAACTAGCTGCTGCACAGGTTCGTGCTACTGCACTAGAAGAGTTTACCTTAGAAATCAGCTCAAAAGCTGGTGAAGAAGGCAAGCTTTTCGGTTCTATCGGTACTCGCGATCTTGCTGAAGCGCTGGCTGCTGCAGGTCAAACTGTAGACAAGAGTGAAATACGTCTTCCAGAGGGCGCGTTGCGTCACACTGGCGAGTTCGCGATCACTATACACTTGCACAGCGAAGTTAACGCTGTAATTACTGTTAACGTGGTTGGCGCAAAAGCTTAATTAAGCACTCGCTAACTTAACAGTTATAAAAGCATCGTTTGAGTTTACTTTTACGGTGCTTTTTTGTGCCTGAAAAATACGTCTGTAAAGGTTAGGGAAGCAGCGAACAAGTCCCAGACGCCCCTGGCGTACAGGATTGTTTGTGATTGAGGCAATGGCTACAGGCGGGCTG
>JABSRA010000029.1:0-10737 GCA_013215445.1 Oceanospirillaceae bacterium
TCTGGAAAACCCCAGGGAGACCAGCAGGGTTAAACTAAAAGCGGCAAGCGCACCCAGTAGCGCAAGTAGCTTGGTCAGACGGCTGGCATTGGCGCTGTTAGCCGCCGCAATTAATAAAGTACCAGCCACACCGACTGCCGCCGCTTCAGTGGGGGTCGCTACTCCGAATAAGATAGAACCCAAAACCGCCACAATTAATAAGATTGGCGGTAAAAAGGTAGTGGTGATATCGGCGAAACTAACAGGCTCTGCCATTGACTGCTGTTGCGGTCATTGTGCCGCGCTGGATTCTTCTGCAATAAACTTGCCGTGCAAAAACACATAGATGGCATACAACGCCACCAGTAGCAGACCGGGAATCAGTGCCCCGGCAAATAAGTCTCCGACCGACACTGGATCCGGGGCAAAATTGCCGACATTTTGCTGCGCTTCAATGTAGGCATTTGAGATCTGATCCCCCAAGAGTATCAGCACAATAGAGGGCGGTATTATCTGCCCTAAAGTACCCGATGCGCAGATTAATCCGCTAGAGAGTCGCACCGACACCCCAGCTTTAAGCAGTGCCGGGAGTGATATCATGCCCAACATCACAATAGTGGCACCAATAATTCCGGTAGAGGCGGCTATTAAGGCACTGACTATTAACACCGAATAGGCCAGACCTGAGCGCGAACCACCAAAGAAGCTTGCCATGATCAATAACATCCGCTCCGCCACTTTAGAGCGCTCTAACAGTATCCCCATCAATACAAACAGCGGCACCGCTATTAACAGCGGGTTGTTCATAATGCCGAATACCCGCTGTGGGAATGCGCCAAAAAAGCTCAGGTCAAAATGGCCAAAAGCGGCGGCAATAAAGCCAATCACTACCGGTATGCCCGAGATAGCCATCATCACTGGCATACCACTCATAATTGCCAGCAGCAGCGAAAGCCCCAGCAGCAGCAACCAGATTGCTTCAATACTCATGCTTCACCGCCGGTCTTGCTAACGGCAATATCAGGCTCATCTTGCAAGTAGCGCCCAGCCCTGATCAAAACAATAATACCTTGTGCTATCATCAAGATACAAACAAAAGGCAATGCAGTTTTAACTAAAAACAACCCCGGTAACCCCCCAGTTTCTCTGGAGCCTTCAGTGATTTTCCAGGCATAAGTAATATCCGGCCAAACCCAATATAAGGTCAGCGCAAAATATGGAATCATCAGTAATATGATTGCCACAGCATCTATCTGCCGTTTTAGGCGCCGCCCCTGGCTCTCGCGAAAAACATCCACCCGCACATGCTCGTTGCGGCCAAAACCATAGACGATGCTCAGCACCACTAAGATACTAAAACTATATAGAGCGAGATCCTGCAGCTGCAGAAACCCTATGCCGTAGACATAGCGTAACAATACAATAGCGACTTCACACATCACTAAAACAGCCACTAAATACAGGCAGAGCTTTTCCACCAGCAGGTGAATAAACAAACCAAGTTGATAAGACAATTGTATTTTTAACCTTTAAAGAGTTGCTAAACTTATTTAATAACTGCAAACACTTAGCGGACATTTTCAGCACTGCAAACAATATCTAGTATTGGCTGTTATTTCAAACGTTTTTGAATAAAATATAAGAGGGTGCCGTTGGAAGTTGTAATAACATCTTTAGGCTTCGCTAGCCTTGTACCATCCACAGATTTTCCCTGCACGCATTGCTGTCTGAATGGCAAATAGAAACGCTAGGCCTACGTACTGCTGCTTTAATATCACTGGTACATCCTCAGAGTAACCAAGCGCTACCATGAGAGTGTTGCGCTCTGCTGGTGATATGAAGCTATCTCTAGGCGGGGAATTCTTGGAGACCAGTAAGTATGGAGGATGCTGTTCTTCAAAAATATGTGTGATTATTGGAGTTTAAGTGTGGATGGAGTTTGAAGTGGGACTGGAGTTTAAGTCTTTCGATATTTTGACCTGTGGTCATAAATCTATCGACCCATATTTTCAGCTGAGACTGATAAATGACTGGTCTTTCGATATTTTGACCTGTGGTCATAAATCTATCGACTCATATTTTCAGCTGATACTGAAAAATGGTTAGTCTTTCGATATTTTGACCTGGGGTCATAAATCTTTCGACCCATATTTTCAGCGGAGACTGAAAATTGGTTGGTGCCCGGGGCCGGACTTGAAACGGTGCAATCTTGCGATCGGGAGGTTTTATGCCCACTGCTGCGTCCACCAATTCATTCTTTGGGAATTGTGGAGACGAGTAAATATGGAGAATGTTGTTCTTTGAGTAATAATATAAGTATAGGAGCTTGAAGTGTGACTGGGGTTTAGGTCTGACTGGAGTTTAAAGTGTGACTGGAGTTTAGGTCTTTCGATATTTTGACCTGTGGTCAATAATCTATCGACTCATATTTTCAGCTGATACTGAAAAATGACTGGTCTTTCGATATTTTGACCTGTGGTCAATAATCTATCGACTCATATTTTCAGCTGATACTGAAAAATGACTGGTGCCCGGGGCCGGACTTGAACCGGCACAATCTTGCGATCGGGAGATTTTAAGTCTCCTGTGTCTACCAATTCCACCACCCGGGCTTCGAGTGCCAGTTGCAAACTGGAGGGAATAAATGGAGGCGCGAGTCGGAATCGAACCGGCGTTGACGGAGTTGCAGTCCGCTACATGACCACTCTGTCATCGCGCCCCATACTTGTATTAAAAAAGAGAATTTGGAGCGGGAAACCGGGTTCGAACCGGCGACCTCGACCTTGGCAAGGTCGCGCTCTACCAACTGAGCTATTCCCGCATCGCTGCGATCTCTGTAACAAGTGGGGCGTATTATAGAGGTATCGACGGGCTTGTCAACAGCTTATAAAAAGAAAATTTCGCTTAATTATTAACCACTTATGGCTGTTTTTTACTCAAGCCAAGATATAAACAGCTCGCTCAATATTTCTTTATTATTAATTTCAAAGACTTAAACCAAAAAATACGATTCACAACAGACCTAACTATGCTTTTTCAAATCACTCCACGCCGCATTTAAATAAATAAACATCGACCAAATGGTTAAAATAGCGGCTATATAGAGCGCGGTGATACCCACCGTGCTATAAACTGTACCTATATCCACTGATAGCAGGATTAAAATAGACAACATCTGCATCGCCGTTTTTACTTTACCCACAGAAGACACTTTCACATTGGAACGCTTACCCAGCTCAGCCATCCACTCGCGTAATGCCGAGATGATAATCTCTCGACAGATAATAATAATCGCCGGTATGGTTATCCAAGGCGTTGCATAACTAACACAGAGCAATACCAGAGCAACAGTCACAATCAACTTATCAGCCACAGGATCGAGGAATGCACCTAACGTAGTGCTTTGATCATATTTTCTGGCTATATAACCATCCAGCCAGTCGGTAAAGCAGGCGATGGCGAAAACGGTGCCACAGGCTATATTCACCCAATTAAAAGGCAGATAATACAAGGCGACTAAAATAGGGATTAATGCAATACGCAGTAAACTCAAGATATTCGGTATATTCATAAAGGGACAGTTAACTTAATCTGCACATGCATATTTAAGCTTGAAACTGGTCTACTCCTAGTGGGTAACTATTGATCAGAATGTAACGCGGCATAAATATCTTCGGCCAACGCCGTGCTTATACTAGAGACTTTTTTAATTTCTTCAACACTTGAACTTTCAATTGAGGGAATTGATCCAAAATGTTTCAACAATTCTCTACGTCGTTTCGGTCCAACACCGGCTATATCTTCCAATTTGGAACGCTGCCTAGCTTTACCTCTGCGAGCTCGATGGCCGGTTATCGCAAACCGATGTGACTCATCTCTGATGTGTTGGATCAGGTGTAAACCCGGTGAATCGGGCGACATCACTATCTCTTGGTTAGTATCAGGGTTTATTAACGTCTCTAATCCGGGTTTTCTGCCCGTGCCCTTGGCGATACCTATCACTTGTATGTCATAAATTTGTAGTGTTTTTAACACTTCAACCGCCTGAGTCACCTGCCCCTTGCCCCCATCAATAAATAATATATCCGGTTTTTTACCCTCGCCCTTTTTCAGCCGAGAAAAGCGACGGGTGAGCGCCTGATGCATAGCCGCATAATCATCCCCTGGAGTCACCCCCTCTATATTAAAACGTCTATAATCTGTTTTTAGTGGGCCATTGTGGTCAAACACCACACAGGAGGCAACCGTCGCCTCACCAGAGCTATGGGAGATATCGAAACACTCGAGGCGCTTGGGCAGCTCATCCAATGCTAAGCTCTCTTGTAAAGCGACAAAACGACGATACACATTTTTCTTACTGGCCAATTGATTGGCCAATTGCTGCTCTGCATTAGTCTGGGTCAATCGCTGCCACCCCGCCCTATGCCCTCTCACATTAGCAGTGATTTCTATTTTAGCGCCGCGTATGGTTGACAGAGCTTCCTCTAATACACTGGCGTCATCAATCGCATGACTAATAATAATGCACTCTGGTATCTCACGATTTGCGCTTAAGTACCACTGGGCAATAAAGGCAGAAATTACATCTTGATCTCGCTGTTCAATAATTACTTTAGGGTACAGCGCTTTAGTGCCTATCACCCTGCCGCCGCGGACAAACATCTGATAGATACAAACAGTCCCCGCCTGCATCGAACAGCCTATGATATCTGCATTACCATGACCGCCTATCACCGATTGTTGCTCTTGTGTATGCTGTAATGATTGGATTTGGTCTCTAATGATCGCCGCTCTCTCAAAGTCGAGCGCGATTGCCGCCTCTTCCATTTGCGCTGCCAAATCTGTCATTATCTTGGTACTTTTGCCCTCTAAAAACATCATGGCATGTTTTATATCTATGCCATATTGCACTGGGTCTATCAATTCGACACAAGGTGCTGAGCAACGTTTAATTTGATATTGCAGGCAAGGTCTCGAGCGGTTTTTAAAAAAACTTTCATCGCATTGTCGAATATTAAATATCTTCTGTAACAGACTTAACGTCTCACGCACGGCCGTGCCACTGGGAAAGGGACCAAAATATTTACCCTTGCGCCTTTTTGCACCCCGATGAAAGGTGACCGAGGGATATTGTTCTAAATCATTAATATAAATATAAGGGTAACTTTTATCATCGCGCAATAATATATTATAGGGTGGACGGTTTTGTTTAATTAAATTTTGCTCTAAGAGCAGTGCCTCAGTCTCGCCATGGGTGATGGTGATATTGATGTCGGCTATTTTAGCGACTAATGCCTGGGTTTTGATATTTAGTCCAGAGGACCGAAAATAACTTGATACACGGTTGCGTAGATTCTTTGCTTTACCGATATAAAGTAGCTCACCTTGTTCATCCAGCATTTGATATACACCGGGACGCTTCGTTAAGCGGGCTAAAAACTCTTTACTATTAAACAACTCCAATATTTTCCTTGTCTTGAATCGGTGAATTTTTTACGATTTTTTAGGCGCTCTTTGATTTTCGAGTCGATTTGCCACCATCAAGGTATTTAGCGCCTCTTGATGAATTTCTGATAGACGCTCTCTAGCATCCCTGGTAATGCCTGAACCTGAGGATAGGGATACTTCAAGGTAAACGCCTATTTCTGCAAAATAAAAAATACGCGCACTGTGCCCCCCTGCCCGACGTAATTTACTGTAGGAGATTTGCGCACCATGCACCAAAATATGATTAATATTATTGGCAATCATCATCGGGCTTCGCTGCTGTTGTGATTTTTCTGTGGCAAGTTGTTCTGACCTAGTTCTATTTTTCATCACACTCTCGCGTCTCTACATAAAGGAGATCTATACTATAATAAATTATATTTGCTATGCACAAATAGCCAGGAAAAAGTGCAATTACATACTAGTTGAAAGGTCTAGCTACCCTTGATTTTAGATAAATACAGATCGATTTGAGTACAGTTACCGCTATTACTCGCCAGCTCCAACCGCTCACTCACCGTATTGGGAAAAACATCAATAACTGAGGCGGACTGTGTCTCAAAGGGCCCTTTTACCAACAACACTTGCTTTAGAATGATTTGAATATAAACAGCACTGCTCTCTTTAACCGATATATAGCTGTCATCATGGAGTTTATCGGTGGTTTTATCTCTGGCAATTTTTCCACTCAGGCAGGAAGTTTGGAGATCATTAGACTGGTTACCCGCTGCCGTAGGCGCTGAATTTTCAGTGGGGTCTAATCCCGCTAGCAGTTGTGCTTGTAAATCGGCGACATCCCTGTGCGAATCCTCAGCGAAAGATACAAAGGGCATATTCCAGTGACGATCGTCCACAGAAAAGCTGATAATGCTCGCCAGTAACGCCATACACAGTAAGATAATGCCTTTATGAATATCTTTCATAAATATCCTAAAATAGACTTATTGCAGTTTCACGGAAAAGTCAGCTTCGATAACTAAACTCACACCATTTTAACAGCTTTTGCATATTTCTTCATGAAAAGCATAAACATTCGTTTAAATACTTATATTTAGCATCAAGCGCTATGATGAACAAATTTCATGGCTTTTATGTATCACTTTGGTAACACAACCATAAAACACCCATAAATTTATTGATTTAGCGTCACTGCAGCGACGCTGCGCTTGAAAAAACTTCATACAGCACTTTTATCTATAAACAATTTAAGAAGTGAGCCGATATACTAACATCGGATTAATTTAAGAGGGCTCCGCTATGATTAATACATTTTACTCAAGCACATCTTTCGTGCAAAAACACACTGACTTCAGCTCATTTGAAAGCCATGCACAGCGCAACCCAAGCTCTACTGCAAATGACGCCATGCTGGCTAGGCTGGCAAAGAACGTGCCGGGCCTGCAGAAAAACGATGTCGCAGAATTAGCCAGTAACGAATTCAGCCCGCAGAAAATAGCCGATAAAATTTCTAAATTTATCGCTATGGGACTGCAAAGCGCCCGTAATGAGGGACGCAGTGAAGCGGAGATACAAGCGAAATATGACGCTGCGATAGAAGGGGTAAAAAAAGGATTTGATGAAGCGCGCGAAATTCTCGAAAACTTACAGTTACTCTCTGCCGATATTGCAAAAAACATCGATAAAACCGAAGACCTAACCTTTAAAGCACTGGATGCGATCAATCCTACACAAAGCGTTAACCAGAGCTTTCCTGCCTATCATACTCAAGTCGCCGCTGTTGAAAGATTCAGTCATGCCGAAACCTTCTCTCTAGACTTAAAAACTCAAGATGGTGACAGTGTCACTATCATTTTTGCCAATCAAAATAGCCAGCAATCTTCCTTTGCCTATGAAGGCAACGGTGCCGGTAATTACAGCGCTGTCTATAGTGTTAGTCAATCACAGAGCAGTGCCTTTCACTTTCAAGTCCAGGGTGACCTAGATGAAGACGAACTCAAGGCTATTGCCAATTTAATCGAGGAAGTCACTGAGATATCGAATGAATTTTTTAATGGTGATGTGCAAAAGGCCTTTGAAATCGCCTCCGAATTCCAGCTGGATAAAACCGAATTGGCATCGATGAACTTACAACTCACTAAATCTCAAGAATACAGTGCTGCCTCTAGTTATCGTCAAGTACAAAACAACGCCATACCCAACATTGGTAAGCTGTCGGGACATTTAATCAATAACTACGCCCAGGCCATACAACAGCCCGAGTTAGACTTTTTACAAGATATCCAAAGCGTTAGCCAGCGACTGTTAGATAGCTTAGTACAGCAAGATAACCGCTTCATCGAAGCCGATGAGGCGCAACAGTCAATCTTTTCATCTAGCTTGACTAAAATCAGAGAAATCATTGAAGCGATGCTCGAAAAGCAACAAGACGCACTAGAGCCCGCCCAAGAGACTGTAACAGAGGCGGTTGATGAATCTACAGAGGCTTAAGCAGCTGGCTCAGCTCAGCCCTATTAATTTAAGACCTCTGGACAATGTCGCGAGCAATGATAAAAGCAGCAAAAGCGGACGAAATAACTAAATCAATGAGCCTGCAACGTGCCTCGCTCTATGGGTATTGCGGCAACTTTTAAGCCGGTATTATCGCGGGTCGTCTCATGCCCTTGGGGTGAGCTAATCTAAGGTCTCACTCTTGTACCCAGATGTTCTACTACTGAGTCGCTGGCGTTGAAATGACTGAGCAGCCAAGATCGCTATTGGATTTTATAGCACAAAATACAAACCGATAAGAGCATTTAGCCCTAGCATACTGAACCTGCCAGCGAAAAGGCGGCCCTCAACTTTCAGGCTAGCGGCGAACCCGCTATGGCCTTAAATCAAGCCATAGGTACACGGCGAACGCTAGCCATGATCCAAGCAATAATATCCAGGGCAACCCAATGCGATGGCTCGCTGGGGCAGAAACTGGTTCGCACTCAGGTGTGGCACGTAATTGGGCTTTGACTTTTTTCTTGCGCAGCTTATCTTGCTCGCGCATTTTTGCTTTATGCTGCTTCTTATATTCTGCGATGCCCTTTTCGATACCGACGGTAATTAATTTAGCTTGGGCTTTCTTTTGACCGGGTTTTTGCATTGCTGTGGGCATATCATCGCCCTGACTTTTCGACTCTATTGATATTTTCTGTTGTTTTGACATCTATTCTTCCACCTCGGTGACTGGCTCAAGACAATTGAGTAACTGGCCAAATTGATTGATCACAGCATCCGGATCAACGATTGAGATATCCTCACCATAGTTATAACCATAGGTCAGGCCAACACTGTGCATGTTGGCATTTTTTGCCGCGAAAATATCGTTCTTAGAGTCTCCAATCATTAAACACTGGGCCGGCGCTACAGCCAACTGCTCACAGAGGTAGTTAAGTGGCATTGGATCAGGCTTTTTCCTGGCTAAACTATCACCGCCTAGCACCCTTTCAAATATATTTTCTAATCCCAGTTGCTGCAATATCGGCGCAACAAATTCAAGCGGTTTATTGGTGACAATCGCCAGCCGATAATGGCGCGATTGCAGCTCCTTTAAAGTCGCACTGACCTCTGGATAAAGTACGCTATCGACACAAACATTATCCCGATAAATAGCTAAAAAAGTGATTAGTGCATCGCCCACCAGCTTAACGTCTAAGTTAGATGATATTTTATTATCAGCACTCAACGCGCGCTCAACTAATACTTGGGCACCATTTCCAACCCAACTTCGAATCGTCTCTAGCGGAAACTGTTCGCGACCGATGGTCTTAAGCATGCCATTAATGGCATTGGCAAGATCCGGAGCACTATCGACGAGCGTGCCGTCGAGATCAAATATTAATAATTTTTTATCAGTGAAATTCAATCTGTTATCTCATTTATAGTGACTTGACGTTGATCATATCATCCTCAGATAAGGCGACGATAGAACTCAAGCGATAAAGCATCATGTTCTCTAATATGGCTTTAATAGACTGCTCTGTAGTCATGTTGGACCACCACGATCTAGACCCGGTTTAAGATCAGCACTAGACTGGCGATAGCCACCCACCAATCACGCAGCAGTGATACACTGCTGCTGTATTGGTCGCTTGGATTGATTTTCACTTGAAGTATCAATTTGTGCCGCCATATACTGACTATAATCAACAAGTGCAATTTACTACTGGAGAGAGCCCGTGAGCGACAATGTCATTGATTTTAAAAAACATCAGCATTTAGCCAGGCATTCAAAAAAAGAGGCCGGACTAAAAGAGCTACAACAGCGCTTCGAAACAGCCCTACCCTCTGAGAAAAGCCCTAGCGAAAAGCTGCTCAATATATTCAAAAAGAAGAAGAATACCCGCACCCCTAAAAAGTAACCGTCAATACCGACGGTTACTCGATAAACAACTCTCTATAGGCAAACAACCCCTGCGCTCCACCGGTATGTAAAAACAGTTGCTTTGAAGTAGCCGAAATTTCGCCTTTACCAATCAGATCAATCAAGCCTGCCATCGCCTTTCCAGTATAAACAGGATCCAAAATCAGCCCCTCTGTCGATGCACAACACTTCAGTGCATCGATCATACCTGGGGTGCTGATCCCATAACCTGGACCAACATAATCACCGTTGGTCTGAACAACATCTTTTGCCAGGGACACATCCAACTCAAGGTAAGCTAATATTTCCTCTAGCAACTGTTTGACCAGCAAAGTTTGCTCCTCAGACGAGCGACTAACATTGATGCCCAATACTTTAATATCACTACCACAGGCAATTAATCCAGCCAATAGCCCCGCTTGAGTTCCCGCACTACCCGAGGCGAGCACAATTTGTTCAATTGGCAATTGCATTTGCTTAATTTGCTCTAGAAGCTCCATAGCACAGCGTACATAACCTAAACTCCCGATCACGTTAGAGCCGCCGACTGGGATAAAATAAGGCTTTTTACCCGCAGATTTTAACTGTTCAAGCAACTCCAAAGAATATTGCTGCGCATCTTCACTCTCGGTCAAATAGTGAATATTAGCCCCCAATATGTTATCCAACAGTAGATTGCCATTGTTGTAATAATCGGTTTTAGGAGTGCCTGGAACATCTTCCAGCACTAATTCGCAATCGAGGCCAAATTTGGCCGCCGCCGCCGCCGTTTGCCGTGCATGATTCGACTGTAAACCGCCAATGGTCACTAGGGTATCAGCCCCCTTTAACTGCGCATCTGCCAATAAATATTCTAACTTTCGAGTTTTATTACCGCCCCCTGCGAGACCGGTGCAGTCATCTCTTTTAAAATATAGCTG
>JABSRA010000029.1:10747-50109 GCA_013215445.1 Oceanospirillaceae bacterium
TATTTGGACATAAGATTAAGAAGAATGTCTAAACATTAAGAAAAAAGTCGTCCAAACATGCTGAAAACAGATCAAGAACGCATGATGCGTATAATTTCAGAAAAATGGACTAGAATTCTGGAACCAAATAATTAAGATAATACAATGCGAATTGGTAATAAAGATGTTAATATGAAAATTTGTCGCCGAAGACAAAGAACATTCGACAAGCGGGGCGCATATTCTAATGGCGTGGGCCCAAAACTAATATCCAAGCGTGGTATGGCTGAAAAATTACGCATCTATTACCCTTATATGGTGAATGTCAGTGACCGAGTGTCATTGAGACTAGGCTGCTACCCGGAGCAAAAATAGCATTAAAAGCAGCTAAACAACTACCTTTTTATTCATTATTCAGGCTACTATTCACCTTTAAATTGATTGGAATAAAAAATGCTGGCTCTGTTACGCTTGATTATAATTCTGCCTATCTTTGCAGGCCTTTGTCTAATGGGATGCATCTTCTGTTTAGGTCGCCCCTTCCACCGTAACAACACTAAGGTTGTCGCGCATTGGCTAAGCGCTTTAGCCCCTCTAATGGGGATAAAATTGATCACCCGAGTCTCTCCGCCTGTCCCCTACGCCCCCCGGGTTTATATTGCCAATCATCAAAATACTTTTGATGTATTTACCATTTCCTCAGCGGTCATGGACGGTACCGTGAGTTTAGGTAAAAAAAGCATCCGCTGGTTGCCTTTTTTTGGGCAACTTTACTGGCTTTCAGGCAATATTTTAATCGATAGAAAAAATAAACACCGCGCCCGCGACACTATTTCTCAAGTCACTGAAAGAATCGTTAATGATAAACTCTCACTGTGGATGTTCCCCGAGGGTACCCGTAGCCGTGGTCGTGGGCTTCTCCCTTTCAAAATGGGGGCCTTTCATACCGCCATCCAGGCAAATGTGCCCATTGTCCCTATCGTTTTAAGCAGCACTGCAAGTTTTAAGCTCGGCAAATTACGCAATGGTTACGCCATTGCAGAAATGCTTGAACCTATTTCAACGGATAATTATCACCAGGATAATGCTAAGGAACTCGCCGAATTGTGCCACCGCTTAATGCGCGAAAAGATAATCGAGCTCGATGCAGAAGTAGCGCGTCTAAATAATCCTTAATAATCACAATTTTCTTGCCAGTTAATTAGCGACACACTAAACTGGCGCTAAATTCTTGTCGGGGTGCCCACTGAGGGCTGAGATTGGCTTAGGAGGCTGTCGGACTTACTACTAATCTACTGTAAAAAAGCGGATATCAGGCTTCTTAGTGATCAAATAGCGAGCTATTTTTTCACTAGAGCAGAAGCCTGTCTCACTTTGCTTGCTCTCACTACGATTGGCCAAGTCTTACAACTTGCACACCAAATCCCGTTGCACCTGATCAGGTTAATGCCTGCGTAGGGAACAAGTCTGGTCACTACCTTAACCCCAGCATTTCGTCTGCTACTAAGTTTTCTAAGTGCCCTACTTGTCCCGCTGAAATACCTACATGGGATATACAATGTCTAACACCAATATTGCTATTATTGGGGCGGGTTTAGCCGGAAGATTACTCGCTTTTAAACTCAGCAAGCTCAACTACAACTTGCACTTATATGAAGCGAACCCACTTACCCCCGCTGCAACCGCGCATTTATCAGCCGCTGCTTTTACAGCAGCGGGCATGATCGCCCCTATTTCAGAGGCGATTGAAGCCGATATAGACACCTATCACCTCGGTAAAACGTCATTGGCTTTATGGCCATCCATCATTGAACAACTCAATCTCAACGCCGCGACCCAAGTAGAATTTAAACACAGCGGTAGTTTGATTATCTGTCACCCGCAAGATCATGCAGAATTAAGCCATTTCAGACATAAAGTTGAACAATTATCTCGCCAATGTGATGCTCAATACCAAATTTTAAACGCTCAACAACTCAATGCGTTAGAACCTGGCCTCAATGGAAATTTCACCTCCGGGTTATTTTTAGAGGATGAAGCGCACATCGATAACCGCCAATTACTGCGGGCACTGCTTGCACACTGTATCGCCAATCAAGTGCAAGTTATTGACAATACTCAGGTATCCATAGAGGGCAATACCGTCATCAGCTCCAAGGCCAAAAAAAGCTTTGACTGGGTATTTGACTGTCGTGGCATAGGAGCCAAACCACAGCTACCTCAATTGCGTGGTGTGCGTGGTGAAGTACTCAGAGTAGAGAGCAAGGAGATCACATTGCACCGCCCGGTCCGCTTAATGCACCCTCGTTATCAGCTCTACTTAGTGCCCAAACCCAATCATCAATTTGTCATCGGCGCCACCCAAATAGAGAGCGAAGACAGATCCCCGATGTCGGTGCAATCGATGTTGGAATTATGTACCGCGATGTACAGTATCAATCCCGCTTTTTCACAGGCGCGTATCATTGAGCAAAATACCAACTTACGCCCCGCTTTTATCGATAATAAACCCCAGGTGATTGTGCGGGGTCAACAAGTGGCCATTAATGGTTTCTTTCGCCATGGGTTTCTCATCGCCCCGGCTATTATCGACAGTGTTATCCATTGGTTACAAGGTACCACTTGCCCACATCATCAGCGCATTTTTTCTTTTTTGGAGTAGCTAAATGCCGAATCTAACGGTTAATAATCACCCTTTATCAGTCGAAAATGACTGTAATTTAAGCCAGCTAATTATTGTCGCTGGATATGCAGAGCAAACCATTGCCGTGGCAATAAATGGGGAGTTCATTCCCAAGGCACAATATAGTCACACCGATTTAGCCACTGGCGATTGCGTAGACATTGTCAAACCTATTGGAGGTGGTTAATGAACACAGTTAATACTTCAGCTAGCGATACTCTCACCTTGTACGATGAAACCTTCTCTAGTCGTTTTTTGCTAGGCACGGCACTCTATCGCTCTCCTCTACAAATGAGCGAGGCGATTCAAGCCTCAGGCACTGAATTTATCACCTTGAGTTTGCGCCAGCAAAACCCACAGAAAAATGACGGTGATGCTTTTTGGCAACTGCTAAAGGATACTGGCTGTCAATTATTACCCAATACTGCCGGCTGCAAAACCGCCAAAGAGGCGATCAATCTAGCGGAGATGTCACGGGAATTATTTGAGACCCCCTGGATCAAACTTGAAGTCATTGGCGATGACTACAACTTACAACCCGACCCCTTTGAACTGCTAATCGCCGCCACTGAATTAATTAAACGCGGCTTTAAAGTACTACCTTACTGCACGGATGATTTGGTGCTCTGCTTACGCTTAGTCGATGCGGGATGCCAAGTACTGATGCCCTGGGGAGCACCCATAGGCACAGGCCGGGGCCTGATGAATAAATACCACCTCAGCAGTCTTCGAGAGCGTATTAGCCATATACCCCTAATCATTGATGCGGGTCTCGGCTCACCCTCACAAGCCGCCGCGGCTCTAGAGATGGGCTTTGACGCAGTACTGCTCAATACCGCAGTAGCCACCGCCGATGACCCGGTGTTAATGGCCAGAGCATTTTCACTGGCTATTCAAGCGGGGCGCAGCGGTTACTTAGCAGGGCTTATGCAGCGCCGACAGACAGCCTCCCCGAGCACCCCTATTTTAGGGCAACCTTTTTGGCACAACCATCCACCTGAGCATAAATAATGCCATTTACCTCAAGCAATATTGATCAAGCTTTAGCTGTTAATCAGCTTTTTGACTATCCCAGCCACGGCTCTTTAAGCGTTGATACTGTCTCTCTGGCGCTGCGGGAAAACAACCTTAGCTTATGCCAAACCAAGCAGTTCAAACAGCGTGCTGGAAACATTATCAGATTGGTAATTAGCCAGGGCGATGGCGATTCTCTGCAGGCTATCTGCCAAGCCCTGAGCCAGCTCAGTGCCGCTAACTATTACCTAATTTGCGAAATCATTGCCCCACTGAGCTGGATGAACAGCTCTGCAACCAGACGCAGTGAATTATTGGCAATTTTACAGCATGTGGATTTACTGATTTGTGCCTGGGATGTCACTCAACAACTGGCACAGGCGAACAGCACCTCTGCCACGCAAACTTCCAAGCTTTGCAAACAACTCCAGATCACTGACTTAGTCGCCTTTGATGCACAGGCAAGACACTGCATTTACCTATCAAGCAGCGCCTTCGCAGAGCTTTCTTTTAACCATGAAAGTATACCCATGCCAGCAACCGGTGTTTTATCAGCGGTGCTCGCCAGCTTCATGTTATGGGGCAAACGCAGTTGTGACGCTTTAGTTCTCAGCTTGGCTTACCTCCAGCAAATTCAGGCAATCGATACTTCGGCAACCATAAATTTTAGTTTATCCGCTCAACGTAAACACCCAACAGTTTTTCAGTGGCCAGTAAAGCTCCAGTATTTTCCACAATTAAACACCGATATTAGCAGCGTTTCACTCCAACCATTTAACAAAACTGACAGCCTAAAGCTCGGCTTATACCCGGTTGTCGATAGTATAGAATGGCTAGAACGACTCCTTAAACTCGGCATTAAGACTATCCAGCTGCGCATTAAAGACACTGAGCCAAGCGATTTAGAACCTTTAGTGGCGCAAGCGGCTACCCTTGGTCAACACTATAAAGCTCGATTGTTTATCAATGATTACTGGCGTTTAGCGATCAAATATAAATGTTATGGGGTGCATCTTGGGCAAGAAGATATTGGTGAGTGTGACCTTAATGCCATTCAACAAGCGGGCCTAAGGCTTGGTATAAGTACCCACAGCGAATATGAATGGCTGCGAGCCATCGCTATTAACCCCAGCTATATTGCCATGGGGGCTGTCTACCCGACCCTGACAAAACCGGCCATGGTGATTGGCTTAAGCAATTTACAACACTGGTGTACAACACTGGCAGAGCATTTTCCTGTGGTGGCGATAGGCGGTATCAAACTAGACAATATCGAGGCGATTATCGCGACCGGCGTTGGCTCTGTTGCACTGGTAACGGCCATTACCCATGCGGATGATTATCGCCAAGCAACCGCGCAGCTACAGTGCATAATGCGCCAGCATAACCTGCAACAGTAGTTGCAGGTCTAAGTGGCTGCACTTGAGGAACGACGCTGATAGATAAGCACTTTGACACTCTTTTCAATGTCTGCCTCAGCAAAGTCTTGCGGCACTGCCAATCGCTCTTGGTAGGTAAACTCTGGGCACTCTTGGGCCATTAACGCACGGATAAAGTCACTGCTATGAGCGGGGTCATTATGACAGACCATCACCTTGGCATCTGGGGTGGTGAGTTGCACCAGACGCCTCAGTACTTTTGCGTAATCCTTTTCAGCAATAAAAGATCCCGGCTGAAAACTCGGTGGATCTATCACCACAATACCGTAGGGACCAGGTTTCTTAATTCTCGACCAGGACTTGAGCATGTCATAGGGCATAAATTGACTGCATGCCTTATCCAGATGGTTGAGCTGGTGATTGGTGCGTCCAATAGTCAATGCCCTTTTACTAAGATCTACATTGACCACCAAATTGGCCCCTGCCGCGATTGCCGCGACCGAAAATGCGCAAGTATAGGCGAAGAGGTTCAGCACTTTTTGACCTTGTGCATGCTCTCTTAACCAGCGTCGACCATTGCGCATATCTAAAAACAGACCAAAATTCTGGAACTGTAAAGGCTCTATCTGATAATTCAGACCCGCTTCACATACGACGAGCCGGTTGGGGACTTCACCGTAGGCTATGGCAAATGTGGTATCACGTTTGCGTCCGCGCTCTTGGATCAACACCCCTTTAATGACATCTTTAGCGGCTAAAAAATCAACCATCGCCTGCAGCACAAGCTGATCAAAGTCAGCATAGAGCCGAATAACCGCCACATTGGGCAACCAATCAATCACCACTTGAGAAAAACCGCTAATGTTGCCATTGCGACCATGGAATAATCTTCTTACTTCTCTTTCATCTATTTCAATCGCCTGCTGAAGCTGACGATCAATCCAATTGATTAAACTAGCGGGTAGTAAATCCACTGGGCATACGGGCTCTTTCATCTCTAACCATCTTCTCTGTTTACATTCTCAATCATTGTAACTCAGTGTTTAATCATATCTGTAAAAAACTATGCGTTAAATCATGAATTTAATCACAGTTATGACTAATTATTTGTAAATTCAACTGCTACAATGCGCTATATTTTTTAACTTTTATGGTTGCCTATCTCTACTATGACATTTGAATATCTACGCCAGAGCCTGTTTTTTTTCAGACAAAATCTGCTAACCTTGGCCAAAATTAATTTACCCTTCTTAATCGTCTTCAATTTACTCTTTGCTCAGATAGATTTTTCTACTGCCGAGGAAGACTCTCAATCCCTAGCGAATTCGCTGCTGTTAATGTCCGGCATAAACTTATTGATGATGCCTATCTACTGGGGGGCAACCATTACGTTTATGCAATCGACCCTTGAAGGCCCAACCTATACGGCCTCTCAAGCGCTAGCAGCAAGTTTAAAATTGTGGTCGAAACTATTTTTAGTGTTTCTATTAACCAGTGGCTGTATCTTCTTGGGTTTTATGGCACTAGTCGTTCCCGGCATATTCATCGCCATACGCCTATCCATTGCCGATTATCTCTGCGTGGTGGAAAATAAAACACCGCTGCAGAGCCTTAAAAGTAGCTGGCAATTAACGGCCAAGTACGGCTGGACAATTTTTCAGGGAATCGCCTTAATACTCAGTGGTATATTCCTATTCAAAACGTTAGTGTATTCACTGTTAGGTTCTATTTTGCAGGAGCTGCTCTTTCTAAAGCCACTGATTAATAGCTTATTTGATCTACTCAATGTCTTAGTAATGATTTATGGCTTTAGAATTTATTGTTTAATAAAAAAAGAGTTGTAGTTAATTTGTACTATAATCAGATGAATTAACTATTCTGTACTCAGAGATCTGCCACGTTCAACATTCTTTCAGGCCGCTGAAAATAATAGTAATTATTAGTGATCAAGGATAATAAATGGCGACATTTACCGTACAAGAGCCCATCGATGCTGAAATATTTAACGAAGCTTACGAAGAGTTTCTAGAGCAATATAGTATCTGCGAATCCAGCATTGTCGCTTTAGAGCACAAACCTAAAGACAAGGTATTGTTGAACGATTTATTTAGAACCATTCATACGGTCAAAGCCAATGCAAGTTTGCTGTGTTTTGATCCCATGGTTATTATCCTCCAAGAATTAGAGAGCATCTTAGATTTAGTGCGCTCGGGGGGCCTGCCATTTTCAAATCTCACCGGAGACGTCACCTTATTGTTAATGGATAAATCTCGAGATTTCATGGAGCAATTTAGAAGTCAACAATTGGTCGACTACGATAAAGCGTTATATCACGCGGTCGAAAAGGGTTTACAGCAACTTTCTAATTGCGCTCCCAGTGATACCACCAATATATTAGTTAAAATCATTGCCATTATAGACCCAGACACATCACTGACATTCAATACGCAACGCAATTGGCTTGAAGAGCTCACTCAAGACGATAACGATCTCAAATTTCTCTATCAATTGGCAAAAATGTGTGAAGAGCGGGTCGGTTACTGGAAGGGCCGCACGGATCGCATTGGGCAGCTGGCCCTGGCGATGAATTTAGAAGCCGGCAACCCAGTCGATGTCGTCAACCTCACAGCATCGCTATTTACCCACGATATAGCCATGGCTTTTTTACCCGAAAACTTGCTCAATCAACAGCGCAGACTGAATCCAAACCAACAGACTTTAGTCCGCCACCACGTACAGACATCTTCGCAGTTAATGCGCTCTATTTTCAACTCGCATATGGCAGGACACTGCTTGATGCAACACCAAGAATGCGTAAATGGTAGTGGCTACCCTAACGGTATACAAGGCAATAATATTGGGCCCGGCGCTAAAATAATCTCAATAGTACACACCTTTGAGGCCATCACCCATGGCCACACCAGCATCACTTCACATAAAAGACCACTAATGCGGGCACTTTTGGAAATAAACAAAAAATCCGGCATCGAATTCAGCGAGCGCTGGGTTGATATATTCATGCGGGTGGTGCCCAATTTTTATTAGCTGACGACTTAATAAACACCAGTTTATAACGGCGCACTCTCAAGGCATACCTTTGTTGCCTTATCTCGCTATACCCTACCTGATACGCGATAAACTTGTTATTATCAACGTTTATAAAGGTAGGTGTGCCAGTTTGGTTTTTTGAGCCACGCTAAAGCGCATGCCTGACTCTCTCTCAGCGATAGGATAAGTGTACAGTGAAGTGTAAATATTGGAGTAAACAACTATTTGATCTGGTTCCATATACCCCAGGTGAACAGCCAAAAATAAATGATCTGATCAAACTGAATACCAACGAAAATCCCTACCCCCCCTCACCCAACGTTGCTCAGTTACTCCAACAATTCAACATAGGTGACCTAAGTCGCTATCCCGATCCCAATAGTGCTCTGTTGAGTCAAGCACTAGCCACTTACCACGATGTTGAGATTGACAACATCTTCATTGGCAATGGCTCAGATGAAGTACTCGCGCACGCATTTATGGCTTTTTTTCGTCAGGATAAACCTATCTTAATGCCGGACATCAGCTACAGTTTCTATACCGTATACTGTGACTTGTACGACATACAGGCGACACCCATTGCGCTTAAAGAGGATTTTGAAATCCAGCTAGCAGACTACGCCACCCCCAACGGCGGCATAATATTTGCAAATCCCAATGCCCCTACGGGTCGAGCCATCTGCCTCGCTGAAATTGAAAAACTATTACAAGTTAATCAGGATTCACTGGTTATTGTCGATGAAGCCTACGTCGATTTTGGCGCGCAGAGCGCGACCGCCCTCACCCAAAAGTATGATAATTGTCTCGTGGTACAAACATTTTCTAAATCACGCGCGCTGGCGGGATTACGCATTGGTTATGCCATCGGTCACCCTAGGCTGATAGAGGCGTTAGAGCGGGTAAAAAACAGTTTTAACTCATACCCTCTGGACATGCTCGCGCAGGCGTCGGCAGTTGCATCCATTGAAGATGATGAATATTTCAAGCGTAGCTTACAGACAATATGTGCCACCAGGGCGTGGACAGAACAGCAGTTAACCTCGCTAGGTTTTAAGGTCATTCCCTCTAAAACCAATTTTTTGTTTGTGGCGCATGCGAGTATCCCCGCGATCGATATCATGACATTTCTGCGCGAGAAAAAAATCATCGTCAGACATTTCAGCAAGCCAAAGATCGATAATTACCTGAGAATTAGTATTGGTACCGAGCAGCAAATGCAGCAACTGATTAATCAGCTACAGGCTTTTCTTTGATTGGGCACCCCGCGGGAGCACCCGATCAATTGAGATTTTAAAGCCTGTAAATTCAAGAGGTAAGGCGGGTGTTGGGAACATGCGAATAAGTCCAGAATGTTCTCAGCGGATTTAAAAACGGCTAAATACGCGAAAGGTAGCGCAGTGGAATGACTAGTCCTTTCCAAGCTGCCTGACAAAGTAGTTAGCCGTTTTTAAGTCCGCCCTTCGGGGCGTACAGAGCATCCCTATCTCGTTGTTATCATTTTCGCCGGGCAACCAGCCCGTCTCAAATCGATGCCTAGATCTCGAAATGCTCTGTACGCCTGAGGCGTTTTGGACTTGTTCGCATGTTCCTTAATTAATACCCGCATCGACCACAAATTCTTGAGCGGTGCAGGCCGCTGAGGTCTGTGAGGCTAAAAATAGCGCCATATTGGCGATATCATCCCCCACCACCCGGCGTTTTAAGCACTGCTGCTGTTGAATTAACACTTCATCTTCTGGCGAGATCCACATCTCCAATTGCTTTTTAGTCATGACGCAGCCAGGCACTAAGGTATTGACCCGGATATTATCCTCGCCCCAATCGCGCGCTAATGAGCGGGTTAGACCAACGATAGCCGCCTTGCTGGTTGCGTAAGCGGTTAAATTGGGTAGGGCCATTTTATAACTCACCGAGCCCAAGTTAATGATGGATCCGCCACCTTGTTGTTTCATGAATTTATAGACGGCCTGTGCGCAAAAGAATTGCTGGCCTAAATTAACATCCAAACGGTTCCTCCAGTACTGTGGAGTAACTTCCTGCGGTGTATGACGGTTATCACTGGCCGCATTATTGATCAATACCGTAAAGGGCCCACAGCGGGCATTTAATCCGTCTATGACTTTTTCTATTTTCTCTAAATCCGCCAAATCACAATAACTGAATACAGGAGGTGTCATGCCCTGTTCACTAATCTCTGCCACTAGACGTTCTGCCGCTTGTGAGTCGACATCGACAAAGGCTACCTTAGCCCCCTGTTTAACAAAAGCTCTGACGAAATCTGCTCCAATACCTGAAGCGCCACCTGTAATCAAAACACTACTATTTTTTAAATCTTCGTACCGCGCTAACATGACTTTCTCCGCTGTTACATACTTCTGAATTTAACGTTAAAAAAACGACAGGATCAGTCGTTACACTCGCCAATCAAAACACTTGCTGGCATAAACTATATTTACTAATCTAGAAAACAAAAAACATTATTGAATGCGGAGTTAACAATCGTCAATAATCATATTTCCTTAGCTGTTTATAAAATTAATCCAAAGAGAATTTTTTCAGCTGTTTTAAGTGCCAGTTAAGTGATAAAAACCATCGAATATAATTTTTCCATCCATGATTAATAGGAGCCATAAATGCACGCACAAGATACTCTTAAAAACATCGTCACCGGCGTCACGACAGAAATAGCCAATTTAACAACTGATGGGGCACTTTTGATTGGCCGAGCTTGGTTACCTGCTGTAAATGGCCCCTCACCGGTCATGGTCAAGAATAATAATGTTTACGATTTGAGCCACATTGCAGCGACTACCAGCTGTCTACTGGAAATCGATGATCTTGCCAGTATTCTAGAAAAAGCCGTAGATTTGCCGCTGATTGGAGATCTCGATGCATTGATTAGCAACAGTTTGTACCAGCAACAAGATAAAAAAGCGCCCTATTTACTGGCGCCCTGTGATTTACAAGCGGTCAAGGCGAGTGGGGTTACCTTTGTCGCCAGTATGTTAGAGCGGGTCATTGAAGAGCGAGCTGCAGGAGATTTAAATCAAGCAGCATTTTTTCGTAGTGAATTAAACGAAATCATTGGCGATGACTTATCTAAAATACATCCAGGTTCTGCAGAAGCACAGCAGATTAAACGCGTATTACAGGAAAAAAATGTATGGTCTCAATATCTTGAAGTAGGTATTGGCCCCGATGCAGAGATTTTCTCGAAAGCGCAACCTATGTCTTCAGTAGGCTTTGGTAGTCAAGTCGGACTCCACCCCAGCTCAAATTGGAATAATCCAGAGCCCGAAATAGTACTCGCGGTTAACTCTACGGGTAAAATTGTCGGTGCCTCACTGGGCAATGACGTGAATTTAAGAGATATCGAAGGGCGTTCTGCCCTCTTGCTTGGCAAAGCTAAAGATAACAATGGTTCATGCTCAATCGGTCCTTTTATTAGAATATTTAATAACAGTTTCAGTATCGATGACATTAAACAAACCGATATTCACCTCAATATTCAAGGCGAAGATGGCTTTGAACTGGATGGTATCAGCTCAATGTCGAAGATTAGTCGCTCTCCAGAAAGTTTAGTCGCACAGACGATTGGACCCAACCATCAATACCCAGATGGACTGATGCTATTTTTGGGTACTATGTTTGCCCCCGCTAAAGATCGAGGTGAAGCAGGTAAGGGGTTTACCCATCATCTGGGAGATCAAGTCAGCGTCTCTTCAAAGTGCCTGCCCAGTTTAATTAATTGGGTAAATCACAGTGATAAAATACCCACCTGGGATTTTGGTACTTGGCAGTTAATGAAAAACCTCGCACAGCGTAAACTACTCTAGCTCGAATATTGCATACAATACTGTGAAGATAGCGCGCAGGTTGTTGGGTGCAATATTAAGGCTAAATACTGCCTTACATAGATATGCAACGCGCGTGTATTGAGCATGCGCGATGCTTACATTAAATTTATAGGGATAGGTCATGATTGCACCCGCAGAATCCAGCGTATGGGATAAGAGCCAGTTTCATCTTTATCAGATTTCTAACGCGCGTAAAACTCGGATCCTCATCAGTGATTTTGGTGCCACTATTGTGGAAATCAACACACTAGACCAGCGAGGAGATCTAGGCAACATTGTGCTTGGATACCAATATTTAGCCCAATATCAACAGGGAAGTAGCTATTTAGGGGCTACTATAGGCCCCTGGGCAAACCGTATTAACCAAGGTCAATTTGTCCTTGATGGCGAAAAAGTGCAACTTGAGTTGAATGAAACTAATAACCATTTGCACGGCGCCAGTGCCGGCTTCGACAAAAAACACTGGCAATTAATTGAACACAGCCATGATAAAGTCCGTCTCGCTTATACTAGCACCCCAGGTGAAGCTGGGTTTAGCGCTGAATTAACGGTGCAAGTATGCTTTTCACTGGATGATCAAGACTGCTTGAGCATCGATTACAAAGTAAATACTGACCGCCCATGCCCGATAAACCTAACCAATCACAGTTACTTTAATCTCAACCCAAGCGCCACCGATATTTGGCAACACCAGTTACAGCTCAACGCTAGTCACTACTTGGCAACCAACCAGCATAATATTCCGATCGCCAAAACACCCGTAGCCGACAGTCACTTTAATTTTACCTCACTGCGTGCACTGTCTGCCAATGCCGGCGAGCGAGATATAGACCACTGCTACTGTATTGATCAAGACGCTAGTCGAGATACTGAACAATGTTCTTTTGCCGCCTATCTGCAAGAACCCATTTCAGGACGCTCGCTCATGATTGAAACCACCGAGCCTGGCATTCAGCTCTATACCGGTACCCATCTTGGTCATTTCAGCGCGCGAGATGGCAGAGATTGCGGGCCTAATTCGGCGCTGTGTCTAGAGACACAACAGTACCCTGATGCGGTCAATAGTAGCAGTGCGGAGGCCGTTATCCTCAGGCCAGGACGACAATATCGACAAGTCACAAAATATCATTTTAATCGCCCTCTAAAACACTCTCAAGCGCGCTAGCGGTTGACCGGCTATTTTCTAAAGAAGCTAAAGATCCTTAAGCTTTTAGCGTTGCTTGCTAAGAACACTTCACAGCAGCGGAGGTCATTACCTATGATGCTGAGATTGCTTGGTATTTTCTTTGCGCGTCAACTTAAGTGAGCTTTCTATGTACTCATTAAAAACCACATTTCACAACCCAAAAAGTTAAAAACAGCATATTTAATACCGACGAATTTCGTTTCAATAAAGGTCTGACGAATACAACATTCGAATCTCGTTAGAGCTATTTTAAATTTTTCTGTCAAAATAGAATAAATACAGGGGCTTAAAATGAAAATCAACAAAAATAAAATAATTGGTGCCGCACTTGGTACTGTCTTTTCAATGGGCTTAGCGACGAGTGCTTTCGCCGCAGATTTAATAGTCGGTGTCAGCTGGTCAAATTTCCAGGAAGAGCGCTGGAAAAAAGATGAAGCTGGTATTATCAAAGGTTTGGGAGACAATGCAAAATACATCAGTTCAGATGCCGGTGGCTCCGCTGAAAAGCAATTGTCAGATATTGAGAGTTTAATTACTCGTGGTGCCAATGCGATCATTATTCTCGCTTGGGATGCAGAGGCAATTTTACCTGCCGTCGCCAAGGCACAAGCTGAGGGAATTGCCGTTCTAGGTTACGATCGATTAATCGAGGCGGAGGACGTTTTTTATCTAACGTTTGATAACAAAGAAGTGGGCAGATTGCAGGCACGTGCCATACTGAAGGTACAGCCTGAAGGCAACTATGTCTTCATTAAAGGCGCACCTACCGATCCCAATGCAGACTTTTTACACAGCGGTCAATTAGAAGTGTTACAAGCCGCCATTGACAGCGGTAAGATCAAAGTCGTTGGCGAGCAGTATACCGACGGTTGGAAGCCTGAAAATGCGCAAAACAACATGGAGCAAATCCTCACAGCAACGGCTAACAAAGTAGATGCCGTGGTTGCCTCTAACGATGGAACCGCCGGTGGTGTTGTAGCCGCTTTGACTGCACAGGGCCTTGAAGGCATGCCTGTCTCTGGTCAAGATGGCGATCACGCCGCGCTTAATCGTGTGGCACGTGGTCTACAAACTGTCTCTGTTTGGAAAGATGCTCGCGCACTCGGTAAAGCTGCCGGTGAGATTGCGGTACAGCTAGCCAAAGGCCAGCCTGCTGCCAATTCGATCAAATGGTCTGGCGGTGCTAAAGGTGTAGAAATGGATACCATTCTACTCGCACCTATCGCGATCACTCAAGCTAACTTAAATGTCGTGATTGATGCTGGCTGGATCAGCAAGAGCAAAGTTTGTCAGGGTGCTAAAGCTTCCGTTGCGGTTTGTATGCAATAGACAATCTCTAAAAGCAGGGGCGATCGCCCCCGCTTTTATAATGAAAGTAACACCCCCACCTTTTAATGTATGCTGTTAGCCTGGGCCTAAGCTGCTAGGGCAAACAATCGACCACTCGTTGATCTTTAATCATCGCACTACCCTTAGAGATTTGCTCACAAAAGAAGAACCTCACCGTTCCGCTAATAAAAGATAAGACTTATGACAAATAAAAACACCGCCGTGACTAAGTCAGAGAACGCACTGTCACGCTTGATCAAAGCTTCAGAATTAGACACCCGAATGCTGGCAATGGTCGGCATTCTGGTCACCGTGTGGCTGGGACTCAATCTCGCCACCGATGGGATTTTTCTCACCGCCAGAAATTTATATAATTTAAGTGTGCAGAGCTCAGTCGTGGGTATCATGGCGACGGGTATGGTACTGGTCATCGTCGCCAGACATATCGATTTATCGGTCGGCTCCATCGTCGGTTTCACTGGGATGATGATCGCCTGGTTGCAAGTTGAAATGTTTCCGGTAACTGCCGCCTGGAACTGGCCATTTACGGTGGTTATCGGCTTGTTATTAGGGGCCGTGATTGGCACACTGCAGGGATATTGGATCGCCTATAAAGCGATTCCGGCCTTTGTCGTGACACTCGGCGGATTATTGATTTATCGCGGCGCGGCCTTTATGGTAACTGATGGACGTACCGTCGCCCCGATGAATACCGACTATCAGCTACTCGGAGGCGGTATTAACGGCTCCATTGGCGCCACTTGGAGTTCAGTCTTAGGCATTATCGCCATTTTCTTTGTCGCACTACTGATGTATCGCAGCCATAAAAATCGTATCAACCACGGTTTTCCCGCCAAACCTATGGCGATTCAATTAGCTTTGTTCTTGATTAGTGTGGCGTTAATTTTGGGTTTTGTCTGGGTGATGAATTCTTATAACAAACCTCGCAGCGATATAGCCCGCGGTATTCCAATTCCCGTGTTAATCCTCATTATCGTGGTGATTGCCATGACTATGCTCACCAAATTGACCCGCTTTGGCCGCTATGTATTTGCCATCGGTGGCAACCCAGAGGCCGCTGAGCTATCGGGTATCGATGTTAAAAAAGTGACCATGATCATTTTTGCACTGATGGGTCTCCTCTGTGGCATCGCCGCAGTTATTACCACCGCGCGTCTCAACGCAGGGGTTAACTCAATGGGGTTAATGATCGAGCTCTCGGTCATTGCCGCGGCGGTTATTGGCGGCACTTCCCTCAATGGTGGTTCAGGATCCATAACCGGGGCTATACTAGGTGCGGTGATCATGCAGAGTTTAGAAAATGGCATGGTGCTTTTGGGAGCCGGCAGTGCCGAGCGACAGATTATCATCGGCTTAGTATTAATTGCCGCCGTCTGGTTCGATACTCTATACAAAGCTAAACAGAGATAAAATTATGTCAGTTACCCCTCTTATTGAAATGAAAAACATTCAAAAACGCTTTGGCGGCGTACATGCTGTTGAAGATGTCTCGATCAATTTATATCCCGGAGAAGTGGTCGGAATCTTAGGTCACAATGGCGCGGGAAAATCTTGCCTGATGAAAATGCTGGCCGGTGCCATGGAACTAGATTCTGGAGAAATATTAGTCAACGGGCAAAGTGTCACTATTAACAACCCCAGAGATTCCAGAGATTTAGGTATTGAAACTATCTATCAAAGTTTGGCCTTAGCCGATAATTTAAATGCACCGGCAAATTTATTTCTCGGCAGAGAACTGCTGACCGCGATGGGCACACTAGATGATTCAAGAATGGAAGTGGCCACCCGCAAAGTAATGCATCGCCTCAATCCTAACTTCAGTAATATAACCGACCCGGTAAGATCGATGTCCGGAGGTCAACGCCAAGTAGTCGCGATTGGCAGAGCCATCTATTTTAATGCCAAAATATTAGTTATGGATGAACCAACCGCAGCCCTAGGTCCTTCAGAGACTGCGATGGTCACCGATTTAACCAAACAGCTAAAATCTGAAGGCATTGGTATCTTCTTAATTAGTCACGATATGCACGATGTGTTTGAACTCTGCGATCGTGTCATGGTGATGAAAAATGGCCGCAACGTGGGCGCCTTTCACATTGATGAAGTCACCCCCGATGATATTTTGAGCTTAATTATCATCGGCAAATTACCTGAAGATTGGCAACCGAGAAACCAGTAGTAAACAAAAGTTAGCCTTTTTATTGGCAGCTTCACTGATCGGTAGTTTAGGGTAACTCCTCCTAAATTACTGATCAGCTTATACCTCTTAGCGCTATTCATACTCCGCAAGTTACGCTGTACTATCCATCGCTAATTGCACAAATGGAGATTTATGCATGGCTCTGCTAATATCCATAAAGCAATAACTAAAATTCGTAACGGTTTTGTCGCTGTAATTGTGAGATCTTGCCTGTCAATACTTGGCCTTAACCTGAAACGAGCTTCACACTGTTGTTTTTAGTCAATTTTATAATATTATTTTGTATTTCTCGAGGTAATCCATGTACAACAAGCGTTACAGTATCAGGCTATTATTTAACGCTAATAAAGTCTATGACCGACAAGTGACGGCCGGTATTGGCGAATTTTTGCAGGGAGCCCAGTGTGATTGGGACATTTTTCTCGAGGAAGATTTTCACAGCGCCAAGCACAATCTAGGCGAGATCCAATGCGATGGCATTATCGCTGACTTTGATGATCCGGTGATTGAACAGGCATTGAGCAATTGCGATATACCTGTAGTGGCGGTGGGTAGTTCATATCGCGATGCGAGTAAATACCCACCTATCCCCTACGTCGCAACCGACAATGACGCACTGGTAAACTGTGCCTACGATCATTTAAAAAAAACCGGCCTGCGCCAATTTGCCTTTTATGGACTGCCCGAAGACGAAACGTGCAGATATTCGCGCGAACGCGAGCAAGCTTTCTATGAATTAGTACAGGCAGATGGCTTTCACCCTTTTGTCTATCGAGGCCAAAATACTCGTCAGGGAACTTGGACTCAGGCGATGCACCAACTTAAATACTGGATCCAGTCTCTCCCTCAGCCGATTGGTATTATTGCGGTTACCGACTCCCGGGCACGACATGTATTACAATGTTGTGATCACTTGGGTATTTTTGTGCCCGACCAGAGTGCAGTGATTGGTATCGATAACGAAAAAATGGCGCGAAATTTAAATAGGGTTTCGCTCAGCTCTGTCGGCCAAGGCACCCATAAAATGGGCTATCAAGCGGCTAAATTTCTGCATCGAATGTTGCAGGGGCAAGAGAGTCAGGCAAAGCAGGTATTAATCGGGCCCACCGGAGTATTCGCCAGACAATCAAGTGATTTTAAAGCACTGCAAGATCCCAATGTTATTCAGGCAATGCACTACATCCGCCAAAATGCCTGCAGGGGCATTAAGGTAGAACAAGTTGTCGATTATGTGGGAATTTCACGTTCTAATTTAGAAAAACGTTTCTTGGAAGAACACGGCCACTCCATCCATCACGAGCTGCACCAGACCAAGTTCAAGCGAGCCAAGGATTTACTGCGCACCACAGAGCTACCCACCAGCGAAATCGCCACTATTTGTGGTTATCCATCCCTACAATATCTCTATACGGTGTTTAATAAAAATTTACAGCAAACGCCTAAAGACTACCGGCTAGCGCAAAGTCAGTCGATTATTCAGGATCAACATCTTCCAGAAGATAATGGTTAGCTTCGCCCCTGTCAATTTAAGCTAATAGTTGCATTACCGCTATTTATTTATAATCTTACTTTGATCTTCATGACATACTAGGCTGGCTATTTAATGCAATACTGTGTTGATAGCCATGCCTCTGGTATTTTCCGGATTTTTTCACTTCAACGCCGTACTGATACATTCGGATAATTGAAAAATAAAGATCTGCAATAGAATCCAGTAAGCGTACCAGCGGCAATATGCAATATTTGAGTTAAGTATTAATCTCCGGTTATTAAGCTCAGCGCTAACCACGCTTAGCTTATCGGTTTTTTTTAACTCTTATCACCCTGAATTTTTAACTGACTATTCGAGAGAAAAAAATTGAAACTATCTGCCTTTGGAGAAAAATTTTCCGCCCGCTGCGGTGCGGTGGAACTCATGGACGATTTGGGTAATGCCCTCTTAGAGAACCCCGATGCTATCTTGATGGGCGGCGGTAATCCGGGGAAAATTCCGCAGATGGAAGAAATATTCCAGCAGCGCTTACAGTCCATCATTGACAGTGGTGATGAGCGCCATCAATTACTGGGGAAATACCAATCACCCCAGGGAGAAAAGAATTTTCGGCAACAGGTCGCTGAATTTTTAAAGCATAAATTTGGCTGGGCATTAACTGAGCACAACATCAGTATTTCCAATGGTAGTCAAAGTGCCTTTTTTATTCTCTATAACTTATTTGCCGGCAAGATGAAAGATGGCTCTCATCGCACTATCCACTTACCACTGTCTCCTGAGTACTTGGGCTATGCTGACATTGGCTTGAGTGATAATTTTTTTAGCGCCACTAAACCTATCATAGAAGACTTGGAACAGGACCTGTTTAAGTACCGAGTTAATTTCAACAATTTAAGCTTAGATAATAATATTGCAGCACTTTGTGTCTCAAGGCCAACCAACCCCACCGGTAACGTGCTGACCGATGGTGAGATGGAACATTTAGATGAGATAGCACAGCGGCAGGAAATACCGTTAATTGTTGATGGAGCCTACGGACTACCCTTTCCAAATATCATATTTAACGATGCAAAACCACATTGGAACCAAAATACAATTTTAGTATTAAGTTTGTCCAAGCTGGGTCTCCCTGGGGTAAGAACCGGCATTATTGTCGCCAGCGAGGAAATCATTCAAGCTTATAATAATAGTAATACGGTGATTAATTTAGCCTGTGGCAGCTTGGGTCCCGCTATCATGCAACCACTGTTTAAAAACCAACTAATCTCAAAGTTAAGCTCACAATATATAACTCCTTTTTACCGTCAACGCGCAGAGCAAACCGTTAGCTGGTTGCGACAGGCACTCAAAGGGCTGAATTTTAGAATACATAAACCTGAAGGGGCAATTTTCCTCTGGCTCTGGTTTGAAGGTCTGCCCATTAGTAGCGCTACCTTATATCAGCGACTAAAAAAACGTGGGGTTATCATTGTCCCCGGCCATAATTTTTTTGTGGGCATAGAAGAGCAATGGCAACACAAACACGAATGTATCCGGGTATCTTATGCAGGGGATGAGAAATCAGTAAAAATAGGGGTCAACATTATCGCCGAAGAAATAAAACAGGCCTATGCGTAAGATAGAAATTCAGCGTCAATAAATCAGTGGGCCATGTGCAAGTGCCGGGCTTGTCTCTGACAGCAACATCCACTCCCCGATAGCAACCTGCGGGGAATCAACCCTTTGCCGTATTAAGCTCCGACTGATTGAGCAAGATAAGTCTGTAAAAATCAGCAGCAAGCTAGCGGACCAGCCATTGGCTGTTATATTCGATCTAGATATCCATTTTGAAACGATGCTCAATGGGCGGTGGCATGGTCGTACCGCGAAAAATAAGCTGTGCAGGTAAGGTAATTTCCGGATTGGGTTTCTTTCCGGACAAGATACTGAGTAATAACTTCATCGCGCTCTCGCCAATTAGCTGACGTGGTTGATGAACCGTGGTCAATTGCGGGGTACAAAATTCACTGAAGGGGATGTTGTCAAAGCCAACCACTGACAACTGTTCGGGAATTTTAATCCCCAATTCCGCCGCGCGTCTTAACACACCAATCGCCATTTCATCGCTGAAACAAAAAATAGCAGTGGGCTTATCCTCCAAACTTAGCAACTTCCCTGCCGCCTCATAACCCGAGAGTAAGCTATAGTCTCCTAAGCCTATATAGGCATCCGGCATGCGCAATTGCCATTTTTGCATGCACCTTTGCACGCCTTTAAATCTAGACAGACTGACGGGATTATCCGTCCCCCCTCTTATACAACCAATTTTGTAATGGCCCATTTGTATTAATGCTTCAATCACCGCACTAGCACTAAACTCTTGATCGATGTGAACACTGGGAATAAGACTATTGGGATAAGATTCACAGGCTACCACGATCGGAAACCTTGGCTGTCCCCGCTGATCTACTAGTTTTTCAATCGGTATCTCAGAGGTGAGTGAAAGTACCCCATCAGCCTGCTTAGAGTAAACTAAATCGATATATTTATTAGCCCGCGCCATGTCTTGATCCGCATCACCTACCAGAACTTGATAACCCTTTTTATGGGCGATTCGTTCTATACCTTTAATGATGTCGGCAAAAAAATGGTTGCCAATATCGGGAATGATGACCACGATAGTTTTAGATTCTTGCGTGCGTAAACTACGGGCGATGGCATTTGGCGCATAACCAAGCTGAGCAGCGGCGTGCTCCACTTTCTTTTTGGTTGCATCGGTAACTATGTCAGGATTAGCCAGAGCCCGAGAAACCGTTGCGGTTGAGACTCCTGCTAATTTAGCAATATCTTTGACGGTAGCCATTAAGGATAACAACCAGCGCTGTATAATATAACGCCGAAAAACGGATACTCACTTAATTTGTCTGTCACTGTTACATCATTCCCCGTAAAAATCCAACATCATAACCTAAATTGGCATTGAGAAAAGTACCTACAAAAAAAACTTTAAAAGCAACCCCCTATCACAGATAAGGGGTTGGGATTAAAGTCATCTGCCTGCGTAAAGCTTAGAACGCAGCTTTGGGATGGTAGAATTCTGCTGCATTGTCTTTCTCTACTAACTCAGCACCTAGAATAACCCGTGTTGGTGTATGGTACATATTACCCATGGTCTCACCTTTAACACCGGCAACTGCCAGCGCAATAGCGGATGCTACCATTGAAGGGCTGTAAGTAACCGTTGCACGAACCACTGGATTATCTTCCATGATCATCTTGATGATATCTTTAGAACCAGCACCACCTAATACAGTTTTGATTTCTGTGCGACCAGACTCTTTAATTGCCTGTAACACACCTTTCAACATGTCATCGTCTTGACACCATACTGCGTCAATGTGCTTGTGCTTTTGCAGAAAGTTTTCCATCACTGCCAAGGCTTTTTGAGTAGACCAATCAGCAGGCTGTGAATCAAGAATGGTAATTCCATCGTGCTCTGCCATCACATCATTGAAAGCATCTACACGTTGTTTATTGATAGGAATTTGCATTCCTTCAATTACCACTACGTTGCCTTTACCCTTCATTTCATTGGCCAACCACTCACCGCCAACACGACCTAAACCGCTGTTATCACCTGCGATAAAGACATCTTGAGCGGGTGTCGCCAATTCACGGTCAACGACGACGGTATAGATACCTTCAGCATAAGCTTCTTCAATAACTTTTTGCAGGGTAGCTGGGTTGTGCGGCAAAATAACCAGGGCATTAATTCCCTTGATCATCAAGTCTTCCACATCACCTACCTGCTTAGTACCTGAACTTGACGCGACCACATAAAACTCAACATCACTCTCTTTAGCGCCTATTTCTGCAGCCGCTTTTTTAGCCCACCATAACAATCCAGCAGTCCAACCGTGATCGGCAGAAGGTACACTGACGCCGATTTTAAACTGCTCCGCCAGGGTTGAGCCTGAAAAGGCCAACAGCATGGCACATGCAGCGATGCTACTGATGATTTTATTTTTATATTTCATACAATTACTCCAAAGTTACAATTTACCCTCACCCTTGAAAAGGGATAATTCGGGCGGTTTATGCAGCGACGTACAACGTCACTTGTATCTCGGGAGACCGTCCGAGGACAGCCTCCTAAACAGGCTGGTTTAGCGATCTCCTTTGAACTGTGCCAGCACTGCAATTAAAATCACCAAACCTTTAACGGTGCCCTGCAAATAAGCCGAGACCCCTAATAGATTTAACATATTATTGATAATCCCCAATATAATCACACCGATGACAGTGCCCCATATAGTCCCTCGTCCACCGGCCAGAGCGGTGCCACCGATCACCACGGCGGCGATAGCATCTAGCTCATAAAACAGTCCCGCATCACCAGGGCTGACCGAATTGAGTCGCGAGGAGAGCATCACAGCAGAGATCCCCACCATCACGCCGGCGATGACGAAGGTGGTGAAATACACCCAGCGTACTTTGATCGCCGAGTAGGAGGCAACCGTGGCGTTTGATCCCACCGCACAGACGTGACGCCCATAAGCGGTGTGTTTTAACAGCACATGACAAATCAGCGCCAAGCAGGCGAATACCCATACTGGAACAGGGATACCCAGCCAATAACCGCCACCCACTTCAGGGAAAGAATTGTTTTCTGAAACCACTTCACCCGCATCTGATACGTACAAAGTCAACGAGCGTAAAATAGACATCGTGGCTAAAGTGGCGATAAACGAGGCCACTTTGCCGCGGGTTATTATCAACCCATTTATCGCGCCTAGTGCTGCGCCCATAGTTACCGCAGCGGCTATAGCCAGCATCACCGCAAACCAGCCATCCCCCAGCCAGTTGAGCAGCATAATACACAGCACCCCCACCAGGGCGACCATGGAGCCAACCGATAGGTCAATGCCACCGGCAATGATGACAAAAGTCATGCCCAAAGCAATAATGCCGGTATAGGACACTTGACGTAATACGTTGGTCAAATTGCGTGGAATTAAGAAGTGTTCACTGGCCAATCCCGAGGCTACCAGCAAGATGATCAATGCAATCAGCGGTGCATAAGTTACCCATGGAAACCTGGCGAGTCTCGCCATTGGGCTCTGCGGAGACACCATGATTATTTTTGTTTGTTCTGACATTTTATATTTCCTGTTTCTTATTTAACATGCTGTATAAAACAGCAAATTTTTTACAGTATTTATCTATTCTCGCGCGGCTCTTGAGCATTACTTAAGACCCGCTGCGTAATACATTATTTCCCGATCGTTGATATCATCCCCTTCCAGTTCACCGACTATCTCTCCCTCGCGCATTACCAGTACTCGAGAGGCCAAACCAATCAGTTCTTCAAGCTCAGAGGAAATCACAATTACCGACATACCCTTGTGGGTTAATTGGTTGATAAAGTGATAAATTTCTTTCTTAGTATTGACGTCGATACCGCGGGTCGGCTCATCCAAGATCAATATTTCCGGTTCAGTATCCATCCATTTTGCCAGGTAAACTTTCTGCTGATTACCGCCACTTAGATTCATCAATTCAGAGTTAATCGAGGCAGCTTTAATATCAAACAGTTTCACATAATGCTGCGCCTGCTTTTTTTCCGCCCTAGCGCGAATCAGACCTTTGACGTATTTAGCCAGCGAGATCAGACTGATGTTTTTGATAATATCAAAATTCATCACTAGTCCTTTGCCCTGCCGATCCTCTGATAAATAGGCCATATTGCAGGCGACTGCATCGGCGACACTACCAATGGTGACTGCCTTGCCATTCACTTGCACTTCACCGCTATCTTTTTTACGCAGCCCCATTACGGCTTCCGCCGTTTCAGTACGCCCGGCGCCAATTAAGCCGGCAAAACCCAAAATCTCACCTTTTTTCAGCTCAAAATTAATGTTCTTGAGTAAACCTTTGATATTTAAATTACTGACTTTGAGCACTGGTTCATCTGACCCAAATACTTTTTTAGGGTAAATTTGATTGAGTTCACGGCCCACCATTTTGCGTGCCATATCGGCTTCATCAATATCATCGACTTCATCGATACTCACTAAGTAGCCATCACGCAAGATCACCAGTCGGTCACAAATGTACTTGACCTCTTTTAACTTGTGCGAGATAAAAACGAGGGTCACTCCCCGGGCTTTTAAACGCTCTACCAAGGCAAAGAAAATCTCTACTTCATGATTGGTGAGTACCGTGGTGGGTTCATCCATGATCAACACTTTGACATCACTAACCAGCGCCTTGGCTATTTCCACCATCTGCTTTTGTGCCACGCTCAAAGTGGAAATCAAAGCATCGGGATTTAGTTCAGTCTTCAATTCTGCCAGTAACCCTAAGGTCTTAGCCCGCATCGCTTTTTTATCAAGAAACAGGCCATTACTGCGCTCGTTTCCAAGAAAAATATTTTCAAACACATTCAATGTATTTATCAAATTAAATTCTTGCGGAATCATTGATATGCCCAGTGCTTTAGCACTGGCTGGATTGTCGATAGACACATCTTGTCCGGCAAAGCGAATCGAACCGCTGGTTTTTTGATAGATTCCAGAGAGAATTTTTAACAAGGTCGATTTCCCGGCACCGTTCTCGCCGAGTACCCCCAGCACTTCACCGGGAAAAATGTCGATAGTTACTTTGTGTAATACTCGGACTCCAGAAAACTCTTTGACAATATTATCGATCTGCATGATTGGTTCAAAGGATTGATTGGCCAATTTAGATTTAGTCATTGAGTGTTACCCATTGACTATTGGCCTTAGAGGAACGCACCGCCGCCTCGATAAATTGCAACCCAGCCACCCCTTCTTTAATACCCGGGATTAACTGTAATTCAGCGGGGATAGGCAATCCTTGCTGGTGCAATAATAGTGCATCTGCAATATCACGATACAAATTGGCAAAACCTTCAAGATAGCCTTCAGGGTGACCAGCGGGCGTTCTACTGATCCGATTGGCGATCTCTGAGACACCGTGACCGGCGCGAAGCAATTTACGGGTTGGCTCTCCTATTGGACTGTACATCAGATGATTTGGCTCTTCTTGACTCCACTCCAATCCGCCTTTTTCGCCATAGATACGAATTTTAAGATTATTGGCATTACCTACTGCCACTTGCGAGCACCAAAGCAAACCTTTAGCCCCTTGATCAAAGCGCATCATGACGTGTGCATTATCATCCAACTGTCGACCTTCAACAAAAGCTTCAATGTCTGCGCAGATTTCTCGTACGTTCTGTCCCGATATAAACTGGGCTAGATTAAACGCGTGGGTACCGATATCTCCCAGACTACCCCCGGCCCCTGACTTTTCAGGATCGGTGCGCCATGCCGCTTGTTTATTATCTGTCTCTTCCTGCTTATCGCTCAACCAGTCTTGGGCGTATTCCACTTGCACTAACCTGATTTTCCCCAAGGTACCCTCTGCCACTAACTCTCGTGCATAACGCACTAGGGGATAACCGGTATAATTGTGAGTGAGGCGGAAAAAGCTACCGCGCTGTTCAATTATCTCAGCTAATTGTTTAGCTTGTGCTAAATTTAAAGTGACCGGCTTATCGCAAATCACTGCAATACCTTGCTCTAAGAAAGCTTTAGCAACCGGAAAATGCAAGTGGTTGGGGGTTACAATAACCACTGCATCAATACCATCAGCCCTGGCGCACTCTACACGCGCCATTTCCTCGTAACTGACATAACTACGTTCGCTGTCAATGCCTATCTTAGCCGCTGAAGAGGCTGCACGGGCCGCATTGGAAGATAATGCCCCCGCGACCAGTTCAAAACGGTTGTCAATGCGCGCTGCGATACGATGAATATCACCAATAAACGCCCCTTCACCACCGCCGACCATGCCATACTTTATTTTTTTCATAGAATTCACCTCTATCTAGTGGCTATTTACAGACCCAAAATTTTTCGGTTGGTCGCTGCATCGACACCAGAGTCGGCAAAGTCATCAAAGGCTCTATCCGTCACTTTTATAATGTGCTGATTAACAAAATCAACGCCTTGCTCCGCCCCCTGTTGAGGATGCTTCAGGCAGCATTCCCATTCAATCACCGCCCAGCCATCAAAATCATATTGACTCAACTTAGAGAAAATCGCTTTAAAGTTAACTTGACCATCACCGAGTGAACGAAACCTAGCGGCTCGGTCTGTCCAAGAAGCATAACCGCCATACACCCCTTGGCGTCCGGTCGGATTAAATTCAGCATCTTTGACGTGAAACATCTTGATTCTGTCGTGGTAAATATCGATAAAGGCGAGATAGTCTAACTGCTGTAATAAAAAGTGTGAGGGGTCATATAAAATATTAACCCGCGGATGGTGATTGGTTGCCTCGAGGAATCTATCGAAGGTATCGCCATCGTGTAGGTCTTCCCCCGGGTGAATTTCATAACAAACATCAACCCCACAACGCTCAAATTCGTCTAATATTGGTAGCCAACGTTCGGCTAGCTCGGTAAAGCCCATCTCAACCAAACCGGCTGGGCGCTGTGGCCAGGGATACATAAAGGGCCACAATAATGCCCCTGAGAAACTCGCATGCTGCGTTAGGCCCAAATTTTTGGATGCCTGTGCCGCCCACATCATTTGCTGCACGGCCCATTTTTGTCTAGCATCTGGGTTATTGCGCACCTCCTCTGGGGCAAAACCGTCAAACATTTGATCGTAGACTGGGTGCACTGCCACTAATTGTCCCTGTAAATGGGTAGACAACTCCGTAATTACTAAATTGTGTTCCGCCAGAATTGACTGTACTTGTGCGCAATAGTCCAGGTCCTTTGCCGCGCGTTCCAAATCAAATACACGACTGTCCCATGTGGGAATTTGCACACCTTTAAAGCCAATACCCGCCGCCCAGCGGGCAATATTAGGTAAAGTATTGAATGGCGCTTCGTCGCTGACAAATTGTGCCAAAAAAAGCGCAGGACCTTTAATTGTTCTCATAATTATCTCTCATAATTTTTATATTTATTATGTTTTTCAATAGCTTATATCAATTTTTAAAAACACACGATTTTCGCATTAAATTAATGTAATCGATTACATTTTTGCTTTTAAAAAAAGACTTTGAGCAGTCTATGGGTGTTTTTTTGCTTTTTTCTATTACTTCCATTTAAATTCATTGCAAGTATTAAGTCAACCGTTTTTGATTGTTATATTACATAACCGAACAATCATTTTCGGTAATTTGCATAGAATCTATCCCCTAGATTAACCGGCATTAATAACCAGAGTTGACAATCTCTACCCTCACCAAAGTAATAAACACTACCAAGGGTTTGAAACTAAAGGCCATGCAAAGTCATTACCTTGATTCTTTAACAGTCTTTGGAATAGCGAATAAGTCTCCAGAAGCTCCTGTGCTTTCTAGTAACGAAAGTCTAAGCGGTCAATACCCATGAAAAGGTGGCACTCTGATCCGCTGAACAATAGAGACGCATGGCGACTCCTTTAGCAACGTTCTGACAACGTAAAGATTCCTCTCTGGTGGCCGTTAGAGATCACCCTGCGGGGCGTACAGGATAGTTCGCGGCTTCCCTATCCACTGTTCTTAGCCGAATGTTGTATAGATTGAATAATGATGGTGCCGCTGGATTTATCCCAGATTTTTTCGAGGATACACCAATCTGTTTTGTCCGGATGAAAGCAATATAAATCCTATAAAACAACAGGTTAAACAGAACACAAGCAGTTGGTTGCTATATCCGGGCTAAGTATTGCTAAATACATAATTATTTACTCTAAAATTTTTCAGCAAATACGCCGCTATTGAGAAAAAGTAGTATATGAAAAATGGCATAACTTACCTATATTAGATAGAGAGCGACCTGCCCTGCATCCTTTCATTGGTAAATTCAGCCACCGGAGTTTGATATGCTTGCTACACAGCCAAATTATCAAATAATCACCGAGAGCAATTGTCTAATTTGCGATACCAAAGGCCTATTTAGCGTGGATTTTATCAATCAATGTTCTAGTGAAATTAATCAACAAGCAGAAATTTTAGACGACAGCTGGGGACAGATAACCATACTGCGTAACGATAGCCTCTTTGTGCCAGAGGCCTTAGAAGCCCTAAATCTATCCACTTCCCGCTTAAAGAATAAAGGTTTAAAACTGATGGCCATCGTTTTAAGCAATGCAAACTCCAACATTCTAATTAAACGACAATTATCCGGGTTGTATCAAAATGCTAATTTGCCAGTTGCGTTTTTCGAAACCTTATTTGACGCGAAATTTTGGCTAAATCAACAGCTTAACAATGAAGTTAAAGAATTGGATTACTGCATATAAGCGCCACAAACCCAGATGCTAGCAACTGGCAATTTCAATCTAAACAGCTAACTTTGGTAATCTCAGGACGGTATTAAAGTAATCTAAACCCTTTAAATTTATTCTATACAATGACTTGTTTAACCCCTCTAGGAATAAAAATGCATGAAGCTCACGGGAAATTTAACATAACCACTACGCATGACTTGCTAGTGTTAGATGCCACAGGTCCTTTTAATTTACAACATGTGAATAATTTGATCGCTGAAATGGCACGAATAATACCGCAGATGGATGGTGACTGGGGACAGCTGACAATATTCCACGATGATAGTATTTTTGTTCCAGAGGCATTTAAGGTCGTCAAACAATCAATAAAAGCACGAGGAGAGCATGGTTTAAAATGTGTCGCTATTGTCTTGGTATCAGCTCAATGTAGCTTTATCATGAAACAGCAAATAACCGCAATATACGAGAATACCTCCTTACCTTTTGCATTCTTCGACAGCGAGATCTTAGCCAAGCACTGGTTAGCAGATGCTCTACAGGAGAGCACCCAGCATTAACCGAGTCTCTTACTGTGCAGATTCGACTGCGAGCTTAGGTTATGCGAGCATCGGCGACTGAGTTAATACGACTCTCTGGTAAAACCCAACCCTCTGTGCACCTAACATAACCATGCCACCGATGGCCGAACACTGAGTAATGAAACCTGGAAGCGGCTTTAATTATTCGCTCTCAGCCACTCACCTACTCACCCAGTGAAATTTATTATTTGTCGGACTTTATTGACAACTGAATCACCCTGTATCCCTATCAGGATACTAGATATGGGCGTTTGCTCATGCCAAATTCACTCTGCTGGTATGCGCTAGAGTCAGTGAAACACCCGAGAGGACAGCTGTTTTTAGAGGGACACTAGCTAGCTTCGATTTAAGGAAACATCGGCTGCTGATTTAGCCCTAGCGTCTCGGCAAAATCAAACATTAGATTCATATTTTGAATCGCCTGCCCACTTGAACCTTTGACTAAATTATCCAGCGTAGAGAAAAGTAATACTCGCCCCGGTACCCGATCGGCATGTGCCGATAACAGGCACTGGTTAGAACCTCTCACATACTGGGTACCAATACCTGCACCCTCTTCCAGCAATCTGACAAATGGCTCATCTCGATAGGTATCACTCAACACTTTGCGGATATCAGCGATACTAGCGCCAGAGGTTAAATTCGCATAAGTTGAGACAAATTCGCCACGATTCATCGGAATCAAATGTGGGGTAAAGCTCACCATCACATCCGCGCCCTGCGCCACTGTTAACTCCTGCTCTATTTCAGGAGCATGTCTGTGACCCGCCACCCCGTAAACGCTCATTCCCTCGCCTGCTTCAGCAAATAAAGTGTTTTGTTTCAAGCCACGTCCAGCCCCGGTCAAACCTGACTTCGCATCGATAATAATGGAGTTGATGTCTAACAGTTTTGCCTTTAACAGGGGAATTAACATCAATAGTGCCGCAGTGGGATAACAACCGGGACAAGCGACCAAGTTGGCCTGTTTAATTTGCTCTCTATAGTGCTCGGGTAAGCCGTAAACCGCCTTTTCCTGTAAATGAGGTGCAAAGTGTTCATGACCGTACCACTGCTGATAAGTGGCTGTATCACGCAATCTGAAATCAGCGGAAAGATCGATCACTTTTACATGCTTGGGCAGTGACGCCACTATTTTTTGGGTGGTGCCATGGGGCAAGCCGCAAAAAATCACATCTAAATCAGACCAGTTAGCCTCTTCTATTTTAATCAAATCAGGCAAGTTTAGGGCGCCTAAATGTGGATAAACCTCTGCGTATTTTTTGCCTGCATGACTGTTCGCAGTCAACACTGATAATTCCATATGCGGATGCATAGCTGCTAGACGCACCAGATCCGCGCCGGTATAACCTGAAGCCCCTAAAATACCTACTTTAATGCTATTGCTTATCGACATATTTATTCTCTATAACTAACCCGGTTAAAAACACCCTGCTCAAGATTGACATGATAAATCCCTTTTTAACAAGATGCTACGTAAAGAATTGCATCTGCACAGATTTGACGCAGGCAAACTGACATTCACAGCGAGAACTAAATAAAGGATACTAATTTTCTCTCAGACAATACCAGTGAACGACTGGTTAATTGTTTTAGAAAATCCAAATCGTGGGAGATAACTAACATCGCTTGATCCAAAGATTGCAGCACCGCTAACAGCTTTTGTTTTGCCTTGCTGTCTAACGCATTGGTAGGTTCATCCAATAATAAAATTTTCGGTTCCATCACCAAGACAGTGGCCAGTGTCACTAGTCGTTTTTCACCGCCTGAGAGGTCCGAGGCCATTCTGTGAATCAGATGCGTTAATTCTAGATTGGCCAATATCTGTAATGATTTTTGCTCTGCTGCCAATAAATCAAGGCCCTGATTAAGTGGGCCAAACATCACATCTTCAAGCACACTAGGACAGAACAGTTGATCGTCAGGGTCTTGAAATACCAAGCCGACAAACTGGCGCATTTCAACAAAATCTCGTTCCGCTAGCAGCTTTTTATCGAGGGCAATCAGCTCTCCATCTTGCAGCGGTATTAAGCCGACTAATAACTGTAACAAAGTACTTTTACCCGCACCGTTATCACCTATCAAGGCTATTTTTTCGCCGCTTGCGATCGAAAAAGACAGGTCATCCAATAAAAGTTCCTGTGAAATAAAGCGATGAGATAAGTTTTTTACGACTAACAAAGGCGTTCTGATATCCGTCATGGTCTATAGTCCACCCACAAAATTGATACTAATGATTAACATAATAAATAGCGCCATCGCCAGACAATAGCGCGTGTCCTTAAGCTGCCACTGCAATGGATAATAACTGATGTATTTCCCGCTAAAGCCCCGGCATTTCATACAGTTGATAATACGCTGTGATCGCTGCATTGATCTCACTAACAACATGGCGATCAAATAGCCGATACTTTTCCAACTGTGCCAGTTAAAACGCATGACAAAGGCCCGCGCTTTCATAGAGCGGCGCAACCTAGCATACTCTTGGGCGATCACCGTTAAATAGCGCATGGTAAATAACAGCAACTGAATTAACTTCATATTTACTTGCAACGAGGAGAGCGCACTGCCCAAAACAGAGCTGGGTATGATAGAGACAGTGGCGAACAACATCAGTACCACAGCATTGGCCTTTAGCGTTATTTGAATCGCCTGTTCTAAACCTTGCCAACTGCCCTCATATCCCCAGACAACCACCATCACTTCCCCTGGCACAGTAAAGGGCAGTAGTACCATCAGGTAGAGCATAAAGGAATCCATCGCCGCCATTTTTTTCAAAGTGCTCAATACAGGTAATCTGGCCATATACACCATTGCCAGTGAACAGCTCAGCGCCATTAGCAACGCGGCAATATCACGACTCAGTACCACGGCTAAGGCGAACATAAAACTACAGATAATCCTCGCTCTAGGATCAATTTTTTGAATTGAAGAATGATTACCACTAAACATTGCATTGATACTGATGGCCATCGTTTCGGCTTTTTCTTGGGACAAGCTAAGTACTCAACAGTGATTTGAAATAGCGCATTATCGGCTAGATAGCGGTTTTAAGCTAGCGCCAATAACCATCGAAATTAGCTGGGGATAGGAAATAGCTTGCCCTTCATTGGCTATCGCCTAAAATAGCCTGATTAACAGTTGAGAGAGCCCCATCGTGGAATTAAAAAATTTAGTTATCCGAGAACTTCAAGTCAATGAAGGACAACAGCCTTTTATCAGCGATTTAGGTGGCTCTTGCGATATCACCAATCCCTTCGCCCAAGAAACTGTCGCGTCCCTGAACAATGCACTGGCGCGTCGCGCGACGTTGACACACGGCGCATTCAACCCTGATAACGATGACGGTCACGTTTTTATTAGCGCCTTTGAAGATTATGTCGCCACTGGGCAAACCGCCGATGACTTTTTAGCACTCGCCGATGTAGGCATAGAACAGCTGGCGATTGCAATGAGTAAAGTATCCTCAGAATCAGCGGGAGGCGGTTACGTTATATTCTCTCAATTTCAAGATGAAAAATTTGAATACCTACTCGTCGGACTGGTGAGAAATCGTACCGGCATCTCCTTCAACGAAAACCTTAGCCCCACCGAAGTACGCGAAGTAGATTTAGGTAAATTGCACCAAGCCGCCAAGATCAATATCACCTCTTACGGCTTAAATAAAGACAGTTACTTGAGTTTTATGGGTGGTAAAGACAAAGCAGATGCCGCTTTTTTTGCCAATGCTTTCGGCTGTACTGACGTCGTAGCCTCAAAAAAGTCGACCAGTGAATTAATCAGAGCCGCGCGTGATTTTTGCAGTCAAAATGGCATGAACGATAAACGCGAACAAGTGGTTGAAGATGTGGTCAGTTACTTAAGTGCGCAGCGCAGTGACAAGCAAAGTGCCAATTTACCGGATGTCGAACAAATCTTGAATTCTCACGTGCCCAATGATCGCGCAGAAGAGCTTAGCGGCACCTTTAGCAAATTCGCCAATGGTAATGAATACAGTGTCTCCCAAGAGTTCCAACCCCACAATCACACCTTAACCGCCATCACTAAAGTGAAAGCGAAAGCCGATAACTGGTCTTTGGACTTCGCCAAGAAGTCACTGGGCACGCTAGGGTCAGGAAAAGACATAGAGTTTGATGAACAGACCAACAGCATTCTCTTGAAACGACTGCCCAGCAGAGTCATAGAGCAGATAAAACAGGCGATGATCACCGAACCAGAGGCATAAATTAGTCACCCTAGTCCTTAAATGCCTCTGCTTAAGCCCCGCAGCTTGCCTGCGCGCTTAATCGTATTGATACTCATACACAGGCAGCCTGATGCAACGTTGTTCAAAGATGGATTAACGCTCGATCCACCGAGTAGCCACTGAAACTGATTAGTTAGGTTTGCAAATACTTTTTCAGCGGCTCCCAATATCTCTCATGCCAGCCTGAATCTAAATGTTCCCGGTGCTCCTGGGGAAATCCCCAATGGTCAAATATCAACCTAGTTTCTGACTCATTTAGCTCGACAAACTCTAATTTAATAATGGAATAGACGCCTTCATCCCAGTTCCCTACTCTCCATGCCTGAACGATTCTTTTATTAGCAATGATCTCGAGGGAGACACCGGTAATCATGCCGCCAAAACATGAAAACAAGCCGCCGGCTTGCGCATCTATTGTTGCTGGCGCCTCGGTTAACTCACTAAATTGCTCAGCTTTGGTAAGTGCATCAAAAATACGATTCACCCTGCTGTTAAAAACGATCTCGTGGTGTATTGACATATTATCTTCCCTTAAAGTTACTTATCTGCTCACCTTCAGCTTAGCACCTAACAGAGCACCCCGAGGTAATTTCGGACTCTTAAGTCAAAGGGTGGTTATTCAAGAGATTGAATAGCCATTTTTGGTATAGATTCATTGAAAATAAAGTGGCTAGCCAATTAGCTTTTAACAAATTCGTACCAGAGTGCACACAAAACAGTATATTAGCTGTTCTTTAAAGGTTATTTGATGCGCTAAGTGGATGTCTCAGAGCCTCTTTAGCTAACGTCTGCTTCAAGCTCATTGCAGTCGGTCATCACTGCTAAAAACTGGTATTTTAACAATAACAGCATGAACTGTAGTTTTACCAATAATTGAAGTAGCTCACGGGCTGTTTACAGCGAGCAGCAGTCGCCCCAGAAGCAACGGATTAATAGCATTTGCTGTGCACCATAAAACCCTAGGACATTGGTGCTTATCTATGCGAGTTATTGTCTTCAGTTAATGAGACATGTTGCATTTCTGCCTTTAACCAGTTCATAAATACCATTAACCGCGCTATTTTTGCAGAATTGGGATCAAACACCAGATAGCGTTTGACCACATTGGGGTGGGAGATTTTTACTGGCATGGTAAGTTGACCCGATTCAAGTTGCTCAATACACAAATACCTAGCGGCCAAGGTAAAACCATGGCCACTTATTACCGCATTTAGCGCCATGTCAGTGCTGTTAACTTGAGTCCATTGTTGATGTTGCTCAAATCCTTTTACACCAGCATGTTCAAACCAAGATGGCCAGTCATAAGGCCCCGGACTTTCCAGACTGACCAACCAGGTTTGCAACAGATCGGCTGGCGCATGAAAATCCATGGTTTTTGCTAGTTGCGCAGAGCATACAGGGTAAACTGGATCTACACCAAAATACTCGCAGACCAATCCAGTCTCTTTATTTTCCTTAACATCTATACCAAAGCGTATAGCCAGATCAATATGTTGCTGTTTAAGATCGTCAAAATGAGGCGACGACATCACACGTATCTTAATGTCTGGATACTGTGCTGAAAATTTATTTATTTTTGGCATTAACCATAATGCGGTAAAGGCTTGGGTGGAAGTAATGCTTAAGCTGCCAGCAATACCTTCATCTCTTACCTCATTTATGCTTTTGTGCAAAATTTTAAATGCCTGTTGCACGCCCTTAAATAGGGTTTGCCCTTTTTGCGTCAAGAGCATTTTTTTGCCTTTTCGTAAAAACAGTTTGCTACCAATGGCTGTTTCTAATTGACGCATTTGCTGGCTAACAGCCGCTTGCGAGATGCATAACTCCGCTGCTGCTTTGCCATAGCTATTATGCCGCGCTGCACACTCGAAACTACGTAATACATTTATATTTCTTAAAATTTTGTCCATAAAGATACTGAGTATATTGAAACCTAGAGGAGTGGATAGTTATATTATAAGACTAGCTTATAATATAACTCGCTTTTTATCATTGGTCTTAGCTTAGCAGTGGCTGCACACTTAGTACCACTAACCAAGCTTGCCCACTGTCATTAGGGCAAAATAAAATGAGATGAGTATGATGAAAATACAGAAATTCAATGCACTACACCAACAAGCTACGCCATTAATTATTTGCAATGTCTGGGATGCGGCTAGTGCTAAAACCGCCGAGAAATTACATTTCTCGGCTATCGGCACATCAAGCGCTGCTATCGCCAGCATGTTGGGCTATGAAGATGGTGAACAAATGTCATTTGAAGAACTGTTATTTATAGTAAAACGCATTGCAATATCTAGCGCCCTGCCACTGACCGTTGATATAGAAGCTGGCTACAGTCAAGATCCGCTCACCACGGTTGCCTATATCAAATCTCTAGTCGAAGCGGGAGTCGTCGGTATTAACATTGAAGACAGTAAAGTTAACCAAACGCGTGCATTAGTGGATGCAAACAGTTTCGCCGGATATCTTTCTGCCATTAAGGGGCAGTTGGTAAAAGATCAAATTGATGTTTTTATAAATGTCAGAACGGATACTTTTCTATTGGGACAAGAAGACGCTTTGTTTGAAACTCAAAAAAGAGCGAAGCTTTATGAAATAGCTGGCGCAGATGGCTTATTTGTTCCCTGTATAACTAAAACCGCAGACATTGCAGCTGTTGTCAAAGCCACTGCGATGCCCGTCAATGTTATGTGCATGCCCGATTTACCCGATTTCAAGTCATTGACAAACCTTGCTGTTAAACGCATCAGCATGGGGAATTTTCTATTTGATAAACTATCGAGTGAATTTGAAAATACCTTAAATTCAATTTTAGAAGATCAATCTTTCAAAGCCGTATTCTAATCTGCCAAGCAGCATTTTCCAATTTGGTAGATGCTTTTATATTTATACTATATTAGCTTCAAGTCCCACCGTCCGCTCATGCACTAAGTGATCATTAATAACAACGAGATCGGGATGCTCTGTACGCCTCGAAGGGCGGGCTTAAAAACAGCGAACAGAGATAAAACCTTGTTTCATCTGTATTTATTTTTCCTACACGGATGTAGATAAAGGGCGATAGCAGGACGCGGTAGTTGGTCAGGCAGCTTGGAAAGAACGAGTCATTCCACTGCGCTACCTTTCGCGTCTCTGCGTGACCTGTTTATGGGTATTAGCCATTTTAAAACCCGCTGAGAACATTTTGGACTTATTCGCATGTTCCCAAATAAGCGCTTAGAGGCTAATCTTGAGCATTATCCAAACCCTTCATAGTGAGTTTTATTAGCTTGCTAGGCGTTCTAAAAGCCACACCGCTAGTAGCATGTTTAAGCAGTTTGCACAGGTCAAAAAACAACCCTATGGGGCAATCATGGTTGGGCTAAAGGATATTGCGCAGATACAGTTGGCTTAACTACTGATTAGCTGTTGAGAACCAAGGCGTCGCAAATTAGCCTTTAGTCACTTTCAACAACCTCTAATAATTTTTCTAATTTTGTTACCTAGACAATATTAGTGCGGTCATGCTATTACTAGCGAAATGCTCCGTTATAGAAGTGAGTCTGCTGTGTCCTGTCATCTGTTATTTTTCGACGACAAGTGCAATGGCTGACATGTAATAAATGCAAGCGAGACAGCTGGCTGTTTTCGGACCAGCTGATTATCCATGCTGCACTAAGATAGCTACTGTTTAGTCTTATTTAAAAGAGATCGACGCCAAGGTCAATCTATCCCCTTTAAAAGGCTGCCTGGCATGCATCACAGTATGGTTATTTAGCCATAACACATCGCCTGGCTGCCATTTAAAGTTCACACATAACCTATCCATTTCTTTGACTAGTTCCGCTATCACCAGGGGTTGCATCACGCTATCGTCTGCACCCAGCACCGATGCTTCGCCCTTGTTCCGGCTATCATTCCACCCGGTATATACCGCAACTATCGAATTAAAGAAAACCTTTTGCTTGATTTCAGGATCGAAACGAATGGCAGGTAATGCTTGAGTTTTGGTCGCGACACTACCATCTTCTAGCCACTGCCAGCTCATACCGGCTTCACGCATCACACTTTCAGCTTGCGCTTGGTCTTGTACTTGAAACGTTTCGCGCCAAGAGCGCCCAATTGCCGAACTCTTATCTGTCTCTAGGGGCATGACGCGTCGATAGCTTACACCTGATTGTTCAATACTGGCGGCAAACTCAGGCGCAAGGGCAAAAAATCGCTGGCAAATTTCAGCAGAATGCAATATTGAAGTGGCTCCACCCTCTTGGGGTGCGGTATCACAGTAGAAAAATATATATCCGGGAGGCGTGGGTACCTGCGCCATTTCATGATGAAAAGGTATTTTTTCAGTGGCTGGCGATTCATTGGCAGTCACAACTCTAGAGGCCGTCACTTGGGATCGAGGAGCAGCGCCACCAACATAGGGCATATTTTTAAAATCGGTTTGATTGAGCATAGTTTCAAAATCATCGGCACTAGCCAGTGGAAATCCACGAAACAAGACCGCGCCATGCTCAATCAGTCGCTGCTTCAATTCTTGGGTGTTTTCCGCTACCCAGCGATTGAAAGCATCTTTACTGCTGGCTATCTTTGCAGTGCTTGGTTTAATCACCAATGGAAAGTCTAAACCGGCTACTTGCTTCTGCTCTTTTATAACATCAATTAAAATAGTCATTGGGTCTCTCCAACCGATACTCTTTTCAATACTGAAACGAACTTTATCTGCCATCGACCGCCCCGCCCTTCACACCGGGCAACAAAAAGCCGTTGGATGGATTTACTAACAGGCTCAAGTAGTTTATCAGTGATTTTATCTTTAGTAAATCAATAGTGAATGAATTATTGTGCTGATTCGCCTGCTACAAACACTGTGCTAACAACAAAAATCCATTAAGAGCCAGACTATCATCGGTAATTATAGCCATTTTCAATGATATTCACTGCTTGGCCGGTCTTGGCTGAATGTTGGGCAGCCAAACCTATTACGACCGCTTTTAACCCGTCGGCAACCGACACTTCTACCGGTGCACCCGCGACGATAGCTTGATAAAAACCTAAATGCTGGTAATAGGTAGAGCCATTGTGATCTCCAGCCTGTAATAATGTTGGGTCAACCTCAACATAGTCGGTAACAGGCCCTTTAGCTGCTCTTGGACTTTTCACCAGTTTAGCCACGGGGGCAGCGCCTAACGCTGCTGGCCAGAATCGACCGGGGCCTGGTACAAAACACTCTAATTTGGCTTGATCTCCTACCGCACTGATCTGCTCTTGGTATTGGGCACCTTCAGCAAACATGTTTAACTCCAACATTGCCCTAAGACCGCTGGCAAAGTCTAATACGACATAGGCGTTATCAATAATATCTGGCGACTGACCCGCGTAACGCTCAGTTTTATGATTCACATCTTGCCCGGTACTGGCATAAACACGCACCACTTCACTGTTACTTAACAAGCGCATCAAATCAAAAAAGTGACAGCATTTCTCGACCAATGTACCGCCTGTATTACTGTTAAAGCGATTCCAGTCGGCAACTTTAGACAAAAATGGAAAGCGATGTTCACAGATAGTGAGCATCTTTAGCTCCCCAACTTCCCCGGCAATTAGACGTTGTTTGAATTGTTCAATGACAGGCATGTAGCGATATTCCATCGCCACCCAAATAGGTGCACTATGTGCCGCTGCTGCCAATTTAATCGCCGCAACTTGGGTTATATCGGTAATCACCGGTTTTTCGATTAATATCGCTAATTGACTGTTTTTTAAAATATACAGTAACTGGTCTGCATGTTGATAATTAGGGGTGACGATGACGACTGCATCTAATCCAGGATGGGTAATTAAGCTCTCTAGACTCTCATAAACATCCGCATTTGGTATTAGTTGCTGAGCCTTATTTCTCATTGCTAAATCAGGTTCTACAAAAGCGACTACCGTAGCGTTATCGAGTAAGGCTATATTTCGCAGATGCTCTTGTCCCATCATGCCACAGCCTAACAGCGCATAATTTACATGCTTTTTCATTTTAGCCCTCTGAATTACCTACATTTGGCCTAGCGAGCTGAAATGC